>JBPCVY010000248.1:0-22957 GCA_051010055.1 Hyphomicrobiales bacterium | reverse complement strand
CTATCTTGGTGTGCCTCAAGCCGGCGTCATGGGGGCTGTAGGTTTTCTTGCACTGGCGGCCAATGTCATCAGCGTTCTGTTGCTGGTTCGCTACAAGGATGGTGATGCAAATGTGCGTTCGGTGTGGCTTTGCTCACGCAATGACGCAATCGGCAATGTCGCCGTCATTGGAGCGGCTTTGGGCGTGTGGGGAACCGCGACCGGCTGGCCTGACATCATCGTAGCCGGATTCATGGCTGCTTTATTCCTGTCATCTGCGTGGCAAATTCTGCGCCAGGCACTGCAGGAGTTCAAAACCTCTCAACACAGACTGACGGTCAAATGAAAACTGGCGCAGCTTCCGCCGCGCCAGAATTCAGCCCCCGGTATTGTCTGCCCTAAGAGGTTACCCCGTCTTGAGCAGACCAGGCCTCAAAGGGCTAAACCGCCTCCTACAATGAGGGTTTGGCCTGATATGTAATTCGATTCAGGCGTGCAGAAGAGATAGACGCCATCAGCGGCCTCCTCGGCCGTGCCGCGGCGGCGCAGCGGTATCATGGACTCAATGCCGGCAATCACCTTTTCCGGCACACCAACGCCAACTTCATTACCCTCAACAACAATTGTCTTTTTCTCATCGGTGGCTTTTGTGAGACGCGTTTCGATGAGGCCAAACGCAACGCAGTTCACATTGACCTTGAAACGCCCCCATTCCTTGGCGAGGGTCTTGGTCATCCCAAGAATGCCCGATTTCGCAGTTGAATAGTTTGTCTGGCCGGCATTTCCGCCAGTGCCTGCAACCGATGAGATATTGACGATTTTGCGAAAAACCTCGTTGCCGGCCTCTGCTTCCGCCTTGGCGGCGGGAATAATGAATTCAGATGCGGCGCGTAAAATTCGGAATGGCGCCTTGAGGTGAACATCCATCATCGCATCAAATTGTTGATCGGTCATTCTGCCGATCATGGAATCCCAAGTGTAACCGGCATTGTTGATAATGATGTCGACACCGCCGAAGGTATCAACACCAGCTTTGACAAAACGGTCCGCAAAGCCGTCATCGGTAACGCTGCCCACAACTGTAATCGCCTCACCGCCGTGCTCTTTAATGGTGGAAACCACCTCATCGGCAGGTTCTTGATCCAAATCGTTGACCACAATACTTGCGCCTTCGCTTGCCAGTTTCAGCGCCAACGCCCGGCCGATCCCGCGGCCTGAACCTGTAATGTAGGCGGTCTTTCCCTCCATCTTTGCCATTATTGTTTCCTTGTAAAGTCTCTGAATTCAGGTGAGCTCGACCAATGCGTGGCCGGCAAGTTTCACATCGCCACTTTGATTTGCAGCTTGTATTTCGAGTCGGACCAGTTTTTGCCCCGCCTCTTCGAACTTTTCTGTGACACGTCCAGTGCAACTGATCGCATCACGCAATTGGGTGATCGCGACAAATCTGGTGCCAAATTCCTTGATTGCCTGTTGCGGCACCCAATTGGTCAAAAGCCGGCCAAGATAGGCCATCGACAGCATGCCGTGAGCAAAGACATCATCCATCCCGGCGGACTTGGCAAAATCGATATCGATGTGAATCGGGTTGTGGTCACCCGAAGCGCCCGCAAACAGCGCCAGCGTGGTTCTGGAGATCTCGTCCGTGGTCAGAGCTGGCAGATCATCACCGACCTGAATCTCATCAAACGAAAGATTGCTCATAATTCTAATTCCTCACCACAATCAGGCGCGTCATCTCACCAACTGCTTCATCATGTTGATTTTTTGCCAGGGTTTTCTGGACCACAAACTCGAGCGTCCCGCCCTTTTTGTCGAAAATATCTTCAACCTTTGATGTGAACGTTATGGTGTCACCGGCGCAAACAGGTTTGTGATGTTTGAAGGATTGCTCGCCATGCAGAACCCGTTTTAGGTCAATCCCCATGGTGAAAAACATCTCGAATGGATCCGGCTTTTCCATTTCCAGCGAAAACAGAAATGTCGGCGGTGCCGGCAATGTGGGATAGCCAGCAGCTTTTGCTACATACTCATCCAGGTAGATTGCTTCGCTTTGCCCGGTCGCCTTGGCGAAAAACCGCAACCTGCCTTTTTCCACTTCAACCGAATGAGACGCCAATTCCAGCCCGATATGATTTCTGTCAATCATCGCGGGTCTCAATTAGCCTGGTACATTGTGACGACACAGGCACCGCCCAGGCCAAGATTGTGCTGCAACGCGTTGCACGCACCTTCCACCTGGCGGTCTTCAGCAATACCCCGCAATTGGTGTGTTAGCTCGTAGCATTGCGCCAGTCCAGTAGCGCCAAGAGGATGACCCTTGGACAAAAGACCGCCCGATGGGTTGGTAACGACCTTGCCACCATAAGTATTGTCGCCATCGGCGATGAACTTGCCCGCTCCCCCTTCCGGACATAAACCAAGGCCTTCATAGGTGATCAGTTCATTGTGTGCGAAGCAGTCATGCAGTTCGATGACGTCCACATCTTCTGCGCCGATGCCTGATTGCTCGTAGACCTTTTCGGCTGCCGCTCCGGTCATGCCGTACCCAACCAGCTGCATCATATCGTTTGCATCGAAGGTGCTGGCCGTATCAGTGGTCATTGCCTGGCCGGAAATTTTCACATCCGTGCGCAAACCGTGTTTATTTGCAAATTTTTCTGAAACCAAAACCGCCGCTGCACCGCCACAGGTTGGCGGACAGGCCATGAGACGGGTCATTACGCCGGGCCAGATTACAGGCGCCTCAAGTACATCTTCCGGCGTCAGTTCATTACGGAACAATGCCAGCGGGTTTTTTGCAGCATGGCGGCTGGCCTTTGCGCGAATGCGCGCCAAATCGGTCATTGATGTGCCGTACTTTTCAAAGTGTGATTTTCCGGCTCCGCCGAAATAGCGTAGCGCAAGCGGAATTTCAGCGTGGCCCACCAGCTCTTCGCACTTTTCATCAAACGCCTGGAACGGGCTTGGCCGGTCAGTCCAAACATCGGCAATAGCGCCGGGGCGCATTTGCTCAAAACCTACTGCAAGCACACAATCAGCAATGCCAGACTCGACGGTCTGGCGGGCTAGAAACAGCGCGGTTGAGCCGGTCGAACAGTTGTTATTGACGTTAACAACCGGAACCCCCGACATGCCAACTTTATAGAGCACGTTTTGACCGCAGGTGCTGTCCCCGTAAACATAACCGGCATAAGCCTGCTGTATCAGATTATAGCCGAGACCGGCATCGTCGAGTGCTGCTATGATCGCCTGAGCGCCCATTTCCGTGTAGGGATCGCTATCACCCGGCTTGGCGAATTTGGTCATGCCCACACCGGCGACGAATACTGTGTTACTCATTGTCACTCCCTTTCCCTGCACCGTTGACCCATTTCTGTACTTTACGGGTCCTGCGGCATTTGCACCATCCAGCCAAATGCGACCTGAGAATGTTTCGTAAGTCAGTACGATATTACACTATATAGTTACAATTTACACCATTTAGTTACTATGTCAATATGCGCGTCCATGCCGCATTCGCGTTTTACCGCTTGCGGGTGTAATCCCGTCAAATGCAATTACAGCGCATGACAACCGAAGCCCTCATCCGGGTTATACTTGCATTTCTCCTGGTTCTGCAGCCACTCGGCCATGGCGTCCTGCACGCTGGTGCGCCCGAAAACCTTGCTCAAATTGTCATCTGCACCTCAGATGGTACAAAGCTGGTTTCAATAGCAATTGACAAGGAAATGCCCGATCCCCCAGGTCAAGATCATTCTTGCCCCTGCGGTATCTTGTGCAGCGCTTGCAACATCCCTCTAACCTTTACGCCTACAGATGCTTGCCTCAATCCATACAATTTTGCAGGGCAGACATTACCAGGCCTCGAAAATGACGGTGGAACAACCTTCAAGGACTGGAAAGCCAGTCCGCGGGCGCCACCCAGATTTCCTGTCTAAATCCACATTTCTGCCTCAAGGCAGATTAGAAAGTTTCTCTGACAGGAATGACGAAATGAAAAATCTACTGAAAACAGCTGTTCTTGCTGCAAGCATTATGACACCTGCCATCACCGGCGCGATGGAAATGGAATTCAAGGCAGGTTACATTACCGTAAAGAATGCAACGGTCCGGGCAACCCTGCCCGGCAGTCCTGCCGCAGCCTACTTTTTGGTCGCAAATGATGGTTCAACCGACGAAAAAATCGTCGCCGCTTCCTCCCCAAAGGCTGAGCGGGTGGAGCTACACATGCACCATGAAGAAGATGGCGTAATGAAGATGCGGAAAATTGAATCAATTGACATTCCGGCAAATTCGGTTGTCTATCTCAAACCGGGCGGACTCCACATGATGATGTTCGGGCTCACCGCCGTTCCCGATGCAGGCGACATGGTGCCGTTGACTGTTACATTCGAAAATGCCGGCAAGGTTGACATCAAAGCGATGGCCACTTCGATGAAAAGCGGATCAGGCCATGGTTCAAGCAGCCATGGGCATTCAAACTCGAATTAACAGCCGATAAGCAGAACGGACGCTAGTGACACTTTTCGTCAGTAGCGTCCGCCCCCATATGTGGATCATTGGCCCCAGCTGATTGCCGTGTGGGCCCGATTAAGGTACCAGTTCACTATGGCCGCCAACCAGAAACCGGACATTCGCAAACAAATCGTCATTCAGGGTGCGCGTGAGCACAATCTGAAGGATGTCTCGCTGGCAATTCCCCGGGACAAACTGATTGTCTTCACCGGACTTTCCGGTTCGGGCAAGTCTTCCTTGGCTTTTGATACGATATATGCTGAAGGCCAGCGCCGCTATGTGGAAAGCCTTTCGGCCTACGCCCGCCAGTTCCTGGAAATGATGCAAAAGCCGGATGTGGACCAGATTGACGGTCTGTCACCGGCCATCTCCATCGAGCAGAAAACAACATCTCGAAATCCGCGTTCGACGGTGGGCACTGTTACCGAGATTTACGACTATATGCGGCTGCTTTTTGCCCGGGTTGGTGTCCCCTACTCGCCGGCAACCGGATTGCCTATTGAAAGCCAGACCGTCACACAGATGGTTGACCGGGTTATGGCGCTTGAGGAAGGGACGCGTTTTTACCTGCTTGCGCCGATCGTCCGCGGACGCAAGGGTGAGTACCGCAAGGAATTAGCAGAACTTATGAAGCGAGGCTTTCAAAGAGTGAAAGTCGATGGTGAGTTTTACGAAATCGAGGATGTTCCGGCCCTCGACAAGAAGTTTAAGCACGATATCGATGTGGTCGTGGACCGCCTGGTGGTGCGTGATGACCTCGGCAACAGGCTGGCCGACTCTTTAGAAACAGCGCTGGAACTGGCAGATGGTATCGCCGTTGCCGAATATGCTGACAAAGTCGATGAAAAAGGAAATCCAGAACGGATAATTTTTTCAGCGCGCTTTGCATGCCCGGTATCCGGTTTCACCATTGATGAAATCGAGCCGCGCCTGTTTTCGTTCAACAACCCGTTTGGCGCCTGCCCCAAGTGCGATGGGTTGGGCACGCAAATGCAGTTCGAGGCCGAGCTTGTTGTGCCGGACGGTGAGCTGTCATTGCGCCAGGGCGCCGTCGTACCGTGGGCAAAGACCGGCTCAACTTCGCCTTACTACACCCAGACCCTTGAAGCGCTCTGCAAAAAGTTCGGCACCTCCATGGCGATCCCCTGGCGCGAACTGGATGAAGAATTCCGCGATGCTGTGCTGTATGGCACGGGCGATGAGCCCGTAACATTCGTCTATGATGACGGGCTGCGCTCATACAAGACCCAAAAACCGTTTGAAGGTGTCATCGGCAATATCGAACGGCGCTGGCGTGAAACAGATTCAAGCTGGGTGCGTGAGGAGTTGGCCAGGTTCCAGTCAGACCATCCATGTGATTCCTGTGACGGGTTCCGCCTGAAAGCGCAGGCGCTTGCCGTAAAGATTGGCGGTCTGCACATTGGCGAAGTCTCGCAAATGTCGATCAAGGGGGCTGGTGAGTGGTTCGATACCATCGAAGAGACCCTGACCGAACAGCGCCGTGAAATTGCCTACCGAATTTTGAAGGAAATCCGCGAACGATTGAAATTCCTGAATGATGTGGGCCTTGAATATCTCACCTTGTCGCGCAAATCTGGCACCCTTTCCGGTGGCGAGAGCCAACGCATCAGGCTTGCTTCCCAAATCGGATCCGGCCTCACGGGTGTGCTGTATGTGCTGGACGAGCCCTCTATCGGACTGCATCAGCGCGATAATGACCGTCTGCTTGAAACCCTGAAGCACCTGCGTGACTTGGGCAACACGGTGCTTGTTGTAGAGCATGATGAAGATGCCATCCGCACGGCAGATTTTGTCGTTGATATCGGGCCAGGCGCCGGTATCCATGGCGGTGAAATCGTTGCAAAAGGCACACCGGAAAAGGTGATGACCAATGGCGCATCCCTCACCGGACAATATTTGACGGGCCTTATGCAAATTCCGGTTCCAGGTGCGCGCCGGCCCGACAAACCTGGGCGCATATTGCGCATTGAGGGCGCAAGCGCAAATAACCTCAAACATATAAATGCGGAAATCCCACTGGGCACCCTTACCTGCGTTACAGGGGTGTCCGGTGGCGGCAAATCTACCCTGCTCATCGATACAATTTACAAGGCTGCAGCGCGCAAGCTCAACAATTCGCGGCTAAACCCTGGCAGCTATGAGCGCATCGACGGGCTCGAGCATCTCGATAAGATTATCGATATTGACCAGTCACCGATTGGCCGCACCCCGCGCTCAAATCCTGCAACCTATACCGGTGCCTTCACGCCTATCCGTGAATGGTATGTCGGCCTGCCTGAAGCACGCGCGCGCGGTTACAAACCGGGCCGCTTCTCTTTCAACGTCAAGGGCGGTCGCTGCGAGGCATGCCAGGGCGATGGCGTCATTAAAATCGAGATGCACTTTCTTCCAGATGTTTATGTCACCTGCGATGAGTGCCAGGGCAAGCGCTATAACCGGGAAACCCTCGAAATCCGCTTCAAGGACAAATCCATTGCCGATGTGCTGGATATGACAGTTACTGAGGCGGCTGAGTTTTTCAAAGCCGTACCGGCTGTGCGCGATAAGATGGACACCCTTGAGCGGGTTGGCCTTGGATATATCCATGTCGGCCAACAGGCGACTACCCTTTCCGGCGGTGAGGCCCAGCGGGTGAAGCTTGCCAAGGAACTGGCCAAACGGGCCACAGGCAAGACACTCTACATTCTTGATGAGCCGACCACAGGTCTGCATTTCCATGATGTGGCCAAGTTACTTGAAGTGCTGCACGAGCTGGTTGAACAGGGTAATACCGTTGTGGTGATTGAGCACAATCTAGAGGTTATCAAGACCGCTGACTGGATAATCGACTTAGGCCCTGAAGGGGGCGATGGCGGCGGCGAAGTGGTAATTGCCGGAACGCCTGAAGATGTAGCTGGGTGCGAACGCTCCTACACCGGGCAGTTCCTCAAACCCATTCTTAGCCGCAGCGCCAAAAACACACAGGCTGCGGAATAGCGACAGCAGCAAGCCCGGTGATATTACGCGGGTTAGTAAATCATACAAGTTGTAGACCCATGGGCGAGAAGCTTGCCTTTGACATCTTCAAGCCGGGCTTCTGATGTTGCCATGCGCCTGCCTACGTGAAGGACCTTGCCCGTGGCGCGGACCAACCCAGTGTCTTTCAGCATGGGCCGGATATAGTTGATTTTCAGCTCGACTGTGCCGTAGAGCGCGTCCTTGGGAAGCTTGGTTTGAACAGCGCACCCCAGCGCGCTGCCGAGCAAAGTTGCGGCAAACCCGCCATGAACCGTCCCAAGCGGATTGTAGAAATCCTCTTTCACCAACGCTTCGAAAACTGCATGGCCGTCCCCCACCTCAACAAGGCTAAACCCCATAAGCTTTGCCATAGGCGGCTGTCGTTTTTCTGTGATGATTTTCTGTAAAAATTCCAGTCCAGTGAGGCCTTCAACGCTCAAATAGTCTGACAAACCGTTTCCTCCCTTTGCGGCAGAAAAATCAGGCCGCGGACAAAATAACCATAACGCCCAGCGCTTCATCTGGAGCAATTACCAAATCTCGGCCCTCGCGAATATAAGGAACATTCCCTGCGCGTAAACATTCGGCGGCAACATCCAGATTGGCGGTGTGGAGCCGAAAGGCTGCAAGGCGCGGGCCTTCTGGTAAATCGGGCGCAAAACTTGCCGGGAAATGCCGCGACCACTCGCCAATCGACATAACCGATATACTGCCACGTGCCGTTTCAACACGCATCAAACCTTTGCTCATTTCAACAACTCTCGCCCCGACTAACTTGCTGTAAAATTCAGCGTACTTTTGAGGGTCATTGGCCAACATGATTGTTTCGGCCATGCCTTGAGTTGTGTTTGCGTGGGTTTGGTAGTCTTTTTTCCAGAAAAGCTCTGGCACATGGTGCTGCTGGCAAGTGAAGAAGGCAGCGCGTGGCATGTCCGTGTGGGTGACAAATGCCATGGAAAACTGAACTTCAACATCTTCACCAGACGGCAGCCTTGCCAGGCGCTTAAATCCAAAATGCTGGTATGGATCTAAGCCGGCCTTAGAATACTCCTTGTGATCGGCCTTTGAATCCACACTGTCGAGCACAAGCATGGAGAGGCCTTCACCTGGGCCATCTTCAATGAACCGGCGGTTATAATCGGCAAAACTGAAGAACCCCTTCTTGGGCTTGGGAATGAGACTGGCATCTTCTACCGCAAGGGGTTCAAGAAAAGACTTGTCCGCAAGTTGAATAAGGCTGTTTGAAGTGCCAAACGGGTGCAGCGCCTTTGGCGTCAGGGTAAAACCCATAGCGCTATAACGGGTCCGCGCCGCCTCCAGGTGGCGCACGCAATGGACAAGATGGTCAATACCGCGCACTAGCTGTTCTTCCGTGCCGGTCGCTGTGGGGGGGATTTTTCGTCATCATCATCGTCAACTAGAGCATCTTTCAGCGCTCTGGCGTCTTTGATGTGCAAATCCTGCTGCGGGAACGGAATTTCAATGCCGTTTTCTTTTAGCGCCCTGAAGATGGAAAAGCGCAAATCGCTGGCCACCGACAACGTGTAGTCAACATCGGGAATAAAGCAGCGCAACTCGAAATCCAAAGAGCTGGCGCCAAAGCCGAAGAAAACTACTGAAGGCTGCGGGAATGCGAGAACCTGTTCATGCGCGGTCGCGCAGGCATAAACCACATCGCGCAAGTGATCTGGATCAGTGTCATAGGCTACACCCACCGGCACCCTCACCCGCCCGATTGTATCCCCATGAGTCCAGTTCTGCACCGGCTCGGAGATAAGGCTGGAGTTGGGGACAATGATTGAGCATTTGTCGAAGGTTTCGATTTCCGTCGACCGGATTTTGATTTTCTTCACATAGCCTTCACCGCCAGTAACCTTGATCCAGTCACCTACTTTAACCGGCCTTTCAGCAAGCAGGATGAGGCCGGACACAAAGTTATTGACGATGCTTTGCAATCCAAAGCCAATACCAACACCAAGAGCACCGGCGATAATGGCAATGTTTGAGAAGTTGGCGCCGACAAATGTGAGCGCCAGGACCGCCGCAACGACGTATCCGAACCAGCCTGCAGCGGTACGGATTGAATCGCGCACCCCTCTGTTCAGTTGGGCCCTCGACAAAACCCTGTTGTCGAGCCAGCTCGTAATCACACGGGTGAGAACTAGACCAGCTATAAATGCCAGGATTGCTATGAGGATTTTTCCTAGAGAGATGTGAACGCCGCCAACTTCGAATCCGTAGAAGGCGGTGACGAGCCAGCTTTGCAGATCAACACGTGTAAGCGCTATCTGGCTGATAAGAAGCGGAATGCCTATGAAAACCAGCAGCAAGTCGGTAACCGACCCGGTCACCAGACCTATCCGGTCGATTGTCTTGTCCTGTAATCCCAGGTTCAGGCGCAGGAAGTCACCTGCCGCCCAGCCCGGTTGCAGGCCGGTTATCACCAGTTCATCAATCAAATGATGGGCAAGATAAAGAATGGCTATCAACGTGCCCGAAAAGGCAAGTTGGGTCATGATGAAATGACCAAGGGAAATGTAGCCGAACACCAGGCAAAGCAAACTAAATGCGCCGATGATCCAGAGCGGCAATCTCAGTTTGCCCAGCCATTTAAAACTTCCCCGCCGGGCTGCAGGGCGGGTTTCCTCATCAGCGAGGGTGTTTGAACCGGCTTTCACCGTCGCCAATGCAGAAAACAGGCAGCCGCCGAGCAACACGGTGATAATGGCGCTTACCAGAATTGCAGCTGAAACCGGCGCAAAGACCACCGCACTCATGGACGTAAGAAACACATTGATAGCCACGACAAAGGCGCCAAAATCTATGGCGCGCTTCAGCCGGGCTGCTTGTGAATCCGTTACAGCGGCCAAACGCCATTCACGCCAGTTCTTGGCCAGAACGCCCCTGGTGAGCGAGCGCACCGATATCAGAAAAATGCCGGCAAACAGTACAGATACCAAAACAACCCGCATTTTATCTGGCAGCTGATCGAACGATTCCAGCGTGATACCAACAATGGCGAAAGCCAAGCAGTAGGATACCACATTAATCAGCAAACCCCGGAAAACCCGCCACAGGCGCGACAGCGTTGCCGGTTCGGCAACCTGGATATTTGGCCCGACAATGCGCGAGAGGAAAGCGCGCAATACCTGTCCCGCGGCACCGGCTACAAGGATCAGCAATGCTAGGCCTAACCATCCCGCAAAACCTGCCGCATTTCTGATATCGTTCAACCAGGCGCCAATGATCCGCCAGCTTGAAACCACAAAGCTTACAAAACCCTCGCGCCCGTTCGACCAAAGCTTGAGGTTGAAAATCGAATAGGACGTTTCGAAAATCCGGTTGAAGAAATGCTGGCGTTGAATGTTCGCCGCTTTTGATGAAAGCTGAGAGGCCGTGACTGCCAGAACTTCAAGGCGTTTTTGAACGCTCAGATATTCATTGACATCATTGGTAAGAGTTTCGCGTTGCTGAGCAAGATCCGGTGGTTCTTCGCCTTCCTTTGGGGCATCACCAAGCTGCGCCAACCGGTCTCTGGCGTTTTCCAAATTGGGTGTGAGTTTGCCTACAACCGTCAGCGCCTCGGTGCGGATTAACTCCAATCGTCCACGCAACTGATCCAGTTGCTCATCGCTCAAATCAGGACGGGCTAGGGACTTTTTGACTTCCTCAAGCCGGGTAGTGAACCCCTCCAGTGCGCGCAGTTCTTTCTCACCGACGGCCAAAGCGGTCTGAGCCGCCAATGCACAAAAGACAATCAGCGCTGCAATAGTTTTCAGGAAATTGCCCATGAAATCCAACCCAATTGGGATCGCTCACCAGTAATCGTTAAATGGCTACAGCAGAATAGTGCTTATCGGAACACAATAAGGCGAAATTTGATTCAGGCGAACAAATTACATCGCCTCAGCCGGTTACACGAGGCGGCTTTGCTCAACAGCTGCTGTAATGAACGAAGCAAACAGCGGATGCGGCTCAAAAGGCCTGGACTTTAGCTCAGGATGGTACTGAACGCCGATAAACCAGGGATGGTTTTCGATTTCGACGATTTCCGGCAGCAGTCCATCCGGCGAAGTGCCGGAAAACTTCATTCCAGCCGCCTCAAGTTCATCACGATAGCTCATGTTCACTTCGTAGCGGTGGCGGTGGCGTTCGGAAACCTCCGTTGAGCCGTAAATTTCAGAAACCTTCGAGCCTTCGCTCAATGTGGCGTCGTATGCGCCAAGGCGCATGGTGCCGCCCAAATCTCCTGAGATACCGCGCTGCTCAAGCTCGTTACCTTTCATCCATTCGGTCATCAGCGCCACTAATGGAACTTCCGGCGTGCCGAACTCTGTGGAACCGGCACCTTCAATGCGGGCCATGTTGCGTGCAGCTTCAATAACCGCCATTTGCATGCCGAAGCAGATGCCAAAATAAGGCACACCGCGCTCGCGGGCAAACCGCGCTGCCTTTATTTTGCCTTCAGAGCCGCGCTCGCCAAATCCGCCCGGCACCAAAATGCCGTGCACACCTTCAAGATAGGGCGATGGATCCTCTTCTTCGAAAATCTCCGATTCAATCCACTCAAGTCGCACCCGCACCTTGTTGGCGATGCCGCCATGAACAAGAGCTTCGTTCAGCGATTTATAGGCGTCAAGCAAGCCGGTATATTTGCCAACGATTGCGATTTTGACATCGCCGTCAGGCTCGTGAATACGCCGTGAGATTTTGTTCCAGCGGCTAAGCTCTGGTTCCGGTGCATCATCAATCCCGAATGCGGCAAGCACTTCGCCGTCCAGCCCCTGCTCGTGGTATGAGACCGGCACATCGTAAATTGACCCCACATCTAGGGCCTGAATAACCGCGCTTTCACGAACATTGCAAAAGAGCGCAATCTTGCGCCGCTCATTGGCCGGAATTTCCCGGTCGCACCGGCACAACAAAATATCTGGCTGGATGCCGATGGAGCGTAGTTCCTTGACCGAATGCTGGGTAGGTTTTGTCTTAAGTTCGCCAGCGCTGGGTATCCAAGGCACAAGCGTCAAATGAGTGTAAATGCATTGCCCTCGCGGCAGTTCGTTGCCGAGCTGGCGGATGGCTTCAAAAAACGGCAATGCTTCGATGTCGCCAACAGTGCCGCCAATTTCACACAACACAAAGTCGTAGTCGTCATTGCCTTCAAGAACAAAGTTTTTAATGGCGTCAGTGACGTGCGGGATTACCTGCACGGTTGCGCCAAGGTAATCACCACGGCGCTCTTTTTCGATGATGTTCTGATAGAGCCGGCCGGTAGTGATATTGTCCGACTGAGAGCACGGGCGTCCCGTGAACCGTTCATAGTGGCCAAGATCAAGGTCGGTTTCCGCACCATCATCGGTGACGAAAACTTCGCCGTGCTGATAGGGGCTCATGGTTCCCGGATCAACGTTCAGATAAGGGTCAAGCTTGCGCAAACGCACAGTATACCCGCGCGCCTGTAACAGAGCGCCCAGAGCCGCTGATGCTAACCCCTTTCCGAGGGAGGAAACCACGCCGCCGGTTATGAATATGTACCGCGCCATGGGAGTGCAGAATACAGGATTCGATGGCTATGCGAAGAGCCATAATCCTGAAATCGTAAAAATTTCTGTGGATGTTGCAATTTCAACTAATTTTGTGCCGGAGCTTCAGGTTTCGCTGGCTCGCTTTCACTGCCAGGAAGTTGTGGCAGCACCGATTCTGAAGGTGTGTCAGCGGGCTGTTCAGACGAGGTGCCAGGCGTAATGGCATCGAGAATGGAACCTGGCGTACCATCACCCCGGGCCAGAATTGTCAGCAAAATGGATGTTACGAAAAACAATGCCGCGAGAACCGCGGTTGCGCGGGTCAAAGCGTTCGCTGCGCCGCGACCGGAAAAAAGTCCGCCGCCGCCACCACCACCGCCGCCGATGCCCAAAGCACCGCCCTCAGAGCGTTGTAAGAGAACGGTCGCTACAAGTGCGATTGCGATGATCAAGTGTATTACAAGCAGAACACTGGACATGTCGGTCTTTCGTCTTGAAACAGTCAGAAGGCGCAACAATTGCGCAACTCAGCGCGCGCTTTAGCGCGAAACAGCACACAATGCAACGCCGCGCCATTGCGTAACTGGCAATTCCCTCCTAAATAGTCCTATTCATAGTGGAATCAAGCCCGCAAATTCCTTGCGGGAGCGGTTCTCAGGTTCGACGCTCTGGTGTGCTTGAACAAAGTGCGCCAAAACAAAATTCGGCGCCGGCGGACGCTGAAACACTGAGGAAAACAAAAATGCTGGAAACCCTTCGCAGCAAATCCGGCGGTTTGATCGCCAAACTTTTTATCGGCTTGCTTGCGATGAGCTTTGCAGTTTGGGGAATTTCAGACATTTTCCGCGGCTCTCAGGGTGATGCATTGGCAACGGTCGGTGAGCAGGAAATTCCCGCTGAAGTGTTTCGCGAAACCCTGGATCGCCAAATCAGGCAATTGTCGCGCCAAACCGGGCAATCAATTACGCAGGAAGAAGCGCGCCAGCTCGGCGTCCATCAGCAGGTTCTCAGCCAGTTGGTGCGTGATGCAGCCCTCGATGACCAGGCGGCAAAACTTAACCTTGCAGCCTCTGATGAAATTGTTGCCAAACGCATTCAGGAAAATCCCGCATTCAGGGGATCTAACGGTAAGTTCGATGCCAATGGATTCAGGCAATTGCTGGCCTCCAATGGCATCAGCGAAGGAGAGTTCGTGCGCGAGGAACGGCGCAATGTTTTGCGCGGAGAACTAGTTGGCGCAATCGACACCGCCCTTTCCGCTCCGGAAACCCTCAAGAAAGCGGCTTGGATTTACGACAACCAGAAGCGCGGCGCGCGGTATTTTGTCTTGCCGCCGGCCACCTTGCCAGCAGATGCAGCACCAAGCGATGTGGATCTAAAAACGTTCTATAACCAGAACAAACGCACATTTACCGCGCCTGAGTTCCGCACGTTGAGTATTTTGCGCCTGCAACCATCAGACCTCGCAGACACCGTTACCGTCAGCGACGAAGATGCAAAGGCAGCCTACGAAAAACGGGTTGACCAATATTCGATACCTGAAAAGCGGTCGATCGAACAAATCTCTTTCTTGAATAGGGAAGAAGCAGAAGCCGCCCGCAAGAAAATCATTGCAGGCACATCATTTGAGGATATTGCAAAAGAACGCGGCCTTACCGCGAAAGACTACCAGCTTGGCGCATTGACCAAAAAGGAAATTACTGACCCGGCGGTTGCACTGGCAGCTTTTGAACTGGAACAGGGCCGTGTCAGTGAACCGATTGAAGGTGCCCTTGCAACCGCGCTGGTGCGCGTTACCGATATACAGCTTGGCCTCACACAGACATTTGAACAGCTCAAGAACCAGCTTGTCAGAGATTTGAAGCTGGAGCTGGCGAAAGAGGAAATCCTCAATATTCATGACCAGGTGGAAGATGAACGTGCAGCTGGTTCATCCCTGCGCGAAATTGGTCAAAAATTGAACCTGCCGTTTATCGCCATTGACGGAGTTGATGCTTCGGGCAACGATCCCAACGGTGCGAAGATTGAATCAATTCCGGCGCAAGACCGGGTGCTGAGAAGCGCATTTGAGAGTGATGTGGGCGTTGAAAACGATCCGGTTGAAACCTCTGAAGACGGTTTTGTCTGGCTCGATGTCACCGCGGTAACACCTGAAGCCCTCAAGCCGTTTGATGAGGTCAAGGAAAAGGCACGCGAGCTTTGGACGGCCCAAAAACTGCGCGAGTTGCAGCTCAATAGAGCCCAGGAATTGGTCAAGAAAGCGCAAAGCGGCACACCGTTCGACACCCTTGCCAGCGAAAATGCAGCAACTGTGGTCGCAGTTCAGCCAACGACACGCGGCGGCAGAGCCGGCACGGTCGGGCGGCAGGGCCTTGCGGCAATCTTTAATACCGCAAAAGGTGATTTCACCGTTGCACCCTCGCCTGACAACAAGAACTTTATGGTGATGGAAACCACGTCTGTGGACGTACCACCCTATGAAAAGACCGATTTGAATGCACAGCGCGTAACCGAAGCGCTCGAATCGGGCTTGGGCGAAGACCTTCTCATTCAATACCTGCAAGACATCCAGGAAAGCGTTGGTGTCAATATTAACCCGCAGGTCTGGTCGAGGTTCCAAAACCCCAGCTAAGGCGGATGCCATCCGGCCTCTGGCGAGTTAAGCGACTTTCACCTCTTTTAAAGACCAAGACCCATGCGTATTGAACCGAACATTGAAGACTTCGAGCAAAAATATGACGCCGGCGTAGCCCAGGTTGTCTGGACCACTTTGGTGGCCGATCTGGAGACACCTGTCTCAGCCATGCTGAAACTTTCTGATGGCGTTGATTATGCTTTTCTCCTGGAATCGGTGGAAGGTGGAGCCGTCAGGGGCCGGTACTCCATTATCGGCCTGAAACCGGACATAATCTGGCGCTCAAACAGCACAAATGCCGAAATCAACCGCTCAGCCCTTGCGGACCCGGAAGGCCCGTTCGTGGCCTGTTCGCAGACACCACTGGTATCTCTCAGAAGCCTTCTTGAGGAATCGCGTATCGATCTGCCAGAGCAGCTGCCTCCGATGGCAGCCGGGGTCTTCGGCTACATGGGCTATGACATGGTCCGGCTTATGGAAGATTTGCCGCCGCCAAATCCGGATGTTGTGGACGTTCCAGATTCCATGATGATCCGCCCCACCGTGATGGCCATTTTTGATGCCGTTAAGGATGAAGTGACCGTCGCAACGGCGGTTTACCCAACTAGCAGCAAACCCACCGCTGCAGCATATGCCCAGGCGGTTGACCGAATCACATCGGTGATGGATGCGCTTGATCAGCCTCTTGATCATGAGGCCCATCAGGCGCCCGAAGATGTGGAGTTTCCGGTACTCACATCAAACACCGCACCAGAAGAATATAAGGGGATGGTGGAACGGGCACAGGAATATGTGCTGGCCGGCGACATATTCCAGGTGGTTCTTTCGCAACGGTTTGAGACCGAGTTTAATTTACCGCCCTTCGCCCTTTACCGGGCTTTACGGCGCACCAACCCCTCACCTTTCCTCTACTGTCTCAATTTTGGCGGCTTTTCCGTGGTTGGCTCCAGCCCGGAAATTCTCGTTAGGGTCCGTGATGGCAAAGTTACCATCCGGCCCATTGCAGGCACCCGGCCACGGGGGGAAACGCCTGCGGAAGATGCCGGGTTGGCAGATGAACTTTTACAAGACCCGAAAGAACTGGCCGAACACTTGATGCTGCTTGATTTGGGCCGCAACGATGTGGGCCGCGTGGCGGAAATCGGTTCAATTGAAGTCACCGACAAATTTGTTTTGGAATATTACAGTCACGTTATGCATATCGTCTCAAATGTAGAGGGCACGCTGAACAGCGAGCATGATGCTATATCCGCCCTTGTCGCTGGTTATCCAGCGGGCACCGTATCGGGAGCCCCAAAAGTGCGGGCCATGGAAATTATCGACGAACTAGAGAAGGAAAAGCGCGGCATCTATGCCGGATGTGTCGGTTACTTCTCGGCAAACGGGCAAATGGACACCTGCATCGTCTTGCGCACCGCGGTGGTGAAAGATGGCAAAATGTATGTTCAGGCAGGTGCCGGCATTGTCGCTGACTCAGTGCCTGAAAGCGAGCAAGCCGAATGCGTCGCCAAGGCAACCGCGTTGTTTAAAGCCGCCGAAGAGGCTGTGCGCTTTTCCGGCCAGGCCGGCAGGGGGCAATAGCCATGCTTTTGCTCATCGATAACTATGACAGCTTCACATACAACCTGGTGCAATTTTTCGGCGACCTTGGAGCTGATGCAACCGTCTACCGTAACGACAAGATTTCCGTTGCAGAGGTTATGGCGGCCAATCCTGAGGCCATTGTTCTCTCGCCAGGGCCTTGCACTCCAAATGAAGCGGGTATTTGCCTGGACCTGGTGGCAGCTGCAGCAGAAGCCAAAAAGCCATTGTTCGGCGTCTGTTTGGGGCACCAGTCAATTGGTCAGAACTTTGGCGGCGACGTGGTGCGCGCGGACACAATTATGCATGGCAAAGTGTCAACGGTTGAACATGTAGGCACCGGGATTTTCGCAGACATTCCGAACAGATTCCAAGCCACCCGTTATCATTCCCTTACGGTGGCCCGCGAAACTTTGCCTGAATGCCTGAAAGTCACGGCAGAAACAGATGATGGCACCATTATGGGCCTTGAACATAAAGAACTTCCTATCCACGGCGTGCAGTTTCACCCGGAGAGCATTGCCTCTGAGCATGGGCATAAGCTATTGAGAAACTTCCTGGAACTTAGCGGCGCGATAAAGGGGTAATAATACCATGGCCGATTTGAAGCCATATGTCGCCAAAGTGGCCGGTGGCCAGCCACTGACATTCGAAGAAGCCCAAGAGGCATTCGAAATCGTCATGTCTGGAGAGGCAACACCGTCCCAAATCGGCGGATTTCTCATGGCCATGCGGGTGCGCGGGGAAACGGTAGACGAGATTTCCGGCGCCGTATCCATCATGCGTGAGAAAATGACGCCAGTTAAGGCCCCTGTCGGCACCATCGATATTGTCGGCACGGGCGGTGATGCATCCGGCAGTTACAATATTTCCACCTGCTCGGCCCTTGTGGCCGCTGCTGCAGGCGTGGACATCGCCAAACATGGCAACCGTTCCCTATCTTCCAAATCCGGTGCCTCAGAGGCATTGGTTGCGCTTGGGGTTAACATTGAGATTCCCCCGGAAAAGATATCTGAATGCATCGATAAGGCAGGCGTTGGCTTTATGTTTGCCCCTGCCCACCACGCCGCCATGCGGTTTGTCGGACCAACCCGCGTTGAGCTTGGCACGCGCACCATCTTCAATTTGCTCGGCCCGCTGTCCAATCCGGCCAGCACTAAAAGACAGATTATCGGCGTGTTTTCAAAGGAATGGATTGAACACCTCGCTCATGTTATGAAGAACCTGGGCGCTGAAGCTGTGTGGGTTACCCATGGTGAAGGCGGGCTGGATGAAATCACTTCCACTGGCATCACATGGGTGGCGGAACTGAAAGACGGCAAGGTTTCAACCTTTGAAATCACGCCTGAGGATGCAGGGCTCACCCGTTCACCCCTTGAAGATCTTAAAGGTGGCGATCCTGAATATAATGCCGCAGCCATCAGGGATGTGCTTGCAGGCAAAAAAGGCGCATATCGCGATACGGTCTTGATGACTGTTGCTTCAGCGCTCATTGTAACGGACCAGGCAAAAGATTTGAAAGAAGGGGTCGCATTGGCCGCCGATGCGATCGACAGCGGTAAAGCTGCAGAAGTCCTGGATAAACTGATTGAGGTTTCAAACAACTAATGGCAACGGTGCTGGACAAAATTGCCGCCTATAAGCACGAAGAAGTGGCCGCCGCCAAGGCTCAGGTGCCGCTGAGCACACTGGAAAGCGCCATATCAGAGAACGGGCCTCCGCGCGGATTTATGCAGGCTTTGCAAACCAAGCGCGATGCAAATGAATATGGCCTGATAGCGGAAATCAAAAAGGCAAGCCCTTCAAAAGGCCTCATCCGGCCTGATTTTGACCCACCGATCTTGGCAAAGGCCTATGAAGCAGGCGGTGCGGCATGCCTGTCGGTGCTCACCGATACGCCTTCCTTCCAGGGAGCGCCGGAATTTCTAACCGCTGCACGGGGCGCCACCAATCTTCCCGCACTGCGCAAGGATTTCATGCTGGATACCTATCAAGTGACTGAAGCGCGGGCATGGGGCGCTGATTGCATTTTGCTGATTATGGCGATGATCGATGATGAGCTTGCCGCAGAGCTCGAGGCATCAGCATTCGATTATGGCATGGACGTTCTTGCTGAAGTGCATGACCGCGAAGAACTCGACCGGGCGTTAACACTCAAGAGCCGCTTCCTGGGTATCAACAACCGCAACCTCAAAACCTTTGAAACCAGCCTGGAAACCAGCGAAAAATTGGCGCCGCACGTGCCGGACGGCTATCTGCTTGTTTGTGAAAGCGGGCTGTTCACACCAAATGATCTTTCCCGGCTCTCAAATATTGGCGTTACCACTTTCCTGATTGGCGAAAGCCTAATGCGCCAAGAAGATGTTGCAGCAGCTACCCGCACTTTGCTCACCCGCGAACAGGTGGTTGCTTGATGGCAGACCGTCTCACCCATATCGATGAGAAGGGTAACGCCAACATGGTGGATGTGTCGGGCAAGGATGTCACTTCCCGCACAGCAGTTGCCAAAGGCTCGATATGGATGGCCCCGGAAACCCTAGAAATGATTTCCGCAGGAACTGCCAAAAAGGGCGATGTTATCGCCACTGCCCGCATTGCCGGGATAATGGCGGCAAAACGCACCCATGATCTAATACCGCTATGCCATCCTCTCGCCCTGTCGAAAGTCGCCCTTGATATCTCCGCTGCAGATAGCGAACCGCGCATTGATGTTACCGGCACCGTAAAGGTTACCGGCCAGACAGGGGTTGAGATGGAAGCCCTGACAGCGGTTTCTATTGCCTGTCTTACCATCTACGACATGGTGAAAGCTGCAGACAGAGGCATCCGGATTGGCGATATCCGGCTCATTGAAAAGTCCGGCGGAAAGTCCGGCAGTTTCAAGGCCGAGTAATGGCGCTCACACCGGTTGCAAAGGCGCGCGGGGCGATTATCAAATCCGCCCGCACTTTGCCTTCCGAAAACGTGCCACTGAAAGATGCCGCAGGCCGCATTCTCGCCCGGGATATCAAATCAAAACGCCACCAGCCACCGTTTGACGCCTCTGCCATGGATGGCTATGCGGTGCGGGCTGAGGATGTGGCAACTGCGCCTGCAACATTGAAAATCATCGGTGAGGCACCTGCAGGCAAGGCGTTTCGCGGCATCGTTAAGAAAGGCCAGGCGGTGCGCATTTTTACTGGCGCGCCTCTTCCCAAAGGCGCTGACACGGTTGTTATCCAGGAAAATTGTGACCGGGATGAAGAATTTGTCACAGTAAACGAACCGGCGCAGGCCCAGGCCTATGTGCGGCCCAGGGGGCTAGATTTTGCGGCCGGCGAAGTTTTGCTGGAGGCGGGCTCAAGACTGAGCGCACGGCAGGTGGGACTGGCTGCAGCCATGAACCATGCAACCCTGCCCGTGAGACGCAGACCGAAAGTGGCGCTGCTTGCCACCGGTGACGAGCTTGTGGCGCCCGGGGAAAAGCTGCGCGCCGACCAGATTATCTCATCAAACAATTTTGCCCTTGCGCCATTCCTGCGCGGTGTTGGGGCAGAACCTGCCGACCTTGGAATTGTTGGCGATGACAAACGCGCCCTCACCCGCGCAATTAAAAAGGCCAGGGGCTGTGATATTCTTGTAACCCTGGGCGGCGCTTCGGTTGGCGATCATGATTTGGTGCAAGATGCCCTCACCACACAAGGCATGAAGCTCACCTTTTACCGCATCGCCATGCGGCCGGGAAAACCGCTCATGTATGGCAAGCTTGATTCCATGCATGTGTTGGGCCTGCCGGGTAATCCGGTTTCCGCCCTCGTATGTGCACGCATATTCCTAAAAGCGCTTATCGACAAAATGCTGGGTCTGGAAACGGACGAAGAGGCGCCTTCTACCGCCCGCCTTGCCACTACATTGCCGGAAAACGACCGCCGCCAGGATTATCTGCGTGCAACCCTTGCCCAAGGCAAAGATGGCGGGCTTGTTGCCAACGCATTCCCAAAACAGGATTCATCTATGTTGCGCACCCTCACAAGCGCGGATTGCCTCATCATCCGGCCACCCTTTGCACCGGCGGCAAAGGCCGGGGAAACAGTGCAAATCCTTCTCCTCGATTTTTAGCATACACAAACCAGCATCACATTCACTGCAAATTAACCCTTGCCGAACATAACTAGAACATGTACGTTTGTTTATGATTTGTTCCAAATATTGAGTCGCGCAAAATCCAAGCTCAGCGAAGGGGTTAGCTATGCTGACACGTAAACAACATGACCTTTTGATGTTCATTCACGAGCGCTTGAAGGAAACCGGCGTTCCGCCCTCATTTGAAGAAATGAAGGAAGCGCTGGACCTTAAATCCAAATCCGGCATTCACCGGCTGGTGACCGCTCTTGAAGAGCGCGGATTTTTGCGCCGGCTTCCACACCGCGCGCGGGCAATGGAGGTTGTGAAGCTTCCCGAATCTGTTTCCCCCGGCCTGGCCCAAAACCAACGCGGTGGGTTCAGCCCATCAGTTATTGAGGGCTCGCTTGGCAAACGGCGCGAAGTTGCTGCACCACATGGTGATGATGCTGAAGCTGCAACGGTTCCGGTTATGGGCCGGATTGCGGCAGGCGTTCCTATTTCCGCCATCCAGGACCACACCCACAATATTGCGGTGCCTCCGGAAATGCTTGGGCCGGGTGAACATTTCGCCTTGGAAGTTAAAGGCGATTCCATGATTGATGCGGGGATTCTTGATGGAGACACGGTTCTCGTCCGCAAAGCGGATACTGCCTCAAACGGGCAGATTGTGGTTGCGCTCGTTGATGATGAAGAGGCAACGCTGAAGCGCTTGCGGCGCAAGGGTGATTCCATAGCCCTTGAGGCGGCAAATGCGGCCTATGAAACCCGCATTTTTGGTCCCGACCGCGTTGATGTACAAGGCACGCTGGTAGGTCTCATCCGGCGGTATTGACGCAAGGTAGGTTCAGCACCGCTCAGATTTTGACCTGCAAGGGCGGAGTTCGGGTGCTTGGTGGTATTTTCTCCGGTGACGGCTTTAAGGGAAGCTTTTCTGCAGGGCTTGGCGGTTTTGGTTTAACTAGCGCGTCAGGGCGTTTTCGTTTTATCCATTTTGCCCGTGCGGTCCAAGGCCGTTCACCTTGAAGCGCGCCTACATAAATCGTTTTAAAATCCGTCTCCCCATCCTCTGTACTCAGGTAAATGGCGTGCACGCCTTTCCGCTTTAAATCCGAGTTTGTGATGAGCACTTTTGCACTTCGGCATTGTCCCTTGTCTGAGAAGGTAATAATCACGATTTGTGCCCGCCGGCACTCCTCATCAAGAATTGCCGGATGGCGCACCTGGGCAATTTCAACGTCGTTTGCCAGCTTTCCCAAACAGCCATATGCATCACAATCTATGGCTTTGCGCCCTGCCCCTTCCTTAAGACTTGCCTCATCACCGAATTTTCGAAGCTAACGTTCGGCGGCGTACTTTTCAGTTTTTGCCGAACTGAGCGACAAATCGCCCGATTTGGTTTTGACCGCCAGAAATTTTTCATCAGCCCCAATTAGCGCATCTGGAAGCTGCACATGGCCTGCCAACACAAGGCCGGCGGCACAAATCGCAAGTCCGGCCAGCCTCCAGACGCGGCGCCACAAACACAGCCATAAAAACTCGGCAATCACCAGCATTGGTCCGGCCGCGGTCATCGCCGGCAACAGGCGAATTGCGCCCT
>JBPCVY010000247.1:0-4168 GCA_051010055.1 Hyphomicrobiales bacterium | reverse complement strand
AGGCCGGATGCGCGGGTAGGTCAGAACCCTATTTTTCGGGAGTGGCAGGGGCAGTGGTTGACGGTATCTCGATCAGAGTGATCTGGCGCTGTAATAGCGTCGTTTACTTAGGGGCTGACAGAAACTGCCCCGTTTCTGTTCAGTATGGGAGCCGACGCTACCTTCCCCTCAAATAAAAGCTCGGCTCCCCCAATTTCCCTAAAATCCGAAGCCCTAGGCGCGGCGTGAACCTATGGCATAAAGAAACCCCGCCGACTGCCCAATCGACGGGGTTAGTCACCCTCAAGTCTCGGAATTTGCCCCACGTCGCAAATGCCCGCTTGACTGAACCCTAACCTCAATCCAGCGCTTCGTACTATCGGTTTCAGCACGTGACAACAGTTTCTGGCTGAACGTGGCAATATTGCCACGGTGAATAATCTTCGCTTTTGGCAGACATTCACAAGAAACTGTCAGCAACTCGAAAGCATTCTTCCTACGAAGTTCCTATATACCCGGCAAGCCTGAGGACCTCTCAGGCCAGCGCTGGCTTCATTTTTAGTTGTATGGCCAGAAGCTACGCGCCCCGGCGGCTTCCCTTCTGAGGGGCTGAGGAAGCCGATGGGAACTGTTGTCCTAATGGTAGCGACAACTACGCAGGAACGAAAATGGAAGAACAAGACACCTACACCCCACCGCCAGGCTGGATCATTGTTGGCTATCGCACTTATCCAACAAAATCCCCGATGAGACTACCTTACTTCGAGGATTACTCTGAAAACCCGGTCCATCACTTCACAGATCTGCGCGACGAAGGTCGAGGTTTGACGGTCTTCGTCAAAGGAGAGCCGACCGACGGTTATCAGCGCGAATGGCTGCTGTTCAGCTATTTGCCAGCGCTTGAAGAACTTCAAGCAGCCGGGTGAGCTGAGATTAGTCCAATGGATGAACAAACACAGCGGTTGCTTGTCGCTGCGCTGGAAGCGTGGCGGGAGAAGGTGGAGCGAGAGAGGAAGAAACTTCAGAAATGGTCGGATAAAGTGATGTAAGTTAAACCGAACGGTTCAGTTCAATTACATTCCCTTATCATCCAACTGGTTCCATTTGTGCATGATAGAGGAGAAGGCGGATAAAGGAATATGGCCCTCCGCGGATTTCAGCCCGACCAGGGCGGACATGACCGCTGCAACTGAGTAGTTTCCATCTTTCTTCACAAGCAAAGGCCCACCGGAGGCACCCTTCGTCGTGTCACAGTTTGTGAAGTAAGCATTCATCTCTTTGAACCTGACGCGACAACCTTCTTGCACGGATAAAATGTATTGCCGGTCAGTGACATAGCCCGCGTGAACCAAAAGGTCGTCTTTAGAAATTTGCATAGCTCGATGAATAGGGATTGGAGTTACATCAATCGCCTCGCTCAAAATTATGAATGCAAAATCGTTTGAGATACGCTGCGAGTTAGGTGTTCGTTCAAATTTGAAGTTTGGATTGATCTTTAAACATGCCGACTTCGAATGGGCGATGTATTTTTCTCGTCGCCAACCAGCCAAAAAATTAACACTTGAGGCAGGTACTGGTTTTTTTGAAACAAAGTCGAATAGACAATGCGCTGCTGTAGCGACAATTTTTGGATCAATGAGCGTAGCAGAACAATCAGAAACTCTACTGAAGCCCTGTATGAATATTCTTCCGATTGCATTCCACGGCGGATCCCAACTGTCCATAGGCACGCGATCGTCATCGCCGATAATCCCTTCGGGCATCAATTTTTTTTCTTGAGAGTTTGCGACAGAAAATTCGCTAAATGACAATACGGCGACGACAACAATTTTCCCCGCGTATGCGAAGAAACTTTTTGATATTTTAGGATAGCTTCTTTTTTTCATCAGTATACGCTCTACGAAATTAGCTCACCTCATGAATTTTCCATCTCCTTAAAGTCTATGGAGGACGATTTGTCTTTGATTTTTATCATGACACTATCGGGCGGAGGCGATCACCACTAATATTTCGAGTGGAAGCGACTACGTGAGGGGCTAAGCGCATAACTCAGATTAAGATGAATAAAAGTGGAATGTGTGGTGCAATAACACGTATTTCGAAGATTATCGATTTTTACAAGTATATATAACAAGATGAAATGGAGGCACATCGCGGTGGAAAAGAGGGTTATCCGGAACTGCATTCTGGCGACGATGACGCCCGGAAAAACACCGTACGGGTTGATTGAAAACGGCGAGATTGTCATTGAGGAAGGTAAAATTGCCTGGGCAGGCCCGGCAGAAGATGCCCCGCACATTGCCAATTGTCCCATGTTCAACGCGGAAGGGCGCCTGGTGACGCCCGGCCTTATCGATTGCCATACCCATCTTGTTTACGGCGGCAACCGCGCTGGTGAATTTGAACAGCGGCTCAACGGCGTGTCTTATGAAGAAATTGCCAAGAAGGGCGGGGGCATCCTCTCAACGGTTGAGGCAACCCGCGCGGCCAGCGATGAAGAATTGCTGGAGGCAGCGCAGTTGCGCCTTTCCTGCCTTGCCAATGAAGGCGTAACCACCGTTGAAGTGAAATCAGGCTATGGCCTTGATACCGAAACCGAATTGCGCATGTTGCGGGCAGCACGAAAGCTTGGTGAAGAAAGCCATGTAGACATAGTAACCAGCTTTCTCGGCGCCCATGCCCTGCCAAAGGAATTTGCCAACGACAGGGATGGCTACATCGCGCTTGTTTGCGATGAAATGCTGCCCGCTGTTGCCAATAAAGGCCTTGCGGATGCGGTTGATGGCTTTTGCGAGGGCATCGCTTTTTCCGCAGAGGAAATGCGGAAAGTCTTTGAGAAGGCCACAAGCCTTGGCCTGTCGGTAAAACTGCATGCTGAACAACTGTCCGACCTCGGTGGGGCGAAGATGGCGGCGGGTTTCGGAGCGCTCTCATGTGACCATATTGAGTATCTGGGCACTGACGGAGTTGAGGCGATGGCGAAGGCTGGTTCATCTGCGGTGTTACTGCCCGGGGCCTTTTACTATCTCCATGAAACACAAAAGCCTCCCGTGGAGGCCCTGCGCAAGGCGGGCGTACCGATAGCGGTGGCAACCGATTTGAACCCCGGCTCAAGCCCCGTGTTTTCCCTACTCACAACCATGAACATGGCGTGCGTGCTGTTCGGACTTAACCCAGAAGAGGCGCTGGCAGGGGTTACCCGCAGCGCTGCCCGCGCACTCGGATTAGACGATCGCGGTGTGATTGCCCCAGGCTACCGCGCCGACTTTGCCTTGTGGGACATAACGGCCCCGGGCGAGCTTTCCTATGCGCTTGGCCGAAACCCGTGCGCGGGCGTCATCAAGGATGGTGATTTTGTGGGCAGCGAAATTCTATTGGGTGCTGGAAATGGCTGAACACGCACATGCTCAACCGCTCTATTTGCAGGTGAAAACCCGCATTCTGGAAGCCATCAGGTCAGGCGAATGGCCGCCCGGCTTCCGGGTGCCCTCTGAAAACCAGCTGGTGAAAGACCTCAACATCAGCCGCATGACAATCAACCGGGCCCTGCTGGAGTTAAAAGACGAGGGCTATCTCTCGCGCGTTCATGGGGTTGGCACCTTTGTGCGCGAGTTGCCTCATCAGGCCAGCCTCATTGAGTTGAAGAATATCGCCGAGGAAGTGCATGAACGCGGCGGCATCTATTCAAACAAGATTATTCTTCTTGAAGAGATAGAAGTGGAGGGCGAGCTTGCCCACCGTTTCGGTTTTGAGGTGGCGGGGAACGTCTTTCATCTTGTCGTCGTTCACGCGGAAAACGGCACGCCGCTGCAGATTGAAGACCGCTATGTGAACCCGGCTGTTGCGCCGGAGTTCATCAACCAGGATTTCAACACCACTACGCCGACAAAGTACATGCTTTCAGTGGCGCCGGTGGATTTGCTCGAACATGTGGTGACCGCCCGCCTGCCGGACGCCCGAACCCAGGAGCTGCTGGACATTCCAGCCGACGAACCATGCCTTGTCTTGAACCGACGCAGCTGGTCGTGGGGCAAGGTGGCAACGGTTGCATCGCTCACCTATCCGGCAAGCCGCTACGAGTTGCGCGCCGAATACCGAACATCACCGCTGGGAACGATGGCCGAAACCGGACCGTCCCCCCAGCGCGTCCCCATCAAGGAGGTTGTGTGATCCATGACGAACCAAAATG
>JBPCVY010000246.1:0-10988 GCA_051010055.1 Hyphomicrobiales bacterium | reverse complement strand
CTGGATAACCCAGACAACTCTTTCGGTCGATGATACTTCCGAAATCGTAAAGGTGCTGGAGCGCAGGTTCCCTGAAATCATCGGCCCCCATAAGGAAGACATTTGCTATGCAACCACTAACCGCCAGGGCGCAGTGAAGACGTTTGCCGCCCAGTGCGATGCAATCCTGGTGGTTGGTGCACCAAACAGTTCCAACTCACGCCGGCTTGTGGAAGTTGCGCAAAAGAACGGCTGTAAGCGATCGATGCTGGTGCAGAGGGCATCGGAAATCAATTGGAGTGCGCTGGAAGGCATCCGCACCCTTGGGGTAACCGCTGGGGCATCGGCGCCGGAAGTGCTGGTGGAGGAAGTCATTGCTGCTTTCGAAGATCGTTACGAGATTGATGTTGAAACCATCGTGACAAAGGAAGAGGCGGTTTCATTCAAACTTCCGCGCGCTTTGCGCCAGGTTGCAGCAGAGTAGTTCCCGAAGACTATGGCAGTTTATACAGAAGTCACCGACGAGGAGCTGAAAAGTTTCGTCGACAGCTACGACATTGGCACAGTCACATCGTTCAAGGGGATTGCGGAAGGGGTTGAGAACTCCAACTACCTTATGCACACAACCGAGGGCAGCTACATACTGACCCTTTATGAGAAGCGGGTTGATCCTGATGATCTGCCATTTTTCCTTGGCCTGATGGAACATCTTGCCGAAAAGGGCATCGCGTGCCCTTTGCCGGTTCACGACAAGAACGGCGATGTATTGCGCACCCTGGCTGGAAGGCCAGCGGCCCTCATTACCTTTCTTGAAGGCATGTGGATCAAGCGCCCGCGCACCCAACATTGCGCGGAACTCGGAGCCGCCCTTGCCCGCTTTCACCTGGCAACCCTCGACTTTCCCATGAAGCGGGAGAATGCATTGCTTGCTTCGTCATGGCGCACGCTTGTAGACACGTGCGGTGCCGGGGCCGACGACGTTGAGTTCGGACTGCGCATAGAGCTACGCCGGGAAGTCAATGAAATCAGCAAAGGTTGGCCGAAAAGCTTGCCGCGTGGCGTCATTCATGCGGACCTGTTCCCGGACAATGTGTTTTTTCTCGACAATAAGCTTTCCGGCCTCATTGATTTCTACTTCGCCTGTACCGACTTTTTTGCCTACGACATTGCCATATGCCTGAATGCCTGGTGTTTTGAAATCGACGGCTCATTTAACATAACCAAGGCATCTGCCCTGTTGCGCGGATACGAAAAGGTGCGCCCGCTTGAACGCAAGGAATATGACGCGCTACCACTTCTTGCCCGAGGCGCGGCAATGCGTTTTCTGGTGACCCGGCTCTACGACTGGCTGAACACCCCGGAAGGGGCGATGGTGAAACCAAAGGACCCGGGTGAGTATCTGAAAATTCTGCGTTTTCACCGCAACGTTGCCAGCGCCTCTGAATATGGCCTTGCGCCACCGCGGGACAAAAAGAAGAAAAAGAAAAAAACCAAAACGCGTGAAAAAAGCAAAGCATGACGAAATCAGTTCAACAGGTGGATATCTTCACTGACGGTGCGTGCTCCGGCAACCCGGGACCGGGCGGCTGGGGCGCCATTTTGCGTTATGGCGATAACGAGAAGGAACTGAACGGCGGGGCAGCTGATACCACCAATAACCGCATGGAACTGCAGGCCGCGATAGATTCGCTGAAAGCGCTAAAGCGTCCTTGCCAGGTGGACCTCTATACAGATTCGGTTTATGTGCGCGATGGCATCACCAAATGGCTGCATAACTGGAAGCGTAATGGCTGGCGCACAGCGGCGAAAAAGCCGGTGAAAAATGCCGATCTCTGGCAAGAGTTAACCGAAGCAATGGCCGCACACCATGTGAACTGGCACTGGGTAAAGGGCCATGCCGGCCATCCTGAAAATGAGCGCGCAGATGAGCTGGCCCGTTTGGGCATGGAGCCTTTCAAGAAAATGCGATAGCTGAAGCGCTGACCCTAAAGCTCTGCAAGCATTGCCTCTGCGCCGCTTTCAACCGCCTGGCCTCCAGCAGATTCCACGTGAAGGGCCTGCACAACGCAATCATCCAGGATCATCGCGTAACGGCGCGAGCGCAATCCCATGCCGAACGCCGAAGAATCAGCATCTAGCCCCACTGCCTTGGCGAAATCGCCATTGCCGTCTGAAAGAAACAGGATTTTGTCCTTGGCGCCGAGATGGCGCGCCCAGGCTTCCATGACGAACACATCGTTCACCGACACACAGGCAATTGTTTCAATGCCTTTTTTCTTGAATGCGTCGAGGTTGTCCAGATAACCGGGCACATGGCGGTTATGGCAAGTAGGTGTAAATGCCCCTGGCACAGCGAACAAAACAACCTTGCGGCCGGCAAAAATCTCGCGCGACGTCATCTGCTGCGGGCCTTCATCGGTCATGCACCTCAGCGTAATGTCGGGAATGCGTTCACCGGCAGAAATCATCATCGCAATACTCCAGGAATTGGTTCATGGACGGAATGAATTAAAAACGTACAAAGACTATTCAAGGATCACCGTGCGTTCAAGGGCATCGCTCCCTTGCACCACAGTTACCGTGAACTTTTTGCCGGTCAAATCACCAGCAGACGATACACCGTCCACACCGATGGAGAAGGTTTCCTCACCAACCTGCGCGGTCTCTTTTTTCTTCGGCATTTCCAGGTAATAATCCATCGGCCCCTCGACAAACACATCAAGCTTGTCACCTTTCCCGGCAGTGATGTGCACATCAAGAATTACCTTTCCTTGCGCATCGCGCGCAGAAACCCCCGCCACCTCAATGCCCGGCACAACCGCCTTGGGCACTGACTTCAAAGCCTGTTCGATAGCCGGTTGGTTTGAAGGCACCCCGTCCGGCCGGATACTCAGGGACAGTTTTGCCTCTGCCGGCAAACAAATTTCTCGGCAAATGCCAAACTGAGCCGTGAGATTGAGCCTTGCCGGCTTGTCGTCATTGCCAAGTGTTACAGTGAGAGGAAACACTACATCCTCTTTGTACCCCACATTATAGCCGAAATCGTCTTTGAAGCGGACAGGCGCCGGCCAATGAACCTTCACTGCCTTTATGTTTTCAGAACCTGTCCAGTTGAACTCCGGCGGAATGCCGCTGTCACCCGGCGCGCGCCAATAGGTTTTCCAGCCAGGTGCGAGCTTGAACTCCAATCCGGCATGTATCTCACCCCCACCTCCTGGCCCTCCGGCAATCAGGCGCATCTTTCCTGCATCCGGGCCCGACCAGCCTGATATGCCACCACCGGCCATTGCGGGTGCTGGCATCGCCAAAACGCTGATACACAACATTCCGGTGAAAACAGAAAAGGCCGCAAACGGATTAGAAAGATGGTGCATTTTCATGGGCTGAATTTAGCCTTGTAAGAGTTCACTTTCGAGCCTCAATCCTGTCACCTATTTTCACGATAGCGTCAATCATGACGCGCCGATTCGACAAGATGCGCACCCATTTTCCCGTCGTTCCGCCGCTTCGCGCCACACCAATTTTTTGTGACACCACTTGCTGAACGCACGTCATTGAAGTTAGGTTTAATTTCGAGTCCAAACTGAAAGGCGTTTTCGCGAATGAGCGAGTCTCCATATCTTGATGGTCAAATGCTGCTGGCGATGCCCGGCATTGACGATCCTCGCTTTGAGCGTAGCTTGATTTATCTGTGCGCCCATTCAGAAGAAGGCGCGATGGGAATAATCGTCAACAAACATGCTGAAGACATCACATTTCCCGATTTGCTCGGGCGCCTGGGCATCATTTCAGATGGAGAGCAAATCGACCTTCCCGGCAAGGTGCGCGACATGCAGGTGCATGTGGGCGGGCCGGTTGAAACAGGGCGTGGATTTGTTTTGCACACGACAGACTATTTTGCGGCAGACTGCACATTGCCCATCGATTCATCGATTGGCCTGACCGCAACCCTTGATGTTTTGCGTGCAATCGCCTCAGGCGATGGGCCCGAACATTCGCTGCTTGCACTGGGGTATTCCGGCTGGGGACCCGGCCAGCTTGAAACCGAAATTCAGTCAAACGGCTGGCTGCATTGTGAGGCCTCAAACGACCTCATATTCAGCGGCAATCTGGATGAGAAGTACGATACGGCGCTTGCCAAACTCGGCATTGACCCGCGTTTGCTGTCAAGCGAAGCCGGCCACGCCTAATCCCTTATTTTTGGCGAATTCCTGCGCTTGTTCGCGCCATTTTTCACGCTCCACGCGGCCTGGAAATCCGACCTTCTTGCCAAGCGCCTTGGCCGCTTCATCATCAAGTCCTGCAAGGGCGGCAAATGAGGTGATGCCTTCATCTTCCAAAACGCTCGCAAGCTTTTTTCCAATCCCCTTGATCTTTTTTAAATCGTCGGTAACAGGTTCAGCGCTCACTGGTTCATCAGCACCAGAACTCTCCGCGACGGCCCCTGCTGCCGGTTCTGTTGCTTGCGATACATCCGGTGCAGCTTCCTCCAGCTTGTCCGCCTCACGATCAACTTTTGCGCGCGGCGGTTTACCGGCCAATAGCTCGCGCGCCTGTTCGCGCCATTCTTCTCGTTCAACCCGGCCCGGAAAGCCAATATTCTCGCTGATGCGGGCTGCATCTTCATCACTCATCGCAGCCACGTCTTTAAGGTTGGAATAGCCCATCGCCGCAAGCTTCATCTTGATCACATCACCGATGCCGCCAATGCGTGAAATATCATCGGCAACTCCTTCCCGAGACTCTGCCTCTGTGTCGGCTTGATCTGCGGACGATTGAGCGTTCAGAAGGAGGGTCCGCGCCTGTTCGCGCCACTGTTCGCGTTCAACCCGGCCAGGAAAACCAATTCTTTCATTGAGCGCGCGCGCTTGTTCGTCCGGCAGTTCCGCAAGCTGGGCGAATGCCGTCAGTCCCATATCGTTCAAATCGCGCTTGATGGCCGGTCCGATTCCCTTGATTTTACCAAGATCGTCTGCAGCTTGCGGAGGCTGGGGTGCTTGAACATCCTGAGGTGTTTCGGCGGGGCTTTGAGCTTGCGGCATGAGCGCTTCCTCGCGAACGCGCACCCGCACAATTGCAGTCTGGCTGGCCCGCGCTCTCTCGAGTTGCACAGCTTGCACCCTGCCGCGATCCCAGGCCGGCCCGCCTTCGGCCAAATCGCTGGCTTGCTCCACCCACAACTCCCGTTGAATCCGGCCCGGAAAGCCAATCCGTGCATTGATACTTTCAGCATCATCACCACTCAATCCCGCAATCTGCGCAAAACTGGAAATCCCCATATCGGCAAGAACACGGTTGATGTCCTCGCTAATTCCTTCAATGCGCAGCAAATCATCGCCCTCAGGCGCGGCGGCAACCTCAGGAACCAGTGGCGGCGGCAACTGGACAGGCGGTGGAGCTGGTTGCGGCAAAGGAGGCGGTGTGGGCTGTCGCTCGAGCTGAACCTGTGCTGCGCCCGGATCAACATGCAAAGGCTGCGCAGCCGGCTGCATCGGCGGTGGAAGTTGAACTCCGACTGGTGCTTCAACGGTGATTTGGCTTGGTTGTTCGACAGCTCCTTGCCGTGGAGCGTGAGCGCTTTGTACCGGAGCGGGCGGAGGAACTTCAGAAGCTACAGGTGCCTGGGCAACAGGCGCAGTGTTTTCCATGGCCGGCTGGGTGGCAGCCTGTGGTGCGGGTGGAATCGGCACCTGCGCTGGCTGGGGTGCTGGCGGTATTTGGCTTTCATCATCAACCGATGGCCGGGTTGGTGCGGGACCGGGCGCAGGCGGGCGCTCGCGATCAAACATCCGTTTCAGGAAGCCTGAGCCAGAACGTCCCTGGCGTGTCAGGCGGAATGGCGAGCCACCGAGCGTTTCGATAACCTCGCGGGCAGTCATTGATTCTCCGAAATGATAGCCTTGCGCAAAGTCGCAATCCAGCTCGCGCAAACGCTCCAGCTGTTGCTCGTCTTCGACCCCCTCAGCAACAACCGCCATATCAAGATCATGGGCAAGCGCAATGACAGCCTCCAGAATTGTCGCCGCCGCATCATCATCCCGGTCCGCCTCAAGGAACGATTTATCGAGCTTAAGCGTATCAAAGGGCAGCCGTTGCAAGACCGCGAGTGAAGAATAGCCGGTGCCGAAATCATCGCACGACAACCCAATATCCAAACGGCGCAGCCTGTCGAGAACCTGAATAGCAAGTTCAGGATTTTCCATCACCTTGGATTCGGTGATTTCAATCCGCAATGTTCCAGCAGCCAGGTCTTCACGCCCCAGTATGTTTTTCACATCGTCAACAAGCCCACGCCCGAGCAATTGGTTGTGCGACAGGTTGACGGAGACAAACAACGGGTGCTTGGGCCTGAAAGCGCGCTGCCAGATGCCCAACTGGCGGGCCGACTCGTTCAGCACATACTCGCCAATTTCAGAAATGAGACCCGTTTCTTCAGCAGTTTCGAGAAATTCGTCCGGTTTCAGCAGGCCGCGTTCCCGGTGGCGCCAGCGCATCAGGGCTTCAAAGCCCGCCAACTCCTGATCTTCCACCCGGGTGATCGGTTGGAACATGACCTCGATTTCATTGCGGTCAAGGGCGCGCCGCAGTTCCGATTCCAGCTTCACCAGCTTAGAACGGGTATCGCGCATGTTCGGATTGAACTCGGTAATGTTGTTCTTGCCCCGGCGCTTGGCCTCATAAAGAGCAATCTCGGCATCTTTCAGCACGTCACCGGCATCTTCGGTATCGCGCCGGTACTCAGCGATGCCAAGGCATGCGGTCAGCACCACCTCGCGCCCTTGAATTTCAATCGGGTGCGCAATCGTCGCGGCGATTTGATTGGCAATTGCGGTGACATCCCGTGGCGGTTCTGCAGGATTGAGGATCAGGCCAAACTGATCACCGGAAAGGCGCGCCAGCGTGTCGTCTGGTCCCGCAAACTGGCGCAGCCTGCGGGCAATTGCCAGCAAAAGGCTGTCACCCAATGTATGGCCAAGACCATCATTGACGTTCTTGAACCTGTCCAGATCAGCAACAAGGATGAACAGCCTGTCCGCTTCATTACCAACTGCGCGGCGCATGGAGCGCTCCAGTCGGTCAAGGAACAAGGCCCTGTTCGGCAGCCGTGTAATCCGATCATGCACCGCATCGAACAAAAGGCTGTCCTCAGCCCGCTTGTCACTGGTGATATCTGCCAGGGTGCCAATGCACCGCGAAGCATGCTCATGTTCGCCGGGCAAAGCGCGGGCCCGCAATTCATACCAGCGATACGTGCCATCGAACTTCCTGAGCCGAAATTGTTCACTGAAGCGGCCACGTCCGCGTGCAATCGCCGTTTCCACACCCGCAATGTAATTGGAACGGTCTGCAGGGTGAATTATCGCCATCCAGCCTTTCAAACCGGTTTTGGTCAACCTGCCTGCCGGATACCCCAGCGCGCGCTCAAGTTCCGGGCCAACGTAAAGGCGTCCTTTGTCTTCGTTCCAATCCCAAACACTTTGTTCTGAGCCTGCAAGCGCCAGCGCCCGGCGTCCTGATTCTTCAAAAAACCGCGAGTGCACCACTCCCTGGCTGAATGCGAACCGCGCAAGGGTCATGGCGGTGGTGGCCAGCACCAGCACCAGTCCGCAACTCACCAAAAGCTTCATGAGGGCTGCATCGTAAAGTACAAAAGCACCGGCGGCCGCAACAAGGGTCCAAACAAAAACTGCAACAAAATACGATAGCGAGACCTTTGCACGGATGGACCCGCCAAAAGCCACCGCCATCGCAATCAACAGGCTGATCAGGGCGGAAAAGGCAAATGATACACGTGCAATTGCGGCAGCCCGCAACGGATCGACCCATGCCCAAACTGCAAGGCACAATGCCAGCGCCAGTGCGATCAGCGCCAGGTTCCACATGATCGGCATGCGCCGGTGCAACTCGGTGAACATGATAAGGCAGGCAATGAGACCTGCGCACACCAAAGCTTCGCTAATAGCGCGCACATGTACCGGTGTTACCGGGCCACCGAGAAACTGGCTGGAGACGTTCTCAAGATAACCAAACTCGCCGGCAAGAAACCCTATAGATGCCAAGGTGAACAATATGCCTGCCAAGAAAACCAATTGCGGGCGGATGACAAAAAGGCAAATTGCGCCGATCAGCATCAGCAACGCGAAACCGATCAAGACCCCGTAAAAGGTGGCGGTTTTCTGTACATGGGCGTCATAGGCCGGGCGTTGCCACAAGGTGAGGTCGTTGGGAACAGCGCCCGCCCACTCGATGGCGAATGTCACCGTCTCTCCAGGGCTGATCCGGATGTGATAGGCATCCGCATTGACGGCTAGAAGGCGCGATGGCTGCAATCCGGGTGATGACTGCACGTTGACGATTTCACGAATGCGGAAATCAGGCCAGATCAAACCGGATCCGATAAAGCCCCAATGGCGCGATGCCAAAACAAGATCTCGCGGCTGCGGATCCTGGTTGCGCATGGAGAAAACGCCCCAGCGGTAAACCGGTCCATCGCCCCGCGCAGCCAGCGTCATGCGCGATACAGTGCCGGATGCATCAGGCGGCATCTCGATTTGCACATTTGCCTGGTCGGTCTGCACCGGCTCGATAACGTCCACGAGATCAACACTCGGGGAGGTAAAACTCGTGGAAACAATATCGCGCGCGAAAGAGCTTCCAGCCGCCACTACCAAGAATATCAATGGCAAGGCCAGCAGCGCTACCTTGCGCATGAACGCCGCAAAAATGATTTTATCGTTTTTATTCACTTCGCCCGCCAAGCCTGCGCACCATTAAAATTCAAAACACACCAGATCAACTGCTCAAAATCTCAGCCAAGGCCTCTTGAGGTTCAGCCCTTGGGCCCTAGAGGATTAATTTAGAACAAGAATCAGTAATTTGGGAACCACCTGGCAGCTTTGATGGGCAAAAGCAAATTTGCGGGCAAGTTATTCCCGGAAATCTTCGCGCAAAATTGCAAACAATAAATGGTCCTGCCAGACGCCATTTATCCTCAAAAACCTGCGGGCATAGCCCTCTTCGGAAAACCCGCAACGGCGCAAAAGCCTGATTGATGGCTCGTTAACCGGGAGGCATGCGGCCTCCAGGCGGTGTAAAAGAAGGGTGTCGAAAACAAACGGCATCACGGCGGTTACCGAATCGCGCATGAACCCTTTGCGCGCATGGGGCTCGCCAATCCAATAACCAAGCGAGCACGATTGCGACACCCCGCGCCTGATGTTTGAGAGTGTCAGCCCTCCCAAAAGGCTGTCATCATCGCGCCGGAAAATCAGAAATGGGAAGGCGTGCCCGTCACGCACATCGCGCTGATAACGCCTGACACGCCGCCTGAATGCAGGCCTGCTTAAATCATCATTCGGCCATGTGGGCTCCCAGGGTGTGAGAAAAGCGCGCGAACGCCTGCGCAAATCCGCCCAGGCTTCAAAATCGGAAAGCTGCGGAATGCGGAGCATGATCTCTTCGCCATAAAGGGTTGGCGAAGAATCCAACGCGCTGACAGATCTCAAGAAAGCCACTTTCTCAACCATCCCTGAGTTTTTTAGTTGTGGTTAGGCGAATTGTGCCGCGATCTCCTCATAAGATGCAAGCCCTGAAAGGGCGCCTACGGCTCCGAAGGAGGGCTTAACGCCGGAAAATATCCTTTGCGACAGCGCGCGCACTGCCTCAGCATCCACCTTGTCAACTTTTTCGATAATCGTTTCAGGCTTGGGAACCTTGCCGAAACTCAACAGTTGCCTGGCTATTTGATCAGCCCTTGCCGAAGAACTCTCAAGGCTCATCATTAGCCCGGCCTTCAATTGTGCCCTCGCCCGGGCCACTTCCTCTTCGGTAATGTCCCGCATGGCATTTGCCAGCTCGCCGGTGATGACTTTCGTAAGTTCGGATACCTGATTGGGTGCGGTAGCTGCGTAAACGCTCACCAGGCTGGCATCTTCAAAAGCTGCCGGATAGGCAAAAATCGAATAGCAAAGCCCCCGCTTTTCACGCACCTCGCGAAATAGTTTCGACGACATGCCTCCACCCAGAACACCGCCCAGAACCTGCAGGGTGTAAATATCTTCGCTGAGATAACCGGGCCCCGAAAAACCAAGAACGATATGGGTTTGCTCCAACGGGCGTTCGGCAAACTTGAAACCACCTTCGTACGTTGCAGGCGCCCAGACGGAGCCTTTGCTTTTCTGCATTCCGCCGAACGCTTTTTCCGCCAGTTCAACAAGTTGCTCGTGGCGCAACCCGCCTGCGGCGGAAACAACAATAGATGACGAGCAATAATGCGCGCTCCGGAAGGCATGAATATCACTTGCCGTGTACCGCGATACCTTCTCGGCCGGGCCCAAAATAGGCCGCCCTATTGATTGGCCCGGATAGGCCACTTCCTGGGCAAGGTCGAACACAAGATCATCGGGCGTATCTTTTGCCGCCGAGATTTCCTGAAGTATCACGTTGCGCTCACGCTCTAGTTCTTCCGGCACGAAAACCGGATTCAGAAGAATATCGGATAAAATATCCATCGCGAGCGGGATATCGTCCTTCAGAACCCGCACATAATAAGCGGTTATTTCGGAAGAGGTGGAGGCATTGATGTCACCGCCGACCGATTCTATTTCCTCGGCAATTTCAATGGCGCTGCGCCGCTCGGTGCCCTTGAACGCCATATGTTCAAGAAAATGGGCAACGCCATTTTGTTCAGCACGCTCGCTGCGGGCGCCGGCGCGCACCCATACGCCCATGGAGACAGTCTGCAGTTGCGGCATTTCATAGCTGACAACCCGAAGGCCGTTCGCAAGCTCGGTTATTTTCGCGCTCATGCGGTTGCTTCCCTTGCAGCGCGGCTGCGCTCTGAAACGAATTGCTGAACGGCATCCAGCTCATTTGGCAACACGCTCAAACGCTCTTCGCGTTCGTGAAGATCTGCAAGACGCGGCGGCAGTTCGGGATAAACCCCGCACCCCTCTTTCACCGCGTCAGGGAACTTTGCCGGATGGGCAGTCGACAATGTTACCATCGGG
>JBPCVY010000245.1:0-5763 GCA_051010055.1 Hyphomicrobiales bacterium | reverse complement strand
GCCTTGAGGGCGCTGAGGAACAGCCACTGCTGGTCAGCGCAAAGATGTTTGCGCGCAAAAATGCCGTTGAGAAGACAAGTCTTGAAGCGAATTTCGTGCTCGGCAAGAACAGAGGCATATTCTCCGGCTCCATTGGCATGAGCGGAGAGCGGATCAAAACCTCCGGAAATGTCGCCATGTCTTATCTGGATCTGCCATCGCTAGCAGAGACCCTGCTTCTTGAAAAGAAGAAGGACGATCGCGAGGACGCATGGAGTAATCGGCTTTTCCGGCGGGATGCGCTTTCCAGGTTTGGCGGCGATCTTTCGGTAAAGTCCGAAGAAATGAAGCTGTCTGAAAAGCTGGTGCTTTCTGATACCTCATTCCTGTTTACTGCATCTGCTGGGGCACTTGAAATCTCAGCGTTGAACGGCAATCCCGGTAACGGCACATTCGATGGCGCGTTCAAGCTGTCCGCCGGCGATGTGGCCGCGCAAGAGTTTTCGGCAACATTCAGTTTGGAAAATCTCGACCTTGACCCATGGCTGAAAAACGAAACCGGCCGTGCCCTTGGAAGCGGAACCATCTCCATAAACGGAAACCTCAAAGCCAGCGGCAGAAGTCCTGCAGGCCTTGTGTCCGATTTATCGGGCGCTGGTAACTGGAGTTTGGCCGCAGCCCAGGTTTTCGGCATTGATCCTGCCGGTTTCAGCGCGCGCCTTAAAGAGGCTGGCAAGACGATCACCATCGATGATCTGATTGCCAAGCGGCTGAAAAAGGGACGGCTAAGCGTTGGCCCGGCGAAGGGAGCCTGGCGCGTTCAGGCAGGTTTGCTGCGCACCGATCCAATTGAGATTAAGAACAAATCAGCGGCGGCAACTTTTTCCGTGTTTGCAGATCTGCCGGCCCGCAAGTTCGATGCCTCTTGGAGTTTGAAACTGCCATCCGACCCTGAACTGCCGGTCTTTGTCATCGCCCTTGCAGGGCCTTTCGGCAATCTCGATCGTACCTATGACACATCGGCGCTTAAGTCATTCCTGGTTGTGCGTGAGTTGGAACAAGGTGTTGACAAATTGGAAGAATTGCAAGCCGAGCAGCAACGGATTTATGAAGAGCAAAAGCGCCTTGAGGAGGAAGAAGAAGCAAGACGCAGAGCTGAAGAAGCCAAAAAGGAAGCTGAACGGCAAGCCCGTTTAAAGCTGGAAGAAGAAGAGCGCCGGAAAGCTGAACAGGCCGAGCAGGAAGAGCGCCTGCGCGAAGAGCGCGAAGCAAGGCGCCAGCTTGAAGAGGAACTAAAGCGCCTGGAGGCCGAGCAGCAGCGCTCAAAGCAGGAAACGTCCCTGCAGGACGCCAAGGAGCGGGCCCGCCGCGCAAAACAGCAAGAGCAGCAAAAGCAAAGGGAATGGCTGGAGTTTCTTGATGAAACCGCCCGCACTGAAGACCGCAATGCTGCGCCTCAGGAAAATGCTGAACACCCCCTCCCCTTGGACACCGTGCCGTCTGCCCAAAACCCGACGGTTATTTCACCTCCCGCCAGCCAAACGGTCATCCGCAAGGTGCTGCCGCCTATCGATGGGTTGGACAAGAAATAATCTCGCTTATTCTCCTTGCAGCGATTTGAGAACAAACACCCGCGCCGCGCTTGAAAGATTGTGTTCGCCCCGGGTTTCGTCAATCTGAGCAAGCAGTCCGGCAATGCTCAAACCGCGTTTTTCGGCCAAGCTCTGGAGGGCCGACCAAAATTCCGGCTCCAGCGATACGCTGGTACGGTGCCCGGAAATCATGACCGAGTGTTTTTCTGGCGCCACCATAGGATTTCAAAGCCCACCCGCTATGACGGACCAATCATCTTTTCAGGCCGCACAATCTTGTCGAATTCTGCCTCCGTGACATAACCAAGGCGCACCGCTTCTTCTTTTAGGGTCGTTCCGCGTTTGTGTGCGGTTTTGGCGATTTCGGTTGCCTTGTCGTACCCGATATACGGCGCAAGCGCTGTCACCAGCATCAAGGAACGCTCCATCAGGTTTTCAATCTGGCCGGTGTTTGCCTCAATGCCCTTGACGCAATTGTCCTGGAAGGAACGGCAACTGTCGGACAGCAAACGGATCGATTGAAGGACGTTGTAAACCATCACAGGCTTGAAAACGTTCAGCTCGAAATTACCCTGGCTGCCGGCAATTGTAACCGTTGTGTGATTGCCCATCACCTGTGTGCAGACCATGGTCAATGCCTCGCACTGGGTCGGGTTCACCTTGCCGGGCATAATCGATGAACCGGGCTCGTTTTCCGGCAGCGACAGCTCGCCAAGGCCAGAGCGTGGCCCAGAACCCAAAAGCCGAATGTCCTGGGCGATTTTGAACAGGCTGGCGGCAAGAACGTTCAGTGCGCCGGAAAGCTCGATCAGTGCATCATGTGCCGCAAGGGCTTCGAATTTATTTGGTGCTGTTTTGAAGGGCAGCTTGGTGATTTTCGCCACATGCGCTGCAAACTTTTTGTCGAACCCTTTGAGCGTGTTGAGCCCGGTGCCAACCGCAGTGCCGCCCTGGGCAAGCGGGTAAAGGCGCGGCAGGGTTGCCTTCACCCTTGCTATGCCAAGGTTTAGCTGCGCCACATAGCCTGAAAATTCCTGGCCCAAGGTAAGCGGGGTTGCGTCTTGCAGATGGGTGCGGCCAATCTTGATGATTTTCGACCAGCCTTTTGCCTTTTCCGCCAGCCCGTCACGCAGATATTCAAGGGCCGGAAGCAGCTCGTGGTGCACCTGTTCCACCGCTGAAATGTGCATGGCGGTAGGAAATGTATCGTTTGACGATTGGGAACGGTTGACATGATCGTTCGGATGAACAGGCTCTTTCGACCCGATAACGCCGCCAAGCATTTCAATCGCCCGGTTGGCGATCACCTCATTGGCGTTCATGTTCGATTGGGTGCCGGAGCCTGTTTGCCAAACCACCAGCGGAAAATTATCGTCTAACTTGCCGTCCATCACCTCTGTTGCCGCTTTAGCGATGGCGTTGCCCCGGCGCTTGTCGATATTCTTCATTTCCATATTGGTTTGGGCAGCGGCTTTTTTGATGATGCCAAGCGCGCGCACAAGCGGAATCGGCATGGTTTCAATGCCGATTTTGAAGTTACCTAGCGAACGCTGGGTTTGGGCGCCCCAATACTTTTCCGCGGGGACTTTCAGCGGACCAAAGCTGTCGGTTTCCGTACGTGTCTCGGTCATGGAGTTGCCTATTTAGATTTTAAGCCTTTTCGTGCCACACGCTCTAGCACGCGTGCGCTGCAGGTCCAATATCTACATTTGACTACTTCTTCTTACGCTTTGGTTTGGCCTCATCATCATGGTCGGCAGCCGTTGCAAGGCCTGCGGCAGCTTCAGCCCGATGCAAGGCAGAGAGCGCTTTTTTCCGTGCCGCGCGCTTTTTGACTGTGCGCATGGCAATTTTCGTCAACACCCTGGCGCGGTGGGCATTGCTTTTAATGCCCGCCATTTCGTTGGGGTACGCTTCGCGCAAGGCTTCGCGGAAATCTGTAACGCCCGTTTGCGCCGCTTCGTGAAAGCGCTTGGCGACAGCAATCCAGATGGGGCTTACCATGAGCGACATGGCAATTACAGAAAGCGCCAGCCGGTAGCTGTCCAGATCAAGGGCCCGGTGGCGCAGGGCAACCGCCGCAAGAATGAACGAGAACTCACCAATCTGCGCCATGGAAAGCCCGGCCGGAACCGCAACATCCCATGAGAACCCGGCACGGCGGATGAGCCCCACATTCAAAATCGTTTTCACCAAAATCACGCCAGCAACATAAAGTGTCACCAGCTTCCAGTTTTCGGCGATGAACTCCAGATCAAGCAAAAGCCCGATTGAGAGAAAGAATATGAACAACAAAACCGATTGAATCGGGTGAGTAACTTCAATGGCTTTTGACCTGATTGATGAGCTGGCGATCACCAGCCCGGCAACGAAAGCCCCATAGGCAGCTGACAGCCCGGCAAAACCGGAAAGTGCCGCTGAGGTGAAGCAGAAAGCCACCATGGCCAACGCCATCATATCGGGGCGGTTTTCCACCACATCGGTAAATGGCAAGTTCAACTTACCCGGCTTGCCGAGCCAGTAAAGCAGGTAGGCCAGAAGGCCGATGGCGAAGATGATTTTCACCGCCAAAAGCCATGTGACGCTGCCTTCACCGCCAAGCGACTGGGTCAAAATCAGCATCGGCACCACGGCAATATCCTGGGCAATCATGACGCCAACGGTTATGCGCCCTGTGGTGGTGCGCAATTCACCCATCTCGTCGAGCATCTTGATGGCAACCGCTGTTGACGACAGGGCAACGATAAAGGCCAGCACCAGCACCTGAGAAAATGGCCAGTCCAGGAACAATCCGAAGATTGCCGTCGTCACCATCGCAGCCACAAGCTGGCCGAGCGCCACCAAGGCCGCCGGTTTCAAAACGCTGATGAACGCGCGAATCGACAATTCCATGCCGATCAGGAACAGCAGCATCAAGACGCCCATTTCGGCGAGGTCCTGGATTTCCTCTGTTTTGGAAATAAACCTCAAACCCGTTGGGCCCAGCGCCGCGCCGGCAATAATGTAGGCAATAATCGCTGGCAGCTTGATGCGGGCAAAAATAAAACCCAGCGTCACTGCAAGCGACACTACCAGGGCAGCTTCTGTTAAATCTGTTCCATGGCCTTCCATGAATACCAGTTTAGGCGAAGCGCCTTTTGCGTTCTACTGTTCATCAAGCCAGATGGGATTGCTCCACGCCTTTTTGCCAGCACCATCAATGACAACCACCCTGATCCAATCTGTGGTGAGACCGTTTTGCACCGGGCCATTCTTGCGGCCGGTCCAGCGTACATTGAGTTTTGAAAAGTTCAGTTCAGCGTTTGTGATGGCAGAACCTGTGCGGGTTACCGAACGCGAGCTACCGCCCTGAACCGCAATGGCGTTTACCGGTGAACAGGAAACCGTCACCTCAGTGCCAGATAGACAAACATCGTAGATCTGCGGCCCCTGGCTTGAGTAAAACGCCCCTGCCTTCAATCCTTCCAACAGGGCGTCCGGGTCAAGACTGTCGGCTTTTACGTGCACCCAGCCGCCGAACGCATCGTCGCAATGAAAATGAGCATCATCCGTGGCGTTTGCAGAAAGCCGGTGGCCATCGCGCAGCATCTCTTCGAGAAGATACCAGCCATCGCCCCGATCATTTTCTACCGCACAACCGTGGTTGTAGATCTCTACTGAATGGGCGCTTTCGATTGCCTTGCCATCGAAAAGGTTAAGCTGCGACCAAGCCGGGTGAGCAATGGAAACAAATGCGCCGGCATCGGCTGCCCGCCCGGCAAGTTCTTCTGCTGTTTCAGAATCCCCGCACGGTGCAAAATCAAGCGGCAGGCCAGCTGCCACAATGTGCCACAGCTCGCCGCAGGAGTTTTCCGGCGCGTGCAGCTCAGCCCCCAATATGGTGGTGAAGCGATTTGAGCGGAAGTTGCGCGTATCGGCAATCGGTGAATCAAAAAGATCCACGAAATGCTCAGACAACATGAGGAAATCGTAACCCTTGCGCTGATAGGCATCGGCCACTTCTGACGGCTCAAGCCGGCCATCGGAAAGAGTGGAATGGGTATGTAAATTCCCGCGCCAGAATGTGCCGGGATTGCCGAACGGTGAAATGCTGCCCATGGCGAATGATTCTCCTTTGCCGTGCCAGCCTGCATCACCAGCATTTCAGCATGACGATCTTTGTGTCGAGTGAAAAATTCTGGCCAGAGTTGAG
>JBPCVY010000244.1:0-3248 GCA_051010055.1 Hyphomicrobiales bacterium | reverse complement strand
CAAGCTTATGAAGAAAACCATCAAGTTACCGGGGCCTATCTTGTGGCCACCACGCACGAGGACGGTGTTGTGACGCCTGTTCACATTCGCGAGCGCATTCGTGCGCAAGGACCGACTGTGCGCCCGGATTTATCAATTTTTGCCGTAGAAGAGTGTTTAAATGTATCGTTATGACGAGTTCGATGCCCGTTTTGTTGCTGAACGGGTGGCCCAATTCAAGGACCAGACAGTGCGGCGGCTTTCCGGCGAACTGATTGAGGAAGAGTTCCGCCCCTTGCGCCTGATGAACGGGCTCTATTTGCAATTGCACGCCTACATGCTGCGGGTGGCGATTCCTTATGGCACGCTGAATTCGCGGCAAATGCGTATGCTTGCCGACATTGCTGAACGGTATGACCGTGGTTATGGTCACTTCACCACCCGGCAAAACATTCAATACAACTGGATTAAGCTGGAAGACACCCCGGCCCTTCTGGAAGATCTGGCGAGCGTTGAAATGCACGCCATCCAGACATCAGGCAATTGCATCCGCAATGTTACCGCGGATCATTGGGCCGGAGCTGCAGCTGATGAGCTGGCAGACCCGCGCCCGGTGGCCGAGATCATCCGTCAGTGGTCATTATTGCATCCGGAATTCTCCTTCCTGCCCCGGAAGTTCAAAATCGCGGTAACCGGTGCGCCGAACGACCGCGCAGCAGTGAAGTTCCACGATATCGGCCTGCGCATGCATCTCAACGAAGATGGCGAGCGCGGTTGGGAAGTGATTGTGGGCGGTGGCCAGGGCCGCACCCCCATGGTGGGCGTCACTATCCGTGACTGGCTGCCTGAAGCAGAATTGCTCGGTTATCTCGATGCGATTATGCGGGTTTATAATTTCGCTGGCCGCCGGGACAATAAATACAAGGCCCGGATCAAAATTCTCGTTCACGAAACAGGTGCTGAGGAATTCTCCGAATTGGTGGAGGCAGAATATGCCCGCCACCCGGCGCCGGATTTGGAAGTGGACAAGCGTGAGCATGCCCGCATTGCTGCGTACTTTGAACCGCCAGCATTTCGCGTGCTCGACAAGGTGCAGCCGGATTTTGAAGCTCAAAAGCTTGCCAATCCTCGCTTTGCCGCGTGGGTGAAAGCCAATGTGGCAGCCCATAAGGAACCAGGCTATGCCATCGCCAACATTTCTGTAAAACCTGCTGGCGGCATCCCGGGTGATGCGACCTCAGAGCAGATGCGCACTGTGGCCGACATTGCCGAACGCTTCAGCTTTGATGAGCTCCGCGTCACCCACCACCAAAATCTTGTTCTGCCTCATGTGGAGCAGAAAAATCTGTTCGAGATTTGGAAGGTTCTCGACGCCAACGGCCTCGGCGAGGCCAATGTGGGTATGGTCAGCGATATTCTCGCCTGCCCCGGCCTTGATTATTGCGCTCTTGCAACAGCGCGCTCCATACCGATTGCCCAGTCTCTGAGCCGGCGGTTTTCCGACCCTGAACTGCAGGCGAAGGTTGGCCCGCTACAGCTTAATATTTCCGGCTGCATCAACGCCTGCGGCCACCACCATGTGGGCCATATCGGCATTTTGGGGCTAGAGAAAAAGGGGGTTGAATTTTACCAGATTACCCTTGGTGGCAACTCCGGCCTTGATGGCTCCATAGGTTCGGTTCTCGGGCCAGGTTTTTCGGGAGAAGAAGTCACCGAAGCCGTTGAAAACATTATTGAAACATATTTATCGCTTCGCCAGGAAGGCGAGATATTCCTCGAAGCGCACCGCCGCCTTGGGAGCGGCCCTTTCAAGGAGGCTCTCTATGCCACTGCTTAGTCAGAAAGAAATCAAAAACGACCCCTGGATTTTCGTTCAGGACGAAGAGACTATTCCGGCAACGGGTGACGTTGTTGTCTCATTCACACGGTTGGTGGCAGAGTTCAAAACCTTGATGCTGCATCCAGACCGGCTTGGCGTTGTTTTTCCAAACGATTTACCAATTGCCGATCTTGAGCCCTATCTGCAGCGTTTGCAGCTTGTGGTGCTGGAATTTCCTGTTTTTACCGACGGGCGCGCCTACACCCAGGCCCGTGCCGTGCGCAAGCAGTACGGTTTCACCGGCGAATTGCGCGCGACCGGCAACCTGTTGCCGGACCAGCTGGGCTTTATGCACCAAGTCGGCTTTGATTACTTTGATATCGCCGATGAGCGCTTTAACTCAGAAAGCTGGCTGAAAGCTGCCGATTCCATCTCTCTAAGCTATCAGCGCAACCTCACCAGCCGTCACCAGACATCGATACTCGATGCCCGTGAGGCATAAAGTTGGCCCGGGCCACGATAATTCGGTTATCAGCTGGGTTTGACATCCGTGTCAGAAAGGTTGCGCCTTCGCGATTTATCACTAGGTATAAGTTGCGAGGTGAAAAAAGCTGGGAAACGACACCAAAGACATGCGGCCTGTGCGGCGCTGCCCAACGCGACGTCAGGCGGAGCAATATGCGCTAGTTCTGACCGCCATGGGTATCCGGTGTATGGTGCGTCCGGAAGATGGTGCTGTGAGTTTGCTGGTTGACCCGGAAAACATGTTGCGGGCCGATTTCGAGCTTACCGCCTATGAAACTGAAAACCACAAACCTTCCAAGTCTGCAAAATCGAAATTCTTCAAACTGCAAAAAGTCTACTGGGAAGGCATTCTCGCCTACTGGGCAGTTTTGTTGTTCTTTTTCATCGCAACACCGCGCAAGCTGTTTTCCATTAACTGGCTGATGGAAGGGGCAGCCCGGGCCGGGCTCATTCTTGATGGTGAATGGTGGCGCACCATCACCGCCATGACCCTCCATGTAGACAGCCCTCACCTGTTGAGCAATCTGGTATTCGGCACCTTCATCTTCTATGTGCTGTGCCAAGTGGCAGGATCAGGCGTCACCTGGCTGGCAATATTGGTGCTGGGCGCGGTCGGCAACTTCGCAAATGCTCTCATTCATCTGCCAACCCACACGTCAATTGGCGCGTCAACGGCGGTTTTTGCAGCAGTTGGGTTGCTTACGGGCTTGCGCCAAGATTGGCGAGCTTGGGGCCGTAACTTTCAGCTGAACGATTGGGCGCCTCTTGGGGCCGGATTTATCCTGCTTGCCTTTTTGGGGTTTGGCGGAGATGGCCGCACCGACATTTTCGCTCACGTGCTTGGATTCGCATCCGGCTTAATTGGCGGATGGTATGCCTCACGATTTGACCTTGATTGGTTGAGCAGCGCCAAAGCGCAACGTCT
>JBPCVY010000243.1:0-12971 GCA_051010055.1 Hyphomicrobiales bacterium | reverse complement strand
ATTCCAGCCCATGAAGGCGCTAAGGAAGCGAGGGCCCGCGTTATTGGCGTTATTGAAAACCAGGCGCCCACCAGAGCCCTTGAACGCCAGCTTGAGGTATCGGGCGGCATAGTTGGCATGGACCGGGAAATGGACGTTTGCCAGATTGCACTGGTGGAACGCCATCGCGCCACAGGTGAAGTGACAAACGGCTTTGTATCAGGCTTTGGTTACAATGTGGATTGTGCAGTTGCCTCAACCGTTGCCCATGATTGCCATCACATGATTGTCGTCGGCACGTCAAAGCCGGATATGGCGATGGCGGCCAACCGGCTGAAACAGGTGGGCGGCGGCATTGTTGTTTTTGCTGGCGGGGAAGAAAAAGCCCTGATTGAACTTCCCATTGCCGGGCTCATGTCAGATGAACGCGCGGAAATCGTTGCCGGGAAGGCAGAGCGCATGGTCAAGGCCATGATTGAGTGCGGATGTGAGCTGAACAACGCCTACATGCAGCATTCCCTGTTGGCTCTTACCGTTATCCCTGAGCTTCGCATTTCCGACCTTGGCCTCATCGACGTTACCCGTTTTGAAAAAACGGACCTGTTTGTTTGAGGCAGCGCACCCTAAGGTCATATCCAAACTTAAGATTTCAATGAGCAGAAAGGTTGGCCCGTGTCTCCTGCAAAAATTTACTACTTTTCTGACGTTTTATGCGTGTGGGCCTATGCGGCGCACATCAGGCTTGAGGAAATCTGCAAGCAGTTTGGCGGGCAGGTGGAGATCGACGCCAGATTCTGTTCGGTGTTTCCCGATGCGAGGGGAAAAATCAAAACAGGCTGGAAAGACCGTGGCGGATTTGAGGGTTTCAATGCCCATCTCATGGAGGTGGCCGAACGCTTTCCCCATGTGGCGCTCAATGACAGGATATGGATTGATGTGAAACCGCGCTCTTCTGCAAGCGCCCATCTTTTCCTCAAGGCGGTTCAGGCAATCGAGGCAGATGACAAGGCTCAAAACGCGCCGGCATGTGACTATCTCGACACTCTTCAAAACCGCGCTTCCTGGGCGTTGCGCAAGGCTTTTTTTGAGCAGGCCCGCGATATTTCCGATTGGCAGGTGCACGCAGAAGTGTGTGGAGATGTGGGCATCGACTATGCGCGCATTGAGGAAAAAATCCGCTCCTCTGAGGCAATTGCGGCGCTCGTGTTCGACTACCAGCTTGCCGAGCAACTTGGCGCCAAGGGAAGCCCGACATTCATCATGAACGAGGGCCGCCAGAAGTTGTTCGGAAATGTCGGCTACCGGCTCATTGAGGCAAATATCCAGGAACTGCTGCGCGCACCGGGCCGCGAAGAGGCAAGTTGGTGTTGAGTTTGCTTTCATTGAAAACCCGCTCGTGACATGAGGTGAGATTTCCTCTATTCGGGAACTGTATTTCAATCTCACCGGAAACCACCGCCCGTGACGCAGCCGGAAAAATCTTCAGGCCCCAGCCTTGGCGAACAGGTTGCCCTTGTGGCGCTGTTGATTTCTATAGTGGCGCTGTCCATCGACGCCATGCTGCCGGCGTTGAACATTATCGGTGAAGATCTGCATGTTGCAGAGCCCAATGATGCGCAGTTCGTCATCTCCCTGTTTTTTCTGGGGCTTGCCTTCGGGCAAATGATTTACGGGCCGGTTTCCGACAGCACCGGGCGCAAACCTGCCATTTACGTGGGGCTTTTAATCTTTGTCGCCGGCACAATCTTGTCCATTATTTCCACCGGCTTCACCATGATGCTGGTTGGCAGGTTTTTGCAGGGGCTTGGGGCGGCGGGCCCGCGCATTGTGGTTATCGCGCTCATCCGCGACCTTTATGAAGGCCGGGCCATGGCGCGCATCATGTCGATGATAATGGCGGTGTTCATTATCGTGCCTGCAATTGCCCCCGCCATTGGCCAGGGCATTATGATGTTTGCCGGCTGGCGGATGATTTTCTGGTCATTTCTCGCTATCGGTTTGTTTGCATTTTTCTGGTTCATGTTTCGCCAGCCTGAAACTCTGGCAGAAGAAAATCGCGCCCGATTTTCTGCCCGCCGTATCTGGCGCGGTGTTGTGGAGACGTGCACCAACCGCACCGCCTTCGGCTACACCATAGTGGCCGGGCTCATATACGGAGCCTTTGTGGGTTATCTACTTTCGGCCCAGGCCGTATTCCAGAACCAATATGGCGTGGGCGAAATATTCCCGCTTTACTTTGCGGTGCTGGCACTGGCCATCGGCATTTCATCAATTGTAAATTCAAAGCTGGTGCTGAAACATGGCATGCGCCCACTGTCGCGCCTGGCAATCATTTGCCTGTGCGTATTGTCCATTCCGTTTTTTGCTGTTGCCTGGGCATTTGCAGGCGACCCGCCCTTGTGGATGTTGATGGCATATTTCTGCTTGGCGTTTCTGATGATTGGCGTTTTATTCGGCAATTTCAATGCTTTGGCGATGGAACCGCTTGGGCATATTGCAGGGGTGGCTGCAGCGGTAATCGCTTCGCTCACAACCTTCATATCTCTTGCCATAGGCGGCTCAATTGGCCTTGCCTTCAGTGGCACCATTTTGCCGCTTGTCGGTGGATTTGCCCTTTTGGGCGTGGCGTCGCTTATTGTGATGGAGTGGACGGAGCGCGGTCCCCAGACTGCCCCCGCAGAATAAGAAACCGCCTGGTGAACGATAACCCGTCCATCCAGGTTGCCAGCGGCTTGCTTGCCCACCACACTGCCAGCGCCAGGGCAAAGCCCACATAGCCATCTACTGCATAATGCCAGCCAAGATGCACCGAGCCTATAAAGATAATGCCGGCAAAGATGCTGGCGAGAATGCCCGCAACGCGGTTAAGCCGCCAGGCGGCAAGGGCGAAAAGAAGCGCTGATGCATTGTGGAGGGATGGCATGGCGGAGATGCCACCACCAGCGCCGGTTTTGAGCACATAACCGTCCCACAGCATTTGCTGCACATCCAGCGCCATGAGCGGCAGGCCGGAACTACTGACGTTGTGCAGATAGGCCATCAGGCCTGCGAACTCGCTATCGTCCATGCCAAGGCTGGCCAGATAGCATGGCCCTGCCGATGAAAAGCCCACGGCAAGCAGTCCGCCGCCGATAATCCAAATCAGAATGAAGCTCAAGAAGAAGCGCGAGCGCAGGTGCCAGTCTTCCTTGTCAAAGGCAAACCATACCCAGAAGATCCACATCACGATGAACCACAGGTTATAGAGAAAGCTGATAAGGAAGGTCACCGGGCCATAGCCCAGAACCGGTTGCAGCCATTCCCAGGGTTGGCGGCCAAAATGCAAAACCCGGTCAAGCTCGATAAAAGCCCCGTCCCACACAAATGGCTGAACGGCGGGAATATTGGCCTTGATAAGGGTAAAAGTGCGGAAAAATGCAATCAGCGTCAAAATCATTGGCAGCGCAGCAGCCAACCGTACCGGATCGCCCAGATAGGCCTTCATATCTTCATAAAGCGCCAGCAAGGGGCTGGCGGGGCGCTCGTTGAGCACCAGATGCACAAACCGCATGGTCAGTACCGCCAGGAACAATATCGGCACGGTAACCACCACAAAATCGATTATGCTGGTAGAAAAGCTCGATTTTACAATGCCTTCCATGCGGCCAATCGTGAGCTGGGCTGCCAGGGAGTAAAGCCCTATCAGCACGATGAATGGTAAATGCGCACCAAGGCTTGCGCCAAAGAGTGTCGCAAATCGGGCCTGCACGCCATGCGAGCTGGCTGTTTGTGAGCGTGATGGGGAACCTGCAACCATGGGGCCCTCAGCATTGAGTTCATGGGCCAGTAAACCCGGCCAGGCTTTAGATTGGGTAAATGGCAGCGCCTTCGTTTTGCGCCCTATTAAGCCAAAGTCTTATGCGCGCAGGGCTTGCAATGGCGGCTATTGCGGTAGAAAAACATTTGCATAAGCGCGAAGTTGTTTACGATTGCGCGCAGTGGCGAAGGGCAACACGCATGAGCACATATCACGACATCTACAATAATTGGCAGGCCGACCCGGATGCCTTCTGGGCAGAAGCGGCCGAGGGCATTGACTGGTACAAACCGTGGGACAAGGTGTTTGAGAAAGTTGACGGGCTTGACCGGTGGTTCGTCGGCGCCGAATGCAACACCTGTTACAACTGCGTTGACCGCCACGTGGAAGCCGGTCGCGGCGATCGGCTCGCCGTTATTTATGACAGCCCCATTACCGGTACACAGGGCAAGCTCACGTATTCAGAGCTTCTCGAAGAAGTGGCAACCTTCGCCGCCGCGCTTGAGGCACAGGGAGCCTCAAAGGGCGACAGGGTGATCATTTATATGCCGATGATCCCCGAGGCGCTGATCGCCATGCTGGCGTGTGCCCGTATTGGTGCTGTGCATTCGGTTGTGTTCGGTGGGTTTGCGCCCAAAGAGCTTGCAACGCGCATTGATGATGCAAAACCGGTACTCATTGTCACCGCCTCGTGCGGTATCGAACCGGGCAGGGTGATTGAGTACAAACCCCTTCTTGATGAAGCAATCGAGATTTCGACCCACAAACCTTCCGGCATCATCCTGTTGCAGCGCGAGCAGGCAGCCGCCTCCATGAATGATGGTTACGATCATGATTGGGAAGCGCTTGTGGCCAACGCCAAGGCTGCCGGGGAAAAAGCTGATTGCGTGCCGGTGAAAGCTACCGATCCGCTTTATATTCTCTACACATCCGGCACCACCGGTGTTCCCAAAGGGGTTGTGCGTGACAATGGCGGGCATATGGTGGCGCTCAAATGGTCCATGCCGAACATCTATGACATTGCACCAGGCGAGGTTTACTGGGCTGCCTCAGATGTCGGCTGGGTGGTTGGCCATTCCTACATTTGCTATGCGCCGCTTTTACATGGCTGCACTACAATCGTGTTTGAAGGAAAGCCCATCGGCACACCTGATGCGGGCACATTCTGGCGGGTTATCGCAGAGCATGATGTTGTGGCCCTGTTCACAGCCCCCACTGCTTTCCGCGCCATCAAAAAGGAAGACCCGGAAGGAAAGCTCATTGGCAAGTATGACCTTTCCGGTTTCCGCACCCTGTTCCTAGCAGGCGAGCGGGCCGATCCGGACACGCTTGTCTGGGCGGAGGAAAAGCTCAACGTGCCGGTGATCGACCATTGGTGGCAAACCGAAACCGGCTGGACCATTGCCGGTAACCCAGTGGGGCTTGGCAACTTGCCGGTGAAACACGGCTCACCGGCTGTGCCCATGCCAGGTTATGAAATGCATGTGCTGGATGAAGAAGGCGCGCCAGTAAAGCGGGGCGATATTGGCGCTATATGCGTAAAGCTGCCGCTGCCGCCCGGCTGCCTGCCGACCCTGTGGCAAAATGATGAACGCTTCCGCGAGAGCTATCTATCCACTTTCCCCGGATTTTATGAAACTGCAGATGCCGGATATATGGATGAAGACGGCTATCTCTATATCATGGCCCGCACCGATGACATCATCAACGTTGCCGGCCACAGGCTTTCGACCGGCGGCATGGAAGAAGTGCTGGCCGCCCATCCTGATGTGGCCGAATGCGCTGTCGTTGGCATCGCCGATAACCTGAAAGGGCAAAGCCCGGCCGGCTTCATCGTTCTCAATTCGGGCGTTAACCGCGATCCTTCTGAAATCGAGAAAGAGTGCGTCGGCCTGGTGCGCGAGAAAATCGGTCCCGTAGCGGCGTTCAAAACCGCAATCACCGTTGCCCGCTTGCCGAAAACTCGTTCCGGCAAGATTTTGCGTGCCACAGTGCGGAAAATTGCCGATGGTGAAGACTGGACAATGCCGGCGACAATTGACGATCCGGTGATCCTTGATGAGATTACCGATGCCCTTAAAGACAGGGGCATTGTCGGGTAGGGGGCATGCTCCGCCCTAAATAGTTCTTAGCAAGCAGGACCGGGAATGCTTGGGAGATTAGCCACAAAACTGACGGCGATGGTTGTGTTTTCGGCGTTCTTTGCAGTGACCGTGACCGCAAGGCCCATGCATGTGCCCCGCGAACTTGGCTATACGGCAAGCAAGTCCAATCCAAAACGGCGCATGACCCATAACGAAGCGCGCGATGAATGCCGCAAGGTCTATGGCCGTAGCCTTGTTGCCCGCGTGCAAATTAAACCGAGCGGCAAAATCAGCTGCTGGGTTATTTATTAGGAGGGATTGCGTTCCATGCTATGGTTCGAGACGGCGCTTCACGTCTCCTCAACATGAGGCTAGGTGGATGCGTCGCCCCCAATCCTCATCCCGAGGAGGTGGCAAAGCCACCGTCTCGAGGGATGGTTTGCTGCACAATCATTTGAACTTATCCCCGCAGGTTTCCGTGCCCTTATTGTGCTGTCATCGCTTCCCGCAAGTTGAAAGCGGCACCGGCATCAAAGCACACACGGAATACCTCACGATGAAGAAGAAAACCAAACCTCAAGTCTACAAACCCTCGCGCGATGATGAAGAGATCGCCCGCGACCTGATTGAGGCAATAGACAGGTTCCTCGAAATCAGGCGGCTTGCAAAATGCGCCCGCACCGGTTGCGCCCGCGCCAAGCGCTGCCGCAGGCCCCGCAATTGCGCCAGCACATACAGAAGCGGCGAACAGGCAAATGAGGGCCAGGGCGATGTTTCCGGCGTGCATTGAGCTGTCTTTTCAGCCGAATTCATTCGGCCTATTATCCGGACCGGGGCACGGGCAAGAATATGGGAGGGGAGTTCAATGGCGCTCAAAAACAAGGTTGCGCTCATAACAGGAGCTGCGCGGGGCATCGGGTTGGCTTGCGCGCAAAGGTTTTCCGAGGAAGGGGCGAAAGTTGTTCTTTCCGATGTTGATGAGGAGGCGGGTGAGGCCGCTGCTGCCACAATCAGGGAAGGGGGAGGAGAGGCCACATTTATCGGCTGTGATGTGGGCGAACGGCTGGATGTGCGCAATCTGGTGGCCGAAGCGGTTTCATCCTATGGAGCAATTGATGTGCTGGTGAACAATGCCGGCATCATCATCTCCGGAGATTTTCTGGACATTTCAGAAGAGGATTTTGACAAGGTACTAAAAGTCAACCTCAAGGGCGTTTTTCTCGTGGGCCAGGCGGTGGCCCGCCAGATGGTAAAGCAGATTGAAGATGGTAGCGCACCAGGGGTAATCGTCAACATGTCCTCTGTAAATGCCGTTTTCGCCATTCCCAATCAGGTGCCTTACACAGTGTCCAAAGGCGGGGTAAATCAAATCACGAAGGTGATGGCGCTTTCTCTGGCGGACAAGGGCATTCGGGTGAATGCCATCGGGCCGGGCTCTATCATGACTGAGATTTTTAAGGCCGTTGCAACTGATGAAGCTGCCCGGCACAAAATTCTCTCGCGCACCCCAATGGGCCGCATTGGCGAGCCGGAAGAAATTGCGAGCGTTGCTGCGTTTCTTGCATCTGATGATGCTAGCTACATTACCGGGCAGACAATTTATGCTGATGGTGGCCGGTTGCCGTTGAATTATACGGTGCCGGTGGCGAACGACTAAAAAGAAAGCCGGGCTTTTTGAGCCGGGCTTTGCAAAATCAGCTTTCTTCGTCTTCGCCCAGGTCCTTTTTTAGGGCGGCGAGTTTGGCAAAGACAGAATCTGCATCTGGAGATTCTTCTTCTTCACTGGAAGACGGCGCGGCCTCAGGCTGACTGCCGAAAACGCTTTCGGCAGTATGTGCTTCTTCGGATGCAGCTTTCTCGTCCTGCTCTTCTGGCTGCTCAGGTTCAACAGCAGGCGTCATGGTGGCGGCTGCAGCCATGGCAGCGCCGATTTCTTCCACTGAAGGCTGTGCGCCAGGCTCGCCGGTGGTTTCTTCAGCCGGGGCCAGGGTGCCAAGCTTGCGGGCTTCCTTTTCCGCCTTGATGCGCTCGCGCTCAAGCTTTTCGGCGGCTTTCTGAACGGCGGCATCAAGCTCGGTTTGCGAGCAAAGGCCAAGAGCCACAGGATCTTTCGGTTGAATATTGGCCGAGTTCCAGTGTGTTCTTTCCCGGATAGCGGAAATGGTTGGCTTAGTTGTGCCAACAAGCTTGATGACCTGGCTGTCGGGAATTTCCGGATGGTTGCGCAACAGCCAAGCAATGGCGTCTGGCCGGTCCTGGCGGCGCGACACAGGTGTATACCGGGGCCCCTTTTTGGTTTTGACCTCAGGGATATCCACCTTTGGCGCCAGAATTTCGAGTTTGTGGTTGGGGTCGTTTTCGGCGCGCTCGATTTCATCACGCGAAAGCTGGCCGCTCGTCACCGGGTCCATGCCCTTGATGCCCATAGCAACATCGCCGTCAGCAATGCCTTTGACCTCCAGCTCGTGCAACCGGCAGAACTCGGCAATTTGCTTGAACGTCAGCGCTGTGTTGTCAACCAGCCACACGGCGGTCGCCTTTGGCATGAGTAGGGTCGTGGCCATAAGCATTCTCCTTCAGAACCCGTTTCTGGTTCTGTGTAGTGGTGTCTTTTCGAAGACACATCAATTGATTCAGGAATTGCCCCCTATATACGGTGGCCTTAGCCGCTTGAAAAGGGGCAAACGGCTAATCCGAGGGATTTTACGGCAGGAGAATGATTTTGCCGATATGTGTTGAGGCTTCCATCATTTCATGGGCTTTGCTGGCATCCATGAGGCCGAACTCTGCATGAATCTGCGGTTTGATATCGCCTGCCTCTAGCAGCGGCCAGACGGTTTCCTCAAGGGCAGCAGCAATGCGTGCTTTTTCTTCAACCGGGCGCGAGCGCAAGGTTGAGGCGGTCATTGTGAGATGCTTCAACAGCATAGGCATGAAATTGACTTCAGCCTGGGATCCGTTCAGAAAGGCAATATTGACAATGCGCCCGCCATGGGCTGCGGCCTTGAAATTGCGCTCGATATAATCACCGCCAACCATATCCAGGATGACATTGGCGCCGCGTTTGCCGGTTTCTTCCTTAACGACGGCAACGAAATCCTCTTCCATATAGTTGATGGCCCGTTCTGCTCCCAGCGCTTCGCAAGCAGCGCATTTTTCTGCCGAGCCTGCGGTGGCGAAAACCCGCGCTCCCAGCTTGCCGGCCAGCATGATGGCCGTTGTGCCGATGCCACTGGAACCACCATGTACCAGAAATGTCTCTCCTGACTTCAGGCCGCCGCGTTCGAAAACATTCGTCCACACGGTGAAGAAGGTTTCCGGAATTGCTGCTGCTTCTTTCAGGGAGAGCCCTTTAGGCACCCGAAGGCAGTTCTGCTCTGCACAAAGCGCATACTCTGCATAACCGCCGCCTGGAACCAGGGCGCACACTTCATCGCCTTCCTTAAAGCGTGATGTGCCGCGCCCGGCAGCGGCAACGGTTCCGGCGACTTCCAGGCCTGGTGTCTCCGGCGCGCCCGGCGGTGGTGGATAAAGCCCCTTGCGCTGCATCACATCGGGACGGTTCACACCGGCTGCTGCCACTTTAATCAGAACTTCGCCTTCGCCAGGGTAGGGCGTGCGCTGTTCAACCGGTTCAAGCGCATCAGGCCCACCGGCAAATGCGATGGCTATGGCGGTCATTTTTTCAGGAAGTGACATAATGTTTACCCGTTCAATTGTTGGTTTAGCCTAGGGTCAATTCCCAATCATGACCATTTCCTGATTGAGTATTGGCCCGAACCCGGCTTGATGATTTAGAGCCACATTGGCAGACTGTCCATGATTAAACCGGGAAGGGCTGAATTGGAGGCTGTGGGCCATGTTTGATGATGAGGATGCACGGGCAAAAAAGGCAGCGGAATTGGTGGTCGGGGCCGATCTTTCCGCCATTTCAGTAGATGAATTGAAAGAACGAATCACTTTGCTTGAAGAGGAAATTGCACGAATACAGGCAGAAATTGCAGCAAAACAGTCCAGCAAGGACGCTGCGGAGAGTGTTTTCCGCAGTTAATCCACTTAAATCCACCGTTTTGCAAAAATCATGAATTTTCAATGAGTTGTTTCGGGAAAAGTACCAAAAATTGCGGTGCATGAACCGTTTTGAATCAATAAAGTTAAAATTGTTTACTTTTCGGTAACGTTTCTTGGAGTAGTTTCGTTAACGTAATCCTTGCTTAGGATTACCCGAGTGGCTCCTGTCCACTCTGTTTGACGCCTCCCTGTTTAAACTTCAAGAGCCGCTTTGGCGGCTCTTTTTTTGACCGGCCCCGGAATTTTCCTCTGAGTCAATGGCTGGTAAACCCTGCATTTCGATCGTTAACGAAAACTTTCAACCATTGTTGACCCGGCGCTCCGGTAACACCATGATCGGCGCGGGCTACGGGGCGAAAGAAAAACGGCCGGGGAGGCAGGCACGGCTATGGAAAAATCAAAACCGACGGGAACGGCCGGTGGTGCTGATGGCGTCACCGTCGATTTTGGCAGCCGATTTGCTGAATCGAAACTGTTCTTGCAAGTGTTTGCCGAAGGCATGGCTCTGGTTGAAGAAACCGCAAATTATCTGGATGGCGAGGGCCGCCAGGATGCCCGCGGGCTGAGCAGGCATGCGGCAATTGCCTATGCCAGCGAAAGCATGCGCCTTACCACGCGCCTGATGCAGCTTGCCTCATGGCTGTTGCTGCGCCGGGCGGTAAACGAAGGTGAGATGACGCTGAGTGAAGCCGAGCGCGAAAAGCACCGGGTAAATCTTGAAGAGGTGCGCCCGGCCATTTCCGAGCAGTCTTTGAGATCGCTGCCGGAACAGCTGGCAGATCTTATTGTTCGCTCTAACCGGCTTTATGACCGCATCCACAAGCTCGATACCATGCTGAACAATGGCACCATGCCGCCCGAGCCCGAAGAGGCAAGCCCCCTTGGCCGCCAGCTCGACCGGCTGAAAGCGGCGTTCGGAAGAACCGAAAACTGAAAAGCAAATTCACGGCATCAAAAAACCCGGCTCAAGGCCGGGTTTTTAATTCGAAGTTCTGGAAGCAAGATTACTTCTTGCCCAGGAAGCCAAACTTCTCGTTGAATTTCGATACGCGGCCCCCTCGGTCAAGGAGCTGCGTGCCGCCGCCAGTCCATGCCGGGTGGGTTGACGGATCGATGTCCAGCTTCAGCGTATCGCCCTCAGAACCATAGGTGGAACGGGTTTCGAACGTCGTTCCATCGGTCATGGTGACCGTAATCGTGTGGTAATCGGGGTGTGTGTCTTTTTTCATCACATCGTCTCGTACGTAGGGCCTGCTGGCCGGATGTCAAACTGGCGCAAGCCTATACATCAGCTGAATGGCCGTTGCAAGCATTCCTGCAATCATCTTGCCATTGCTCTTGAAAAATATACACCATCGGGAATTCTATGTTAGAAGCCCGGAGATTTTGCAACCGGTTTCAGCCAGGTTGCTGAGTTTTCCGCAAGGTGGATTTAAAGTGTCATCACAAGCGCCAAAAACGGGCCAGGGTGCCGCAACCCCTGTATCATTCCAAAATGGCTCAGAGGGCCGCGCCAAGGGCCGCTCGGTTAAGCCCTTGATGCGGCTGTTGCCGTTCGTAGCGAACTACAAGGCGCGCGTGGTTGCGGCCTTCGTTGCACTCACGGTTGCTGCCGCGGTTACCCTGGCGGTTCCGGTCGCATTGCGGCGGGTGATTGATTTCGGCTTCTCCGGCGAAAATCTGAAGATGATCAATCTCTATTTTGCTGTGATGATTTTGGTGGTGGCCGCCTTGGCGATTGCCAGCGCAGCACGCTTTTATCTGGTGACATGGATTGGTGAGCGGGTGGTGGTTGATTTGCGCACCGCGGTGTTTGACCAGCTCACCCGGCTATCGCTTTCATTTTACGAGACAACACGGACCGGCGAGGTGCTGTCGCGCCTTACCGCCGATACCACCCAAATCAAGTCTGCCTTCGGGGTTTCGGCCTCAATTGCCCTGCGCAATCTGTTTTTGCTGGTTGGTGCAGTGTCCATGATGTTTCTCACCAGCGCCAAACTCTCCGGTTTGGTGCTTTTGGCCATTCCGCTGATTGTGCTACCGCTGGTGTTGTTCGGCAGATGGGTGCGGCGGTTATCGCGCGATGCCCAGGACACCCTTGCCGATACCGCGGCAATGGCAGCTGAGAACATCTCTTCAATGTCCACAGTGCAGGCGTTTACCCAGGAAAATGAAGCAAGCAGCACCTTTCAGGATGCTGCTGAAGTTTCCTTCATTGCTGCACGCAACCGCACCATGGCCCGGGCTGTTTTGACGGCAACAATAATCTTTGTCGCCTCCGGTTCAGTGGTGGGGGTTTTGTGGTATGGCGCGCAATCGGTTTTGGGCGGCGAGATGACCGGCGGAACGCTCACCCAGTTCGTGCTTTATGCAATGTTTGCAGCCGGCGCTATGAGCGCCCTGTCCCAGGTTTGGGGCGAGGTGCAGCTTGCAGCTGGCGCAGCGGAGCGCTTGTCGGAGCTGCTTGAAACCGAACCCGATATTATTGTCCCGGAAATTCCCGCTAAACTGCCTGAACCCGTGCGCGGCGATATTGATTTTGACGATGTATCGTTTACCTACCCGACGCGTCCGGACACGCTTGCCATGGACCACATGTCGCTCAGCGTGAAACCGGGGGAAAAGATTGCTATTGTCGGGCCATCGGGGGCAGGGAAAACCACCTTGTTCAATCTACTGTTGCGGTTTTATGACCCGGAGAAGGGCGCGGTGTGCATTGATGGGGTAAACCTTGCCGAGACGGACCCTGTGAGCGTGCGCAAGCATATAGCGCTGGTGCCGCAGGATACGGTCGTGTTTTCCACATCCGTGGGCGAGAACATTCGCTATGGCCGGCCTGATGCGAGCGATGAAGAAGTACACAAAGCCGCAGAACTGGCGTTGGCGGACGAGTTCATTTCAAGAATGCCCGATAGCTACAATACCCGGGTTGGTGAGCGTGGGATGACTCTTTCCGGCGGCCAGCGTCAGCGTATCGCCATTGCCCGGGCCATTTTGCGCGATGCGCCTATACTGCTTCTGGACGAGGCCACAAGTGCCTT
>JBPCVY010000242.1:0-9368 GCA_051010055.1 Hyphomicrobiales bacterium | reverse complement strand
TTCTTTGGCCGTGTGATTCTCCGGTTTTGAGCACACGGCAAAACACATATTTCGATACTGTTTGGAGTAATAATTGAAATGATTTTTAAAGGTAAAGCCGGTATGGCGGGCGCTGCGGCACTCATGTCACTTCCGTTCTGGGCACAATCTGGAACCGCAGCTGATCTCGGCGCGGACATCCCATATGTGGCTGACTGGAGCGGCATCTATCTGGGCGCTCATACAGGTGTTGTTTTCAACAACGTCAAAGACCGCACCACAGGCACAAATGCGGATCAAACCAATGTTCCGCTGGGCCTTTTTGGCGGTGTGAACTTTCAGGCTGACCAGATGGTGTTCGGCCTGGAGCTTGATACCAACCTGGTGACCTTTGGTGGCGACAACAAGTTCGGCGCCCTGAACGATCGCTACACCTTTACCCCCGGTGGCAGCGCCCGGCTGCGGGCAGGGTATGCATTCGGCAACACCCTTGCATTTGCCACCGGCGGTTACGGCCTTGGTTTTGGCGAGGTAAAGCTGGCCTCTGGAGACAAGAAATCAAAGGCTCATCATGGTTGGGTATTCGGTGCCGGTTTCGAACATGCGATAAACGAAAACTGGAGCCTCAGGACGGGTTATCAGTTCCGCGATTTCAACGCCAAAACCTACAATGTAGGCGCGGTTTCACGCAGGGTGGATTACAAGAACGCCCATGTCCTGCGTGCAGGGATCCGTTCCGGTTCTAGTACCAGCTGTCTTCCATCGACGCCTTGCGTGTGGTGGTGAACTCTTTCAGGGCCTCGTCTATGGCGTCATCCATAGGCGGGACCTGATATTTTGCAAGGACATCTTTCCAGGCAAGATTTGCCCGATGCACTTCATCATACTCGCCCTCATCGCGCCATTGCTCAAAGCTCTTTGAATCGGCGAGGGCTGATTCAAAAAAGGCCGTTTCATAGTTTGCCATAGTGTGGGCGCAGCCGAAGAAATGACCGCCCGGGCCCACTTCGGAAAAAGCATCCATGGCAAAATCATTGTCGGTTAGCGAAAGCCCGCCAAGATAGGTATGGAGCGCGCCAAGCCTGTCCGCATCCATCATGAACTTCTCATAGCCCAGGACAAGCCCGCCCTCAAGCCAGCCAGCGGAGTGGAGGACGAAATTGGCTCCACATTGCACTGCTGCCAACATCGACATAGTGCTTTCCGACATGGCCTGGCCATCTGGCACTTTGGAAGAAGTGAACGCGCCAGAACAGCGTAGCGGAACGCCAAGCCGGCGCGCCAGTTGGCCAACCACATAGGAGCCCAGTGCCGGTTCCGGCGTGCCGAATGTGGGCGCGCCGGAGCGCAAGTTCGTAGATGACAGGAAGTTACCGAGAATGACAGGCGCACCTGGCCGCTCCAGCTGGCAGGTGGCAATGCCCGCCATGCCTTCGGCCACAGCCTGCACAACGGCGCCAATGGTGGAAACAGGTCCCATAGCGCCGCCAAGAATGAACGGCGCGATTACCATGCCCTGGCCGGCGCGGGCGTAGGTGCGCATAACCCGGCTCACCTCGCCATCGAACACCAGTGGGGAATTGGCGTTCACATTTCCCATGATAACGCAGTTGTTTGCAACGAACTCTTCGCCAAACACCAGCCGCGCTATGGCGATGGAATCTTCAGCGCGCTCTTGTGTGATAATCGAGCCCAGGATGGGTTTGTCCGAATAGCGCAGGTGGGCGTAGACCATATCGAGGTGGCGCTTGTTTACCGGAATGTCTACCGGCTCGCCGATCACCCCGCCGGAATGGTGCAGCCACGGGCAAGCGTAGGTGAGCTTGACGAACTTTTCGAAATCCTCAAGCGAGGCATAACGCCTGCCGGCGTCCAAATCGCGCACAAATGGCGGCCCGTAAGTTGGCACAAAAACCAGATTTTCATTACCGATTTTCACTGAACGGGCAGGGTTGCGCGCATGGTGGGTGAATTCAGACGGGGCGTTCTCGGTGATAATTGATCTCACCAGGCCCGGCGGGAAGTGAACGCATTCCCCTTTAACGTCAGTGCCTGCGTTACGCCACAAGTCCAACGCTTCCTCGTCGCCGCGAAACTCAATACCAACCGTTTCCAGCAGGGCATCAATTTTCTCTTCAATGAGGCTCAGCTGGTCATCACCGAACAAATCAAATGTCGGGATTTTCCGCTTAATACCTGCAATTACTTTAGGCGCAGCAGTGGCTGCTCCACTTTCCTGGCGTGCGCGCCTGGCGCCACCGGTTCTTGTTCTTTTTGTTCGTGTCATAGTGTCGAAGGATAGCCGGGGCCTCCAAATTACCCATGCTCCAATAGCGACATTTTAGGTACCCTGAAACGGCAGAAATTCTCACAAGGTGAATAAGGTTCACGGTCGATCAGAATCAACGTAACCGAATCTTGCCTATTTTCGCCGTGAGGCGGCGATGAATTCATCCACCGGAACAGCTGCTATCGTTTCACCGACAAGAGTGATATCCAAATCCTCCAGCTTTTTGAACCGCACGCAGGATGCGCCCATATCGAGCTTCTTTCCCGAAGCCTTGAACGCTTCAACGAATTTATCCTTGAAGCCTGCAATGCAATAAAGACCACAAAGATAAACCGCCATATGCCGCTTCTGGCTGGCAAGAGCGGCATACATCAAAGGCTTGCCGTTATAGGTATCAGGGCAGGTTTCAAGTGGAATTTCATAAGAAATCATGCCCCAGTTCATGGCCTCCACATAGCCTTCGGGCAAATTCTCCAAAATTGTTTTCCGCACAGCGGTGATAGCCGCGCGCCTGTCGCCGGGCAATTCAGCCAAGTAGTCTTCAACGGATTTTGCTTCACTTCGCATCCGAATACCGCTCATTATTCCGCTGGCTGGGTTGCATGCCCGCGGGCCTTCCAGATGACTTCGCGGCCAGGTTCTGGATGGCGCGGCACCATAAATGACAGAACCAGAGACGTGAATGCCAATGTGGCGCCGACGAGGAATACAGCGGAGTGGGAATGAATCCATACATAGCCCAGCACAACCGGCAGGCCCACAGCTGCTACATGGTTGATGGAAAAAGCCACCCCTGCGGTTGGCGCAATATCCGCCGGGTCGGCGATTTTCTGGAAATAGGTTTTAATCGCAATCGCCAACGCAAAGAACGCATGGTCGATGAGGTAAAGCGCTGCGGCAATCCACGGTGTTTCCACGAAGGCGTAGGTGGTGAACACGCCGATAAGGCCGATATATTCGAAAATCAATGCCCGACGCTCGCCCCATTTTACAATGAGCCCGCCAATCTTTGGCGCAAACACCATGTTGAAGGCCGCATTGGCAATGAACAGCAAGGAAATGGAGGCAACGGAGAAGCCGAACTTCTCCACCATCATGAACCCGGCAAACACAATAAAAATCTGCCGGCGCGCGCCAGACATAAATGTAAGCGCGTAATAAAGCCAATAACGCTGGCGCATGAACAGCTTTTTGCGCTGGGGCACTTCTTCCTTGAATTTTGGAAAGGTGAGCCACAGGAACGCAGTGATGGCAATTGTAATGCCGCCGCCCAAAATGTAGATGGGTACATAGTCCAGCATGAACACCTGCGAGCACACCCACACCATGGTAAAGGCGGCGATGGTGGCAAACGAGGCAGCCGACAGGACTTTGCCAAGCTCCCTCGGCGCCTGACCTTTCGGCAGCCATTGCAGTGCCAGAGACTGATTCATTGTCTCGTAATAGTGAAAGCCCACCGACATCAGGAACGTGGTGCAGTAAAGTCCGATTTCAGAGGGGAAAAAGCCGGTAAGCGCCGTTCCCACCCCAAGCAGCGCCAGCGAAACAAGTGCGAATGTCTGCTCGCGCAGGTAGATAATCACGAACACGGCGGCGAATGCCAAAAACCCCGGTATTTCGCGGATAGACTGAAGCCAGCCGATTTCCTCGCCCGTGAACCCGGCCCGCTCAATGGTGAAATTGTTGAGCAGGTTCGACCACACCGCAAACGAAATCTGCATGGCCACCGCCATTAAAATCAACATGACGATGGGCCGCCGCCAGCCGGTGGCCTCCGAGGGCAATATTTCCTTATGCCGGCTCATCGCAACAGCATTACCATGGTTTGACCAAAAAGAAAGCGGCATGACTGCCATGCACTAAACGCATCGCCAAGAGTATGCGGGAGCTCTTATAGTTGGTGCGGAAAAGTAGAAGCAGGAGCAAAACATGAGTGAAGCCAAATCTCTATTGGCAATGGTGGGTGCAGATATGAGCCCAGGCAAACTTTCAAATGCGGCAGTTGTTATGATCGACTGCCAGAACGAGTATGTAGATGGGTTTCTGCCACTCACCGGAATTGGGCCGGCGTTGGACCAGTGTTCGGCATTGTTGGCGAAGGCGAGGGCGACCGGTACGCCGATCGTTCATGTTGTGCATCAGGGGCAAGCGGGTGGTGCGTTCGACTTGGACGGGCACGGGGGACAAATCGCGTCTCAAGCCGCAGCGGAAGATGGCGAGCCTATTGTCAAAAAACCGCTGCCTAACGGGTTTGCAAAAACCGAACTTCATGAAGTTTTGCAAGACATCGGGCGCAAGGAAATCATTATGGCTGGGTTTCAGACACATATGTGCATCAGTTCCACTGCGCGTGCTGCGCTTGATCTTGGTTTCCGGATGACGATTGTCGATACTGCGACCGCTACCCGTGATTTACCACGCCCAGGAGGCGGCGTAATGAAAGCGGAAGAGTTGCATGTTGCAAGCCTTGCCGCCCTTGGCGACCGCTTTGCAATTATTGCACCGGATGTTGATGCTATTCCGGAAAACTAGCATCAAAAACCCTACAACTCCTCCTCCTGTCTCATATGCAAGATGAGATCTGCGTGCGGGCTTGAAAGCCGTTTGAACGCTGTCGTCTTTTCATCAAGAATGCGCCAGACAGGTGAGATGTTTGCAAGCGGTGTTCCTTCGTCATGGGCTTCCATGGCAGCTTCCGCCACCACCCGCAAGAATATGCCTGAGACAACCGGGCAGGCCTTGTCGGCGCCTGTTTCTTTTGCCAAATCGTTGCGCAAATTTGTGAGATTGCGCGACTGGCCTTGCGGGATAGCTCGCACATATTCATCAATCAGCTGGGCGCTGGGGAGCAACATGAGCTCACCTTCAGCAATATCGGCAAACTGCTTGGGCGCCGGTTTCACCTCATAAGTGACCGAAGCGTTCAGTTTTTCCTGCCAGGACTTTTTCATTGCCTGTGCCTCCCGGTGTAACGGGCGGATCATAGATTATCTTTCTGCAGGCATCAAATAAGCGCAAAGGGCTTGATCCATCTCAATGAACGGGCAAGCTATGCTATCTGATAGTGACCCAAAGAGCTTTTCCGGGAGGGGACCTCATGTACAAGAAAATTCTGGTTGCAATTGACATTGAAGATGCCCGCCAGCCGGTTGTGGCGCTCACCGCGGCTGCAGAGCTTGCCGGGCTCTACAAGGCAGATTTGCACCTTTTGCATGTGATACCGGCCGCCCCTGCTTATGTTGTTGCCGAAGTGCCGGCAACCGTGTTTGAAAAAACCCGCGATACAACAGATGAAGTTATGAAAGCCTATTCGGAACATGAACGCTTCAAGGGCATCAAAACCAGCTATTCCATCGTCGATGGTGAGATTTACCGCGAGACGCTGACGGCGGCAGAAGAAGAAGGGGCCGATCTTATTGTCATCTGCGCACACCGGAAGGGTTTTGCCGATTTTCTGCTCGGCTCCAATGCTGCACGCATTGTCAGTCATTCCAAGTGTTCAGTTTTAGTGGTGCGCAGCGAAATCATGACCAGCTAATTCAGCACCACCAACCAATGGTCTTTTAATTGCCCTGCCGGAAGGCTATTGAAGAAAACATGAAACCGCAAATCCTCATTTTTGATTCGGGGCTGGGAGGGTTGTCGATTGCGCGTGCGGTGCGCCGGGCGCTGGCGGGAGCAGACATCACCTATGCCGCCGACAATGCGGCCTTTCCCTACGGAAATCTGGATGATGACGAGCTGGTTGCGCGGGTTTCATTGGTGATGGAGGCCATGAAACGCAAGGTGCGTCCGGACGTGGTGGTGATTGCCTGCAATACCGCCAGCACTTTGGCCCTGGAGGCGCTGCGGCGGCGGTTTCACTTCCCATTTGTGGGAACGGTGCCGGCCATAAAACCGGCTGCAGCCCTGTCAGACAGCGGCATAATCGGCGTTCTGGCAACCCCTGGCACCGTTGAAAGAGATTATACCCGCGCATTGATACAGACATATGCCCATCACCGGGATGTGGTGCTGCACGGGTGCGGGCGCCTTGCCGCAATTGCTGAGGCGGTTTTGCGGGGTGAGGAGCCATGCAGCTCAGAGATAAGCTCTGAAATTGCACCGGCCTTCGTTGAGCGCGATGGCAAGAAAACCGATGTGCTTGTTCTGGGCTGCACACACTATCCGCTGATTGCCGATGAAATCGGTAAAGCTGCCCCATGGCCCGTTCAGCTGGTTGACCCATCTGAGGCTATTGCCCGCCGGGTCGCGCACATTCTGGATGAGCTGGATTTGCCGTTATTTGATGAACCATCGCCCGGTTTTGCCTTTCTCACCAACGCTGATGACAGCCATATTCATGTGCTGGAACGGGAAGGGTTCGCGGAGACCGAGATTCTCAGCATTTATAGTGCGTAAAAGGTTGACTTTAAGCCAGTGAACACGTACATCCCGCCCGTTCTTACCGCTCATGAAAGCGGTGAGGACAGATTGCTTTCCTGTGGTTCAGCGCGCGGCGCTTCGCTCACTGCACCTGTCAGCCGGGAAACCGGAAAAGGAAGGCTCGCTTCAAACCGCATTAACGCAAACGACTGGAGTTGAAGATGTCAAAGCGCATTTCTTCCAAGTATAAAATTGACCGCCGCATGGGCGAAAACATCTGGGGCCGCCCGAAGAGCCCCGTTAACCGCCGCGAATATGGCCCAGGTGAACATGGCCAGCGCCGCCGCGGCAAGCTTTCCGACTTTGGTGTGCAGCTGCGCGCCAAGCAGAAGCTTAAAGGCTACTACGGCAACATTACCGAAAAACAGTTCAAGGCCATATACAAGGAAGCCGGCCGCCTTAAGGGCGACACCTCGGAAAACCTTATTGGCCTGCTTGAGCGCCGGCTTGATGCTGCTGTTTACCGCGCCAAGTTTGTGCCGACAGTTTTTGCTGCTCGCCAGTTTGTCAACCATGGGCATGTCAAAGTGAATGGCCGCCGGGTGAACATTCCTTCTTACCGCCTTAAAGTAGGCGATGTGATTGAAGTGCGTGAAAAGGCCAAGCAAATCGCGATGGTTCTTGAGGCAACTGAAAGCCAGGAACGCGATGTGCCGGAATATATGGAAGTGGACCATGGCAAGATGAGTGCTAGCCTTTCGCGCGTGCCGGTTCTGGCCGATGTGCCTTATCCGGTGCAGATGGAACCGAACCTGGTTGTCGAGTTCTATTCGCGCTAATCTGCTATACACCAAGAATTCTTCAAAGCGCGCTGCAGGCCACCTGCGGCGCGTTTTTCGTTTGGCTGCTATTGGGGCAATTTCGAGAAAACCGTATCAAGCCAGTGCGCAACAGGCTTAGTGCGCGGAAGAACTGAAAGATCGCTGTGTGTCAGAAGCCAGACTTCCCGCTCCGGCAGGGGGAGCGGGGCGGGTGATCTCACCTGCATAAGGCGTTTGTCTCCATTGCCGGCAAACAGCGGCAGAACCGTGTGAGGCGGACCCTGAATCTTTAACTATATGCTGCGGGTCGGTATAAGTGTTTGCGTTAGAAATCTTTTGTCTCAAGGTGCTCGCATCGCAATCTGCGCATTCAATGCAGACACGTGAGGATCATAGAGTGTCCTTTCTGAAGCAGTTACTTACGAGAGAAGTCCAAAGCATCTTTTCCGCGATCCAGTACCTGGAAAAACTGACAGAAGGCCAGACATATTTCTTGAAATTGCGAATGTCCGCATTGTGCCAATTGCGGTCTGTAGGATCATTCGCTGCCGCCAACCTGGCGATTGTAATCATCGACGTCATACCAGCCCAGCGACTTTTTGACATTTAGATCTTCGTCAAGATCCCACTCTTCCCATCCGCTAAAACTCACGAAGTTTCCGGTTTCGTTGTGATGACCTTCAAATTTCCAGGCGTAAATCATATGGTGATCGGCCACCAAAACGTTTTCACAAGTCAGTTGGAGGTCGGGAAAGTCTGCCATGAACCCTCGCGCCATTTGTGCAATCTCAGAACGCGTGATCATGGGCTCACCCCGGTTCATCGCAAAGCTAGTCGTAGCGGAGTATCGTTCGGCCACCGCCTCCGGCGACAAAGATGTCCATGCACGACAATGTGATTCCACCAACCTTCGCGCTTTACCCTCGTCTGGCACCATTTTTTTGGCTCCAAAATGCCTATATCGACCATATCAAGGCTGACACTACTTTTCGCAGAAATTTTGTCAAATCACGTGCGAAAACCGTAGCGTTTGGAGTTTGTAGTGACATTCAGATTGTCCGCTTTTTGCCAACAGCAGACTTCCGTGCGGGCGGGATTGGCATACCATGCCTAGCGCCTTGGAGATGTCTCGAAGCGTTGCCTTTTCAGCATCGCTTACCCGGCCACCACCAAAGCCGAGAAAAAAACCCTCTACACCAGCTTCTGCGACCTTCTGGCTGATCTCTCGGAGCCAGGTTTTGAAAGCTGCTGCCTCGTCAGGGGCTGTGGCATCTACGATGGCGGAAACCTCCCGTAAGCTCGCTAATGAACGCTGTACACATTCAGTGGGCTCCGCCTGGGCAAAGCGCTCGCGCATTGCAAGAATGCTTCCATCCACAGACCTTTCAAAATCGGCAATTGCCGCCCTGATGAGTTCATTGGACTTGGGATCGCGCTTAGCTTCAGTGAGCGCCGGGGTGCTGACTGGCACATGGCCTTTCCGGCCATCATTTGAGGCTTTCTACAAGCGGTTTTGTCTCGGGCTTTTGTTGGCCCTGTCGCTCATAGGTCTGGCGAAGCTGTTGCTGGGGTGAGGGGCGGCGTTATTGCTTTTCGTAGTTTGCGAGGGTTTTCAAGAGCCCCTTGGCCTTATTCTCGGGCACCTTGAACTGCCAGCCCCTGGTGCGTTCGGTGATGGCTTTTGCTTCATCATTATCGCCTTCGGCGCGCACGGTTATCCAGTTGCCGCTGTCATCCTTGAACAAATTCACGGTTATCTTTGTGGCCGGAGTTTCAACAATGCCGGTTGCCACAGGCGAAAGTCCATCTTTTTCCTTGCGCAAATCGATAAGGTCGATGACAGCATAGTCTGAAATCTCATATTTCAACGCCTGCTGTTCTTTCAGTCTATCGGTGTCGGAGGTTTCCAGAAC
>JBPCVY010000241.1:0-5667 GCA_051010055.1 Hyphomicrobiales bacterium | reverse complement strand
ACCGTTTACCTTGAACCTCCGCCGCATACGGTGCGCGGTCTTGCCGGCAAACTGAATGTCACCAAGCCGGTGATCACCCGGGCGCTGGACTCCATGGGGCGCATGAAACTAGTCAAGCGCCGCCGCGACCCCAATGATCGCCGCAATGTTCTGATACAAAGAACCGTTGAAGGGTCTCAGTATCTGGAGCAGCTTGGCGATCTTATTGCGCGCCATGGGCAACCGGAGATTTGAGGTAGCCTCAACATGGAAATCGATTTCGATCCGCGTGTTCACGCCTATCGCGAGGACCTGGCCGATATAGGGCTGGAAGGACTGGTTTCGGCGGACCGGTTTACCGAAGGCGTGGTGAAACAGGTGAGAGCCGGTGTTGCAGATATTCTGCCCGCGCCTTGTTTGAAGGAGCAGCGCGCCAGCCAGGCGTTGCGCGGTGAAACCGTCCGGGTGTTCGATGAGGCAGATGGCTGGGCCTGGGGTCAGCTGGAGACCGACGGCTATGTGGGCTACCTGCCACAAGAGGCATTGGGCGATACTGTCGAAAACCCAACCCATACGGTGGGCGTTCCCAGATCGTTCATTTTCGATGCTCCGGACATAAAGTCACCGGCCGCCGAAGCTATCTCGTTCGGAGAGAATTTCCGTGTGGTGAGCGAGAGTGAAAAGTTTGCTCAATTACCGGACGGGCGCTTTATCTACAAAGACCATCTGCGTTCATCGGGCAAGGCATCTGGCGATGTGATTGCCGAAATCGTCAAGTTTGCAGGTGTACCTTACTTGTGGGGCGGGCGGTCTGCGTTCGGCATCGATTGTTCGGCCCTTGTCCAGATGGCATGTCTTTCCGCCGGCGTGATGGCGCCGCGAGACAGCGATATGCAGGAAGCCTATCTGGGGGACGCCCTGGGCCACATGGATCCATCGAAACTGCAGGCGAGCGATCTTATATTCTGGCGCGATCATATCGGCATGATGGTTGACGGCACATCGATGATCCACGCCAATGGCCATCATATGCAAACGGTCATTGAACCGCTGGACGAAGCCATTTCACGCATTGCCTATCTGTTTGATAAACCAACCAGTTTCAGGCGCCTTTTGCCTCCCTAGGGTCTAGACCCTAGATCTGCATCAGCGCACGGACGATCATGTAAATGCCGGTCAAGAACAGGGCAAAAAAGAAGTAGCGGATAAAGAGTTCTTCTGAAATTGAGTGGCGGTATTTCCGCCCGAGCGTCAATCCGATCCCTGTTGGCACAAGCGCATAAAACGACAATCCGGCAGCATCTGCCGGGATCAGCTGGTGGTGCAGGAAGGAAACTGCCAAAGCCGCAGAGATTGTGACAAATGTTATGCCCAGGGCCTGAACGAGACTATCGCGGTCAAGGCCAAGAGCCTGAACGTAAAGCACTCCCGGGACCATGAAGTTGCCGGTCATGCCGAAAAGTATTCCGCCAAGCCCGCCTGCAACAGGAGACGCGGCAAATTCGCTTTCACCAGGCGGCGGCACCCGGTATCCGGCAAAATAGGTTACCGCATAGATGCAAAGAATGAGTCCCAGTACTGCCAGCAGAACATCTCCGCTCTGTGCCAAAATTGAAACACCGATCCAGGTTCCAACCACCGCGGCCAGCAGAAATGTCCCTAGTCTCTTTACAAGCTCGGCAAACTTTGGGCCCGCCAATGCCTGCCAAGTGTTGGTGATGATGATAGGTGCCAGCATGATGGCAATCGCGTTGTCGAGACCCAGCGGCGGAGCCATGACCGCCAGGGAGACAATTGGCAGGCCCATACCGATCGTGCCTTTGACAAAACCACCAAACAGAAAGGCCACCGTGACCAAAAGTATGATTTCAAAACTCAACATGATAGCGGGCCAGTATATGCGGTAAATCCGCATTGCATATTGATGTTATGCAATAGCCGAGCGCCGCCATTCTCCGGCCCAGCAGAGCGCAAAAAATTCGCCAGACTTTACTGGCATTTCCCCTCTTTTTTGTCGCGTTTCTTGCCACGTCGCGTCGCTTTCGCGAAATGTGCATTATATAAACTCGCCTAGTGTCTAAATTTTAGAGTGTTGTCACTTTTTTGATAGTGCTGAAGCGGGAGGAAAGCAGGGCATGAAATCAGACTATAGAGTTGTGGTCATTGGCGGCGGGGTTGTTGGCGCCTCGGTATTGTACCACCTGGCAAGGTTCGGCTGGAGCGATGTGTGCCTTATTGAGCGCTCGGTCCTGACGGCTGGTTCGTCGTGGCATGCGGCAGGCGGCGTACATGCGCTTAATGCTGACCCGAACATGGCGGCCCTTCAGGCTTACACAATCGATCTACTTTCGGAAATTGAAGAAGAAAGCGGCCAGTCAATCGGTCTGCACATGACCGGCGGCATAACGGTTGCTTCAGCGCCTGCCCGATGGGAATGGCTGCAGTCTGCTTACCGCATCTTCCAAACCATCGGCATTGAAGACTGTCATCTCATGACGCCGGAGGAAATCAAGAAAGCCTGCCCGATTATGGATGTTGAAGGCGTTATCGGCGGGCTTTGGGCCGACCGGGAAGGCTATGTGGACACCACCGGCACTGTGCACGCTTATGCGCGGGCAGCGAAAATGCGTGGCGCCGAAGTCATCGAACATAACCGGGTGCTGGAGCTGAACCAGCGTGCTGACGGCAGCTGGGATGTTGTGACAGAAAAAGGAACTGTGCAAGCTGAACATGTTGTCAATGCGGGCGGGCTTTGGGCAAAACAGGTTGGGCGCATGGTTGGGCTGGATTTGCCGCTGTCGCCGCTTGAGCACCATTACCTTGTCACCGAGAGCATTCCTGAAGTCGCCGCGCTTGATTTCGAAGTGCCGATGACTGTCGACCTTGAGGGCTTCACCTATATGCGCCAGGACCAGCAGGGCGTTCTGGTGGGTATTTACGAGATCAACCATAAGCACTGGAACATTGACGGTGCGCCCTGGAATTACGGCATTGAGCTTATCCAGGAAGATTTTGACCGCATCTCCGATGAACTTGAGATGGCGTTCAAGCGCTATCCGGTGCTGCAGGAAGTCGGCGTCAAGAACTGGGTGAACGGCGCATTCACGTTCTCGCCGGACGGCAACCCGCTTGTTGGCCCTGTGCCGGGTAAACGCAATTACTGGCTTGCTTGCGGTGTTATGGCTGGCTTCCTGCAAGGGGGTGGTGTTGGGAAGACTTTGGCAGAATGGATGATCCACGGCGAGCCCGAAGCAGATGCCTGGCCTATGGATATTGCCCGTTATGGCAACTTTGCTTCCAACCGGGAATACATCAAACAGACCACGGGACAGTTTTATTCCCGCCGTTTCGTGATGACTTACCCGAACGAGCAGCTGCCAGCTGGCCGGCCTTTGAAGAAAGCGCCTGCCTATGATGCAATGGACAAGGCCGGTGCTCTTTGGGGCTGCACCTGGGGCCTTGAAACGCCGTTGATGTTTGCACCGGAAGGTTTTGAGGAAACCCCATCGCTCAAACGATCCAACGCGCACCCGATTGTCGGTGAAGAATGCAATGCGGTTCGCGAGGATGTGGGGCTTTTGGACATTACCGGGTTCTCCCGGTTTGAGGTTACGGGCGCTGATGCGCAAAAATGGCTCGACAAGGTAATGGCAAGGCGTCTTCCAGTTCCTGGCCGGTCACGCCTTGCGCCCATGCTTGGCCATGATGGCCGCCTGAAAGGTGACTTGACCATCTTCAACTGGGGCGATGGCACCTGGTGGATTATGGGCTCATACTATCTGCGCCAGTGGCACATGCGCTGGTTCAACGTCCATATTGATGCACACAGCGATGGCGATGTTGCGGTGCGCGATATCTCAGATGCAACCGTTGGCTTTTCTTTGTCAGGACCAAAGTCGCGCGATGTGCTGGCCAGCCTTACCCATCAGGATGTGAGCAATGATGCAATGCGCTTCATGGGTTGTTCAACACTGGATGTCGGTCTCATCCGGGCAAAAGTCGGTCGCCTGTCGGTTGCCGGTGAGCTTGGCTATGAAATCAACTGTTCAGCTGCCGAACATGTGACTTTGCGGAATATTCTGCTTGAGGCAGGGGCCAAGTTCGGCGTCCGTGAATATGGCTATTACGCTTTGAACTCCCTGCGGCTGGAGAAAAGCTTCGGCATCTGGTCAGCAGAATTCACCCAGGGCTACACACCCGGGATGACCGGCATGGACCGCTGGATTGATTTTTCGAAAGCAGACTTCGTTGGCCGTGAAGCAGCGCTTAAAGAAAAGGAAGCCAACACCCCACCCCAGCGTCTTGTAACATTGGAAGTTGAAGCCAACGGCGCAGATGCTTCCGGGTATGAGCCCGTATGGTCTAATGGAAAGCGCGTTGGCTTTATCACTTCCGGAGGTTACGGCCATACGGTGTCAAAGAGCCTTGCAATGGCGCTGGTTGAGCCTGAATTCTCAGAAGGGGGCACAGAACTGACGGCCCATGTGGTTGGCGTGGAAAGGGGTGCCAAGGTTATCCCTGCAAGCCCTTATGATCCCAGGGGCGAGGCCATGCGCGGCTGAGGTTTCTCTGGTTGGTCCAAAGGCGACATAAGGATACGCCGGTCAAAGCTGATGCCTTTGATAAGGACGTAAACCTTAACGCTTTTTGATAAACCCAATTCGGAAACCGATTGGCGGGTGATGCGTGCGCGCAGGTTCTGCTTGCCCACGCGCACCAGAACTTCCGCAAATGCGGTTTCAACTTCCGGCTCTATCTCCACCACTTCACCTGACAATGCGTTGCGCATGCTTATGGCGCCGGGCCGCGTGGTGGCCAACGACACATCGCCTGCGCGCACCCGAAGGCGTATCCGGTCATCTTTTTCAAGGGAGGCCACCATGGGCATTTGTATTTCCTCACCTTCGAATTGCAGTTGTGTGAGCTGAAAGGCTTCATCATGGCCTGTAACAACCGCCTCGATCACCACGCCTGCCTCGAAATGTCCCGTTACCCCGTGGGTATCCAGCTGCTGGAAGATTTCGGGCACCGGGCCGCGCGCTGCGATCTTGCCGTTCGCCAGCATAATCACATCACCGGCAATTCGGGCCACTTCGTCGATGGCGTGACTGACATAAATGGCGGGCACGCCGAACTGGCGCGGTATCAACTCAATGAACGGCAACAGCTCACCTTTACGCCTGATATCGAGGGCCGATAAGGGCTCGTCCAGCAACAAAAGCTGCGGCTGGGCAAGCAACGTGCGGCCAATGGCAACCCGCTGCCTCTCACCGCCTGACAGCTTTTCGGTCTTTCGTTCCAGAAGGGACTTCAAGTCCAGGGCTTCCATCACTTGGTCATAACTGATTGCGCCACCCTGGCGGCCTCTTTTGCTGCCGAACCGCAAGTTGCCTGCAACATCGAGATGGGGAAACAGCCTTGCGTCCTGAAACACCATACCGATGGGGCGCAGGTGAGGCGCTAGAAAGTGCCCGGTATTGCTGTCCGCCCAGAGCTTGCCGCAAAACGCCACCCGGCCTTTGGCGTTTTTCTCCAGCCCGGCGATAATGCGCCACAGTGTGGTTTTGCCGACGCCGCTGGGGCCGAACAGTGCTGTAATGCCATCCAGCGCGATGTCATCATCCACGTCGATTTCGAATGGTTCAAGCGTCAGGCGCGCTGAAAGGGTGAGTGTTTTATCCGACATGG
>JBPCVY010000240.1:0-3050 GCA_051010055.1 Hyphomicrobiales bacterium | reverse complement strand
TACCGCCAAAGTCAAAAGAGTCCGCTTTTGGTGGAACAACGGACCTCGCTCGCGAGTCTACGAATGCCCGCTTAGTGCCAATAGCCGACATCGGCGGAGCGTGCTGTGAGAACTCGTCCTCGAGGTCATTCACCTTGGCTGGTGGTGCGGTATTCGATCGCGAGTTGCTCACCGGGTGTTGACTTTGCGCGCTGCATTAAACGCTTCCCAATCAGGGTTCAGGCTGATCATGCTGAGAAACTTTGCAAAGCTTCCGATATTGAACTTTTGAACATGCTGCATTGTGAAAGTTCCCAAATTTCCATTGCGCTTACTGGCGTTTGCTCTTACAGAGTACCACGTTGCGACACCATGTCGCGAAAATTGTCACAAATTTTGAGGAAATGGACCGAAAAGTACATAATTCAGGGATTGAGCATCAACTTTGTAATCAGGGGGTCGGGAGTTCGAGCCTCTCAGCCGGCACCACATGAAATCAACAGTTTGGCCGAATTAACGGCTGGTTTCGTTTGACTTGAGTGAACATTGGGATGAAAGAATACCAAGGCTCACCACACAATTGCTCAGTTTCGCGTTTTAGTGTGCATTCGTGCGAATCGGAGCGGGCTAGTATTGAAAATGCGCTATCTGATACCGGTGCTTTGTTTGCTCGGGTGGTTTGCAACCCCCGCGCTTTCAGAAAGCAACGACCTTATAAACAACCTCGGGCTTTATAAGCTCAATCAAAAAGAGCTGGAATATCAGCAGTATAAAAGCTCCGGTGGAACATATTCCAACTTCAGCTCCGAGACCTTTGGCGGCGTTCCGAAGACCGGACAAGGATTCCTGTATAAGGGCAACAGGCAAGCGGTGCCAGGGGAGAACACCTTCGGCAGAACCCGGCCGAATACCCAAGGCGGATTAAAGATCCAATTCTAGGCTCTTAGTCGCAGGGGTGTGCCTCTGCCAGGTCCAGCTTGCCGTCCTTCAGTTTGAACAGGCGTTCTTCACAGTTGGCGCCGGTGTCATAGCGCACACGCCTTTCTGTCATGACAAGCGCGCTGTTGCGCCATTCATAAGTATCGCGGCCTGAAAGGGTTGTGCTTTTCCGCCATTTCGAGAACAGGTGCTTTTGCTGTGGCTCAAGTTTAACTGGAGAAATTTCGCTTAATTTCTTGTTTTTAAAATATTTTTTGGATTGTTTATCATAAAGAAAATGAACGTGTCTCTGGCCGCCCGGTTTTGAGGCCGATATCATTACCGCAATGTCCGTAAAGCCGTCAAAATTCATATCCGCAAAAATCATTCCGACATTCATATGGTCGATTATCGGCTCTGCATTAAGCGCGATGTTCTGCATGGGCGGGCCGCCATCCAGGCTGATAATGATATTCGTAACCTTGTTTGGCTGCTTTCCGTAGAGAGAGACGCTCAGTTTTTGTCCCCCACCCAGTTCACCCACACAGCGCACAAGATCGCCATCGCGCTCCCCGCCCCATCTCACGCAATTTGTGCCATCCAGCGTCATCGTCGCCATCACATCCGGAGCAGACGCTGCACAGCTTGCGAAAATGAACACAGCTGCTGAATTGCGAATGCCAGAAAGCGATCTCATCACCCCAAATTGTTAGACGCTGGACTATCTTTGTTCAAGCAAGGCGCTAACCTGTTCAAGGATGCGGTGGGCGCTGCCGTCAGATGAACGGCGATTTCAAAAGACGGGAAAGCGCTGGTTCGAGTTGAGTTGGGTCACTCAGACAATGTCATGAGGCACGCCGCAAGTTGAAATTTCTCTTCTTAGGTGATTGGCTTTAGAGCACGGTTGGACAAGCAGGATTGAAAATGACACAAGCGCATTTGCTCGAAAACCAGGAATGGACGTTCCCTGTTCCCATTTTCTATGGCCCCGGCCGGTTGAAAGAGATTGCCGGGCTTTGCGCCGGATGCGGCATGTCGCGCCCGCTCATCATCACGGACCGTGGTAGCGCAAAACTTCCCTTTATCCAGCAAGCGGCCCGCTATCTCGAAAAAAGCGGGATGAACGCCGGCCTTTTCTGTGAAATCTCCCCCAACCCGCGCGATGATGAAATCGCCGCCGGCAAAGCTCAGTTTCTCGGCGGCGCCCATGACGGCATTATCGGCATTGGGGGCGGCAGCGGCATGGATGGGGCAAAGGCTGTGTGCCTCACCGCCAAAAACAATGTTGATCTGTGGAAGTTTAACTACGACCAGCCATCGCCGGATATCAGCGGCGATGCCCCCTTCCCGCCACTTATTCTGGTGCCAAGCACCGCGGGCACAGGTGCTGAAACCGAAAGCACCGCCATGATCACCGAAACCGCACGAATGATGAAATGGTGTGTGTGGCATCCCGCCTTGAAACCCGCTGCAGCCGTGCTTGACCCTGAAATTACCCTGAAGCTTCCTGCCAACCTCACCGCCTGGACCGGATGCGATGCGCTGGTGCACGCCATTGAGGCCTTTTGTGTGCCGTCATTTCATCCAATGTGCGATGGCGCTGCCCTTGAAGCGTTGCGGCTCATATACCGGTGGCTACCGGATGCGGTTGATGCTCCGGAAAATCTGCAAGCCCGGGGCGCCATGCTCACCGGTTCATGCCTTGCTGGTGTTGCCTTCCTGAAAGGGCTTGGGATGGTTTCATGCCATCAGCCATATGGCAGGTGCGGAGTATGACACCCATCACGGGTTGACCAATGCAATTGTTTTACCCGCCGTTTTGCGATTCAATGCACCCGAAATAAAAGAAAAAATCGACCCAATGGCCGAAGCGATGGGGCTGGAAGATACTTCATTTGACGGCTTTTATAGGGCCGTGTGCGCACTTCTTGATGAGCTTGAGATACCTGACAAGCTCACAGATATCGGTGTGCCGGAAGGTTGCGCTGCTGCAATCGCCGATAAAGCGCAGGAAGATGCAGCAGCATTAACGAACCCGCGCAGAGCAACGGTTGAGGAAATTCAAGCGATTATTGAAGATGCTCTCATGAACGGGAGATAGAGAAAACTCTACCCAAAAACCTTGCGTGCAAGGTGGCGCACCAAATCAACCC
>JBPCVY010000239.1:0-25083 GCA_051010055.1 Hyphomicrobiales bacterium | reverse complement strand
GAGCTTATTCACCCTTTAGCTTCTGTTATTGATACCGAGCTGCCGGTTCCCACTGAACGCACCCACATGATGCTCGGCTCCAAGGCAAGCTGGGTGCCGCTCAACATCGGCCCGAACGACAAGACATTCGATGAGTACCCCGATGAATCCCTCGCTGCGTGGCACGAACGGCTGGGACTTTCGGAGAAGTAGGCAGAAGGGGCTCTCTGCCGTTGACCCTATCAGTCTTCAATCTTCCGTTTTTCAAGCCGGGCGGTTTGTGGAATACTCAAACCCACGCAAAAGCTGGTGTTGGGAGTTCACGGGAATGTCTGCAGTGAGCAAAGACGGCTCTGGCGCAAATGAAGGCGCATTGGCCCGGCAATGGCATCACCGACCGCCGGTACCCATCCAGGTGTCACCGTTCTTCTCATGGCCGCTGAACCCGGCGCGCATGTTCAGCTGGCTGAAAGACCGCTGGTTCACAATTGCTGAGAACTCAATCCTGGTGGTGGTTGCCTATGTGTCGTGGCGCTGGTTTCAGCCCACTCTCGCGGAAGCCAAGCCTTTTTCCTTTGGCTGGATCGCGGAACTTTATGTGCGCAATCTCGCCCTTCTGCTAATCGTCGCCGGTGGCCTGCACCTTTATTTCTACGTCTGGAAGCACCAGAAACAGCGCCTGAAATATGACGGGCGCGAATTGGCTAAGGACAGCAAGGCTTTCACTTTCAAAAGCCAGGTGCTCGACAATATGTTCTGGTCAATGGGGAGCGGTGTTGCTTTCTGGACAGCCTATGAAGCGCTGATGTTCTGGGCCATGGCCAACGGCTATGCGCCGGTCCTTGCATGGGGCAATAATCCGGTTTGGTTTGTGGTTTTGTTCCTGCTGACACCTGTGTGGATTTCGTTCCATTTTTACTGGATACACCGCTTCCTGCACTGGCCGCCCATTTACAAGCGGGTTCATGCCCTCCATCACCGCAATACGAATGTCGGGCCATGGTCGGGCCTTTCCATGCACCCGGTTGAGCACTTGCTCTTCTTTTCGTCAGTGCTGATACATTTCCTGATTGCGGCACACCCGATACACATCCTGTTCCACATGCAGCACCAGGCGCTCACGGCGGCAACGTCACATACCGGTTTTGAGGGCCTGTTGGTGCAGGATAAAAACCGGCTCGCGCTCGGCACGTTTCACCACCAGATGCACCACCGGTATTTTGAGTGCAACTACGGCAATCTTGAAATGCCCTGGGACAATTGGTTCGGCTCGTTTCATGACGGCACCGATGCCTCTCACAAGGATTTCAAGGAACGCCGCAGAAGGCTCTCGAAAATAGCCTAAGGCGCCTTTGCTTCATCGCGGCTCAGCGCCTGGCACAGGCAATGCACACCGCCGCCGCCCAATGTGAACATGGACATATCAGGGTCATAAACATAGTAGCCGAGCGCACGCATTTTCTCGTTCAGCTCGGTTGCCCCTTTCATGGACAAAACTTTGCCATTGCCCAGCGCAACCAGGTTAACCCCGAGGTTTTTGGCCTCCCGGTACGGCACATCGACAAACACAAAGCCCCATTCCGTCAGATGGTCAACGACCCAGGGCTCCAGGGCGTCCAGACAGGCAACCAACAGATTTTCATCAAGCGACACCACCAGCCCGTCCATGTGCACGAACTCCCGGCTTATGGGAACGGTTGCCGCCTCCCAGCCTTCCCTGCGCACGAATTCAGCCACCTGCTCGGCGCCTTCTTTCTCCGAGCGTTCACCGCAATAGCCGATAAGAACCTTGCCGGGACCCACAATGACGAAGTCACCACCCTCAAAGTGGCCGGCGGTGGCATAATTCCAAATTGGAATTTGGTTGTCCTGGTAGAACTTAATGGCGGTCACGTAATCGGCACGGCGCACCTTTAATTGCATGTGGCAGATAAGTGCACCCCAAGGGGTCATGGCCGATGAATCGCGGGCAAAGAAGTTGCGATGCAAGACCGGATCTGGTTCAAGATAATGGCACTTCACGCCATTGTCCTCATAGATTGAAACCATTTCCGCGTGCTGCGCCATGGCGGTTTGCAAATCAAACTTAACGCCTGTCTTATGGGCATTGGCAAGGGTGCGCCCGATAAGCGGACCAGCCTCAACCCACCGGAAATATTCCGGTTTTCCAAGCAAGACATCGTGCAAGGGCGCGTAGTCGTTGTTTATTCCCCACGCGCCCATGGCTCAGTGCCCGGAGACCTTGCGGCGGTACATGCCTTGCGCTATGCGGTCGATAACCATTGCGCAGAACAAGATGGCAAGCCCGCCCAACAGGCCCTGACCCTTGGCGGCATATTGCAACGCCTCGAGAATAAGCGCACCCAGACCTTCCGCACCAATCAGCGAGGCAATCACGACCATCGACAAGCTCATCAGGATTGTCTGGTTGATGCCGGTCATGATGGACGGCATGGCAAGGGGTATTTCCACATTGGTGAGCAGCTGCCACTTGGAGCAACCGAATGCGACTGCGGCCTCCTTGGTTGCTTCCGGCACACCGCGCATGCCCAAGGCCGTAAGCCTGATCACCGGCGGCATGGCAAAGATAATGGTCGCCAGAACGCCAGGCGGCTTACCAGTGCCGAAGAATGCGATAATCGGGATCAGATAAACAAATGCAGGCATTGTCTGCATGAAATCCAGAACCGGCTCGGCGAACGCGTAAGCTCTCTTGGACTTGCCAAACCAGATGCCGAGCGGAATGCCGAATAAGATGCACAAGAACGCACCAGCCCCGATAAGAGCAACTGTAATCATCGAGATTTCCCAAAGCCCCATAAAGGCCAGATAGGCGAGGGATGCTGCGGTAAAAATCGCCACCCGCGGCCCGGCCAACCTAAAAGCCATAACCACAATCACCAGCATGACGACCGGCCACGGGGTTTCGATGAGCATCACTTCCAGCCCATCAAGAACCCAGCGAATGCTCGCCGTTACGCCATCGAAAACATTGCCAAATCTGTTTGCCGCCCAGTCGAATGCAGCATCACCTTTCTTGGCAAGCTCTGCGAAATATTCCTTTTTGATTGGGAACTCGGTGATCGGAATTTTGTCTCCGAACAGGCCGTTCGTCCACGCGGCAAGTTTCGCATCAGGGTCCGCGACCGTGAACCGGAACAATGTCAGCGGCCAGATTGCCACCAACAGGAATGCTCCGAAAGCAGCGCTTGCCTGGCTCACGCCAGACTGCACGTTCGGGTTTGCCCGCCATTTCAGATATTGCTTCTCGTACGCGACATTGGCGTAGAAACCTTCCGTCAGCTTGACCAGCACCAAAAGCGCCAGCCCGACCATTAAAATGGTCGTTGATTCTGTTGCGGCCAAATCAGCCTGTTCCTTAGCCGTTGCAGCAACCTTCTTGAGATTTTCCGCGATTTTGAGTTTTGCTTCAGCATCGGCTGCATCGCCTGCTGCAAGCAGTTCCTTGGCCTGCTGCTCGCGCTTTCCAATGTTTACAAGCAAGCGTTCATATCGTGCCAGCTGGTCCGCGCCAAGTTCACCCCATAATCCGCGGCCAAGCTGAACAAACGCAAACAGCTCCAGCACCAGGAACGTCCAGAAAAATCCCCAAACGCCGCGCCAGGCGCCCCACAATGGCCCAAACACCATCGCCATGGTGTTCCACGACCAAGCAAATCCGTTGGTTCCCTGGATTTTGCCAAATTGTTCTGAGTAGTACGCTTCGTTTTCCTGAGCGAAGTCGCCAACCGAGGCCTCAAGTGACTTGGGCCCTAATTCGAGACCTGTATCAGTCATGCCTTGCCTCCCTGGATTCCCTTGAGCAACGTCGACTTGTTGATGACTCCGACATCCTTGCCCTTGTCATCCTGAATGACTATTGGCTGGCTGGTGGTCGTTGCTATATCAATCAGCTCGTCCAAGTCGGTGCCGTGGTGAGCGCGCGGGCTCTTGTCCAAATTTTCTCCCCTGGCAGGCTTGTACTTTGAAATCTTCTCCATAATCGAGTGCGCGAACACGAGCTTGAGCTTGGAAATACCCTCCACGAAATCCTTCACATATTCGTCGGCGGGCTTGGTCACAATGTCTTCGGGCGTTCCGATCTGCACGATGCGGCCATCCTTCATGATGGCAATTCTGTTGCCGATGCGAATGGCCTCATCAAGGTCGTGGGTGATAAACACCGTTGTTTTGTTGAGTTCGGCAGAAAGCCCCATGAACTGGTCTTGCAGCTGTCGCCTGATAAGCGGATCAAGGGCTGAAAATGGCTCGTCCATGAGTAGCACTTCCGGGTCAGATGCCAGTGCGCGGGCCAGCCCGACACGCTGCTGCATACCGCCTGAAAGCTCACGCGGGAAACGGTCTTCATAACCATCCAGATTAACCAGGTTGAGGCACTGTTGGGAAACTTCCCAGCGCTTCGACTTAGGCTCCCCACGCACCTGCAGCGGAAACCCGACATTGTCGCGCACCGTGCGGTGGGGCAGCAGCGCCATGTGCTGGAACACCATGCCGATATGACGCGCGCGCATCTCGCGCAACTCTTCCGCGCCCAGCGAAAGCATATCCTTGCCAAGGACGGAAATGCTGCCTGCGGTAGGTTCGATTAGCCGGTTCAGATGGCGCACCATGGTGGACTTGCCGGAACCCGACAGCCCCATGACGCAAAATATCTCACCGCGTTCAACTTCAAATGAACAATCTGCAATGCCAACAACACAGCCAAATTCTTCCAAAACTTCCGGCTTCGAAAGCCCTCGGCTTTCAATCGCCGCCATCGCCTCTTCTGCTCTGCTGCCGAAAATCTTCCAAACATCATTTAAAGCAATAACCGCTTCACTCATCGTCCCCATCCCCTCATGCGGCGCCGGCAGTTATTTGTTGATTTGCCTGCTTGCGCGGCGAAAAAGCAGGCGGGAGCAGCCAGCACCCGCCTGCATTATTTCTGGCGGACTACTTAAGCCAGCTGTCTACGGCTGATGAATTCTCGCTAACCCATTTCTTAGCGAATTCAGCAGGGTCTTTCTTCTCAACGACCAGTGCGTATGTCATTGCAGACACAGTGTCGGTATCGAGCTTTACCTGGGACAACAATTTTGCTGCTTCCGGCTGTGCTTTTTCAAGCGCTGAGGCATAATGAATGTGCAGGTATGCAGTGTTCCACGCCACCGCCGCATTGGACTTTTCAAGCCATTCCGGGTCATCAGTTGGCTGAATAACCTTCCACTTGGCTTCGTCATAGGCTGGCTCTTTCAAGATAACCAGTTCATGCAAAGCAAACATGTGATGGGGTGTGTAGCAGAAGAAAACGATGTTTTTCTTTTGCGCAACCGCATTGTCCACTTCCGCCAGGGCAAGGGTTTCATCCATTTCTTTGAGCTTCATGGTTTCTGAGAAGCCGTAAGATTTGGCGCGAATTTTTTCGACATTTGTCGATGCCCAGCCAGCGGCGCCAATCCAGATTTCACCTTTGCCATCGCCGTCAGTGTCAAAGTTCTTTGCCATGTCGGGATTTGAAAGTTCGGAAAGGTTCACGATGCCGGTGCGTTCTGCCGTGCCTTTGGTGACGCACATAGCCTGGTCACCGGCAACGCCGTTCGGATTCATCTTGACGGTCTTTTTCTCTTTTACGAATTTGTTGTTGAGGTTGACCTGGTTCGGCATCCACACTTCTGGATGCACGTGCATAGCGCCGGAATCCATCGCTTCGAAGACCACCGGATTCGTGCCATTCTGCAACTCGACCTCAAGGCCAAGATTGTCTTCCATCACAACTTTGAGCACATGAGCCGTAACGCGAACCGAAGGCCAGTTAGGCACGCCTATCACGACGTCGGCAGCTTGTGCTGCGGTGCCAAACGAAAGACCAGCAGCCACGCAAGCTCCCGCTAACAATTTCGACAATTTCATATTGGTATTCTCCTCTTTCTCCCTGGAATTTTTCCTTCTTCACTTTTTGGTCTTCTTATAAACTCTAGCTTATTACCGCTAGTTGCGCGCCCGTGGGTGCAAAATTGGTATTTTGTTAGTCCAGTTTTGTTGCGCAATACATTGCTGCTTGGGTAAGCGGATAGGGAGTGCACAAATCGCCCAATGCACGGGCTCTGTGTTCCGGTTCCAATGTAAATTCGGCATTTCTCAACGTCGACAACTCCCAGCAGCTAAGCGGCAATTGGGATATGACTATACTGTCATACGTACTGTCCAATCACCCTGTTTGGATCACGTTTATGTCAGTGTTTCTTTTAACCGCTTCGCACCAGTTGGCTCTCGGCATCGTAAAGACAATCAGCGCACACAATCGCCGGAATGAGCTGGCCAAGCATTTGTATTGATACTTCAGTATCCAATTTCGAAAATACTGGTTTCACAAATCCCATTGCAACGTTTTTGCCAATCCGGTGCCCCCAGCCAGCAGATGTAACTGTGCCCACGACTGCATCACCAGAAACAATTGAATCGCCCGGCTGCGCCGGTCCATCTTGGCTCTCAACCACCATGGTGACGAAATTGCGCCTCGGGCCTGCGGCTAACATTTCTTCAAGCGCTTCTTTGCCGATGTACGAATTTTCATTACGCACGAACCGGGCAAGGCCCGTTTCGTAAGGGTTGAACTCGGTAATCAGATCGCCCTTCCAGTGCTTGTATCCCTTCTCAAGGCGCATGCTTTCCGCCGCATATAGGCCGAAGTGGCCAAGGCCAAACTCTTCTCCCGCATCAACGAGGGTCTGATAGACCTCGCGCAATTGATCGTTTGCCACATGTAGTTCCCATGCAAGTTCACCAGACAAACTCACTGACATGGCCACCATGTTGGCGCTGCCGATTCTGCATTCACGTACTGAGAGCCAAGGAAAGCTCTTTTGGAACCAGTCATTTTCCGGTGCAGCAACTTGCAGCAACGCGCGCGATTGTGGCCCCGCGACAACAAGAATTGTGTGCGTGTTTGTAAGGCTTTTTATGCGTATGGAACCATCTGCCGGCAGATACTCGGTGAGCCAGTCTATATCGTGATACTCAGCTGCGGCGGCCGAACCGTACCAGACAATGCCTTCTTGAAGATTGGCAATGGTTGCTTCGGCCTTCACATTGCCGAACCTGTTCAAGAGGTAGATCAGGCCAACCTTCCCCACCTTTTCCGGAACGCGGGAACATGAAAGTGCGCTGAGCCATTGGTGCACGCCAGTGCCGGAAATCTCAAAGCGGTTGAAGCCTGAAACTTCCATCAGGCCCACCCGACTTTGAACACAGTCCACTTCCTTGGCTACGACTCCGTGCCAATTCGCAAACCTGAAACTGTGCTCAGGTTCAAATTCTGAAGAAGGTTTGAAAAATGCCGCGCGCTCCCATCCGTTCACCACGTCATATGCAGCGCCGGCCCGTTTTAGAGGCTCGTAAAGTGGTGTCACCTTTGCACAGCGGCCCGCTGGGCGGTGTTCATGGGGCATGTGAAAGCGGAATTCGTTTTGGTAGTCTTCAATTGCCTTGAGCGCGGTGTATTTTGTGTCGGCATATCGGGTGAAACGGCGCGGGTCCAGGCACCACGTGTCCCATTCGCTCTCACCATGGGCAATCAGTTCGGCAAGAATTTTTCCATGTCCGCCGCCTTCGCCAATCCCTGCCCGCAAGCCGATAATGCAATAGGCGTTCCGTTTGCCGGGAATTTGCCCAACCAGCGGCAATCCATCTGCCGAATAAGTGATGGGACCGTTGATCACCGTGTGGATGCCGGTCTGGGTAAGACATGGCAGGCGTTCAAAAACACGCTCCATATTGTCCAGGCACCGGTCGAGATCGTTGGGGCACAACGCGTTGGAGAAGTCAGGATCAATGCCCTCCATGCCCCAGGTTTTACAGTTCTGCTCATAAATACCGACAAGCAGGCCCTGTTTTTCCTGGCGGGAATAAAAATCGTCAATCGGATCCCGAATAAGCGGCACCCTGTGGCCTAGCGCTTCGAGTTCGCCAACCGGCTCGGTAAGAAAGTATTGATGCTCCATGGAGACAACAGGATGCTCAACCCCCATCATCCGGCCAACCTCGTTCACCCGGTAGCCGCACGCGTTGACGACGATTTCGCACTCAATATCTCCCTTCAATGTGTGAACCACCCATTCGCCACCTGGCTTTTGCGTCAGGTCATGCACCGGGTTGTGCCGGTAGATTTCAGCGCCTGCGTTCCGGGCTCGCCGGGCAAGTGCTTGTGTCAGCTGCGCAGGGTCTATGTCGCCATCAAGCGGATCCCATAAGCCACCAAGCAATCCGTCCGTTCTTATCAGGGGGTGGCGGCGTTCACATTCAGCAGCATCAATCAGTTCGAAATCGACACCCATGCCCCGGGCGAGCGAGATGAAATGGTTGTACCCATCTATATGGTCCTGGGTTCCGGCAAGCCGGATGCCGCCATCGCCATGATGATAGTTGATGGGATAGTCAGGATCGGCTGCAAGCTCGCTGTAAAGGCGGATTGAGTGGCTCTTCAGCCCCACCATGGTTTGAACCGCGCCGAAGTTCGTAACCTGCGCCGCAGAGTGCCAGGTGGTGCCTGATGTGAGCTCATCACGTTCCACCAGCACTGCATCGGTGATGCCCTCGCACGTTAAGTGATAGAGCGTGCTGCAGCCAGCAATACCGCCGCCAATGACAACCACCTGCGCGTGCGTTTTCATCCCGTGCCGGTTCCGAATGCAAAAGCCTGATGGGAGAAATCTCAAATATTTCCGACCAGCGCGCAATCAAAACCTTCCTCACCAGTTGTTCAAAAAATTCACTTGTGTTGACCCGCGAGACGGGCAAATTGAATTTGCAACTGGCATCGCAAGGGAATGCGGGATGACCACGCAGGAAACAAAGGTGGGGCGGCGCGGGCGTGGGCGCGCCCAACGGATTGCCGAACGCACCGCCCCGCAATCAGCTTTCAACCCAAATCCTCCCGGGCAAACCGGCGGCGCATATAAGCCTCTATCCGATACGGATGTTGTTTCCATTTACAAAACGGCGCTGCGCATCCTCGAAGAAATCGGCATGGGAGATGTGCCTGAGGTTTTTGCCCAGGCCGCATTAAAAAAAGGGGCAAGGTTTAACCGCCTTGACCGTTTGGCATTCCCCGCTTCGATGGTTGAGGATGTGATTGCCAATGCGGCCAAGAGTTTCGTTTTCCATGGCCGTGATTCCGCCCACGATTTTGAAATAGGCGGTGACAAAGTCTATTTCGGTACCGGTGGGGCGGCGGTTCAAACCCTCGACATTGATGATAGCCTCTACCGCCCCTCAACGCTCAAAGACCTTTACGATTTTGCCCGTCTCATCGATACCCTTCCAAATGTGAGCTGGTTCACCCGGTGCTGCGTTGCGACCGATATCAGCGACAATTTTGATCTGGACGTGAACACCGCATACGCGCTGCTTTCGGGCACACAAAAGCCAGTGGGAATGAGTTTCACCATTGGGGAATATGTCGACCCCATTGTCGATATGTTTGACATAGCGCTCGGCGGCGAAGGCAAGTTCACGGAGCGCCCCTTTTGCAAAGCCCATATCAGTCCCGTCATATCGCCGCTCAGGTATGGCGAAGACGCCGTAGACGTTACATTAGCGTGCATAAAGCGCAGCGTTCCGATCAATGCCATTATTGCCGCACAATCGGGCGCAACTGCACCCGCCACGCCCGCCGGCATGCTGGCCCAAACAACAGCGGAAACCTTGGCTGCCCTTATATTGGTAAATGTGTTTGCCCCCGGCTATCCAATGATTTTTTCAAACTGGCCTTTGGTCATTGATTTGCGCACTGGCGCGTTTTGCGGCGGCGGCGGGGAAATCAGCATTATGAACGCAGCAGCAGGTCAGATAGGCAATTGGCTTGGTTTGCCCAGCGGCGTTGCCAGTTCAATGTCTGACGCAAAGGCGGTGGATGCACAAATGGGGTCGGAGAAGGCAGTATCTGCCCTGGCGTGCGGGCTTTCTGGAGCAAACATGATCTATGAATCCTCCGGCATGATGGCATCTTTGCTGGGAGCCTCATTCGAGGCATTCGTTCTTGATGATGAAATGCTGGGCCATGTTCACCGGGCCATACGCGGGATAGAGGTTTTCGACGAAACATTGGGCTTTGCTGCGATTCTGGATGCTGTTACGGGCGAGGGACACTTTCTGGGGTTAGAGCACACCATGGATGCAATGCAGCGGGACTACTTCTATCCCCCGCTTGCGAACCGGAACGACCCCCGGACATGGGAAGAAAATGGCTCACATGACATTTGGTCAATTGCCAGGGATAAAGCACGCCATGTTTTGCGCACCCACTATCCCCCATACGTGGGCCGCAAAACCGATGCCGCATTGCGCGACCAATTCAACATCCTTTTGCCTGAAGAGGCGATGCGAAAACCCTGAAACCCGGCCTATCCGTCCGCCAGGCTGCACACGATAAGGGACATGATTTCGAACATAATTGTCGATGCCACCATGGAGGTAATATTGTTCGCCTGATCCTTTGTCGGCATGAGGCAAACCACATCTCCGCCGATAATGTTCTTGCCCTTTACGCACTGCAAAAGCTGATTGGCTTCATCAACGGAAAAGCCACCTACCCCCGGTTCAAGGTTCGAAACCGCAGGCGCGATTGTCGGGTCCAGGCAATCCAGATCAAATGTAATGTATACCGGGCCATCGCCCAGCGTTTCCTTAATCAACGCGCAGGCGGCATCTGCACCCATTTGCCGGTAACGCTCCATGGTAATGACTTCGTAGCCGAGATCGTATGAACTTTGTAGCCAGTCCAGCGACCGGGTGTAACCGCGCAAGCCGATCTGCACGCTGCGGCTTGCGTCAACATAACCTTCCTTCACCAGATATGAGCCCCAATGGGCAGCTGATCTTTCCGCCCCCAGGAAATGGTCGAGCATATCAAACGTGTCGGTATGGGCATCAAGATGAAACAGCGAGGCTTTTTCGCCGCCCATCAATGAGCCATCTGCACCGCCCAACCCCATCACAATGCCCCCTGTAACGGAATGATCGCCACCTATTGAAACCGGCCGCACACCTGCCTGTCCGACGTGCTTGTAAAAATCCACAATCTGCGAGATGCAATGCTCATTATTGTTTGCTTGCGGCAGCCGCACATCACCCACATCAGCAATGCGGGCCATCTGCCAGGGGTCTATGCCGAACCTGCTGTGCACCCGCCCCCCAAGCCACGGTGAGACATGGCGCACCGCCCGCGGCCCAAGATGCTGGTCACGTTCAGTTGTGCCATTGCCCGTGGAATGGGGCACGCCCACAAGGGCAACATCGCAGTTTGAAAGGTCCTGATCATGCGGCGCCCCGAGAAGCGTGGGCATTCCCCACCAATAGGTTCCTTCCATCACCGCATCATGAATGTCCCGCTCAGCCATACGCTTTACCCCGGTTTGAATTTCGGCCACGAGTTCATTAACGCATGAATTAAAGCCATAATCCACATGATGGGCCACGGGCCAATTTCCGCATTCGACGCCTCTTCAGAAAATTTGAATTGTGATCGAAATATAAAAATTTCATAGTAATTCCAAACAAGGGGGAAGTCGTGGCTCAAAACGCGCCGAGCAGTTCCATAAACCCGGAAAGACCGGCTCATTCTGATACTCCAGAATTGGAGCGCCCCAACAGCAGATGGCGTGAGCTGTCTGGTTTTCTATTCTTGACCGTATTTCTTGCCCCGGCCGTCTCAATAGCGCTGGTTGGCGGTTACGGGTTTGCAATTTGGATTTACCAGCTGATCGCCGGTCCCCCCGGCACCCCTTAGCGGATTGGAGGTGGAGAGTATGCGTGAGGACAAGTTGTCGGTTATCTCGCGAACGCGCCGGGAGTTTCTGAAAGGCGGTGCGGCGGGCAAAAACCATCATATTGCAAGCTTGCTCGTGCAAGGGTGGCCGGAAAACATCGCGGCCATCAAATCAAAACTTACCAAGCTTGCAGGCGTTGAGTGCCACGGAACGAGTGAAACCGGAAAGCTCATACTGACATTGGAAACCAGAGACGACGCTGCACTTGTTGAAACCATGGACCGGATCCAGACAGAGAACGGCGTGGTCAACGTCTCTCTCGTCTATCACCATATGGAGGCGATGGGCGATGACCGATAAGACAACACCCAAAGGCGGCAAAAAATCCGCTGGTCTTACCAGGCGCGACTATATCAAAGCCAATGCGATAGCAGCAGCTGCCGCAGCAGCCGGCATGCCTGCAATCGCAACCGCTGCAAAACTTCCAACCGCCAGTCAAATTACCGAGCTTAAATGGTCCAAGGCTCCGTGCCGGTTCTGCGGCACTGGCTGCAGCGTGATGGTTGCCACCAAAGAAGGGCGCGTTGTTGCCACCCATGGCGATGTCCATTCGCCGGTGAATCGCGGCCTCAACTGTGTGAAAGGCTATTTCCTGTCTAAAATCATGTACGGCCAGGACCGGCTGACCCAGCCTTTGCTGCGCATGACAGACGGGGAGTATGACAAGAACGGAGAATTTGCTCCGGTGTCCTGGGAAAAGGCTTTCGATGTCATGGAGGCCAAGTTCAAGGCCGCCATCAAGAAAAACGGCCCAACGTCGGTTGGCATGTTCGGCTCCGGGCAATGGACGGTTTGGGAAGGATATGCCGCAGCGAAGCTGATGAAAGCCGGCTTCCGCTCCAACAATATAGACCCCAATGCCCGTCACTGCATGGCTTCTGCGGTTGCCGGATTTATGCGCACGTTTGGCATTGATGAGCCGATGGGGTGCTATGACGATATTGAAGAGACCGATGCATTCGTTCTGTGGGGCTCCAACATGGCGGAAATGCACCCGATCTTATGGAGCCGTGTGGCGGATAGGCGGTTCAATGCCCCCCATGTGAAAGTCGCGGTTCTTTCGGTTTTTGAGCACCGCTGCTTCGATCTTGCAGACATGCCGCTTGTGTTCAAACCGCAAACCGATCTCGCAATCCTGAATTTCATTGCCAAGCACATAATCGATACCGGCAGGGTGAACGAAAACTTCGTTTCCAAGCACGTGAAGTTCCGCTTAGGTAACCCCGATATCGGCTACGGGCTGAGGCCGGAACATCCGCTGGAGAAAAGGGCCAAAAACGCCGGCAAGGCAGGTGGCTCAAAGGAAATGTCCTTTGACGAATATGTCCAGTTCCTTGCCGACTACGACATTGACACAGTGTCTGAGCTTTCAGGTGTTCCGAAATCACAGCTCCTAGCGCTGGCGGAGCTCTATGCCGACCAGAACACCAAAGTGGTTTCTTTCTGGACCATGGGCTTTAACCAGCATACACGCGGTGTGTGGTGCAACAATCTGATCTACAACATCCATTTGCTGACCGGTAAAATTTCCGAGCCAGGAAACAGCCCGTTTTCACTCACCGGCCAACCGTCTGCCTGCGGAACGGCCCGGGAAGTTGGAACCTTCTCGCACCGGTTGCCAGCAGATATGGTTGTGACGAACGAAAAGCACCGCGATACTGCCGAAGAAATCTGGAAGCTGCCAAAAGGCACAATACCTGCAAAGCCCGGCTATCACGCCGTTCTGCAGAACCGGATGCTGAAGGACGGCAAGCTCAACGCCTACTGGGTTCAGTGCAACAACAATATTCAGGCCGCCCCAAACCTCAATGAAGAAGGGTTTCCTGGATACCGCAACCCAGATGCATTTGTGGTTGTTTCCGATGCCTATCCAACTGTTACCGCTCAGGCCGCCGATCTCATTTTGCCGACGGCAATGTGGGTTGAGAAGGAAGGCGCCTATGGCAATGCGGAACGGCGGACACAGTTCTGGCATCAGCTTGTCGATGCGCCAGGCGAGGCGCGCTCTGACCTATGGCAACTTGTAGAGTTCTCAAAGCGCTTTACCACCGATGATGTCTGGCCCGCAGAATTGCTTGAAAAGAACCCGGACTATAAAGGCAAAACCTTGTACGAGGTTCTTTTCAAGAACGGCCAGGTTGACGCCTTCCCCGCCTCTGCTGCCAGTCTTGAATACGAAAATGTGGAAGCCAGGCATTTCGGTTTCTACATTCAAAAAGGGTTGTTTGAGGAGTATGCAAGGTTTGGCCGCGATCATGGCCATGACCTGGCCCCGTTTGAGCGCTACCACGAGGAAAGAGGGCTGCGCTGGCCGGTCGTCAATGGAAACGAAACCCGCTGGCGCTTTCGCGAAGGCCTTGATCCTTATGTGGAAGCGGGCAGCGGTGTTCAGTTTTACGGCAAACCTGACAATAGAGCGCTTATCTTTGCCCTACCCTATGAGCCTCCGGCTGAATCTCCTGACGATGAATTTGACCTTTGGCTGTCCACCGGCAGGGTACTGGAGCATTGGCATTCAGGCTCCATGACCCAGCGGGTGCCTGAGCTTTATAAAGCGGTTCCCGATGCGGTTGTTTATATGCACCCGGATGATGCGGATGCGCGAAAGCTGCGTCGTGGCAGCGAGGTCAAGATTGTGTCGCGGAGGGGAGAAATCAGAACCCGCGTTGAAACCCGCGGCCGCAACCGGCCGCCGCGCGGGCTGGTTTTCGTCCCATGGTTCGATGCAAGTCAGCTCATCAACAAAGTGACCCTGGATGCAACCGATCCAATCTCCAAGCAAACGGATTTCAAAAAATGCGCCGTAAAAGTCGTTCCTGTCTGATTGGCCTTGCAGGCGCCATCTTCGTGCCCGCAATTCTAATGGTGGTTACCTATTTGCCGTCCATAGCAGCTGACGGCGATCCAATCGCAACACTGCGGGGCCAGGTAATCAATGAAGAACCGGCACCGCCGCCAACGCCAAGAATTTCGAACACCGATTTACGCCAGGCGCGGAATTATCCTGAGCAGCCACCTGTCATCCCTCATAAAATCCGAGGCTATCAGGTCGACCTCAACTCCAATCGATGCCTGGAATGCCATAGCCGCAAAGCAACCGAAGTCTCGCAAGCTCCCATGGTGAGCGTTACCCACTATATGGACCGCGATGGGCAGGTGCGCACGTCCGTATCGCCGCGCAGGTATTTTTGCACACAATGCCATGTGACCCAGGCGCGGGTGCGTCCGCTAACCGGCAATGAGTTCATTGATGTCGATAGCCTTATCGAAGGCGTTGGCAAACAGAAGGGCGATTGACCATTGGGGGTATTTTTTAAAAGGATGATCGAACGATTGAATGACTTTTGGTGTGTCCTGCGGTCTCCGAGCAGCTATTTCAGTCTTGGTTTCCTGACCGTCGGCGGCTTCATCGCGGGCATTTTTTTCTGGGGTGCATTCAACACCGCCCTTGAAGTGACAAACACCGAAACTTTTTGCGTGAGTTGCCACGAAATGAGGGACAATGTGTTTGCCGAACTCAAATCCACAATCCACTACACCAACCGCTCAGGTGTGCGCGCAACTTGTCCGGACTGCCATGTGCCCCACGAGTGGACCAACAAGATCGCCCGAAAAATGGCGGCCTCAAAGGAGGTTTGGGGCAAAATTTTCGGCACTATAAGCACCCGCGAGAAGTTCCTCGATAAAAGGCTTGAACTGGCGATGCATGAATGGGCCCGGCTCAAGGCGAACGATTCCCTGGAATGTCGAAATTGCCATGACTTCAACTACATGGACTTCACCGAGCAGAGCAACCGCGCAGCAGAACTTCACGAGCGCTTTCTCACATCTAAAGAGAAAACCTGCATCGATTGCCACAAGGGAATTGCGCACAAATTGCCGGATTTAGGCAAGGCGGCGCACCTCAACTAGAAAAATCCCCGATGCCAGTATGAGAGCGGTTTGCGGTACCGGCCCGATGCCTAAAGAGAACCCAGCCCCTTTTTAAGATCGTCCACATTCATAACCGGATGAAACTCAACCGCCGCATCCATACCGAAAAAAAGCTGTTCTGCTATTTGCGGGATTTGCGAGGGTTCCACCATGTCAAACACAATCATTCCGGACCGTTCGCCGCCTTCCGGCCAAAAATAGGCAGCTTCCGGGTTAAGCTTGCCCATTAGCGCTTCAATTGTTTTACCCATTGTCCCATCTTTTACCGCTTCGTTCCCTCTTTCCACCGGAACCGTCCACCTGAGCATCATTCTCATTGCAACCTCCCTTTGGATTTGGTGTTACTTCGCGAAAAACCCATCATACCAAGTTGAACCCATATAGCCGATCACTCTTGCGATTGCGCATTTCTATCTCGAATGCGATCTTTTCGAAGGCAGTCCGAGATAGGTTCCATCTGGCAAGCTGAACTGGCCGGAATATCGGATCTGGCTCCGCATCACCAGCGTCGCCTCAGATCTCAGAGCCCGCACAATCGTCTTGAAAAGATCACTGCGTTTCAAATCTGCTGCGAGCTTTTCGCGCGGAGACATAAGGTCATCGGCGAAATGTTGTGGCACATCGAAAATGACCCAAAGTTCAACCGAGTATGAATCCTGGTTTGGCTTAACATCCACATACACAACCTCGACCGGATATTGCCCGGCCCATGTCAATGCCGCTGCTACGACCCGTTCTTCCGCTCTTGCTTCCCGGAACCTTTCTAGGGTTACCTCGGTCAGGTGATACGCAATTACCGCAACTATGGCGAAAGTCGTCGCTGTGCCGAAACTGACCCGGGCAAAATGCCCCTTTCGGTATGTGCGCGGCCTGACGCCCAGGGCCAGGAATACAAGACAAGCTGAGAAAACAATGGCCGCAAGGTTGGTTATGAAAAGAAAAATCGCTTCCCAGGCACTTTGCTGATCGTTGAAATAAAAAAGCATTCCGGCAGCGGCGAGCGGAGGCACAAGCGAAACGCCAATCGCAACGCCGGGCAGCAGGCTGAACTCTTCCTTGCGCATTTGCACATAGGCGCCCGCCGTGCCGGATGCGAGCGCCACCATCAACTCTTCCAAACCGGGATTTGTCCGCGCCAGTACCTCGCCCGGAACAACCATGCCCTGTGGCGCATCACCGATATACATGATGATATTGGCAAGTAAAACGGTACCGGCACTCGCCAGGCTGACAGCGCCGAAAAGATTTAAAAGGCGCTTCGTCCAGCCCAGGACAAGGGAAGTTGCAATCCCCAATATGGGGGTCATCAACGGTGCAATAAGCATAGCCGCGATCACCACCGCGCCAGAATTCCGGTAAAGCCCGGCGGTTGCGATCACGACAGAGATCGCGAGCATAATAGAAAACCGGCCCCAGTAGCGCAGCTTGTCGGCGCCCTCAAAGTGGCGACTGTCGACGGCTTTCTGCGTTGCTTCTGTCAATGTCTTGCCCAGCCCGTTATCAACATTGCAGCAAATCGTAAGGCACAATCTGGCTGCAAGCAAAATGAAAACGTTTAGCTACGCACTCACCAGTTTAGAAAGGAAGATCGAGAACAGATCGCCCTGGCCGGAAACCCCGAATTTCTCATAGATGTTTGAGCGGTGAATGCTGGCTGTTCCGGGAGTGATGCCCAGTATATTGGCGATGGATTTGGCAGAATTGCCCTTTAAAAGCAGCTTCACCACCTCTTGCTCGCGGCCGGTGAGCATATTGGCGCCAAACTCATCAAGAACCTTGCTCACCCGGACGTGCAGCTCGCGCCGGGCAGCTTCATCATTGCGGGCCTCGTTTTGCCCCGTCCTGAAATGAAGCTTGAACAGCGTGAGGAACATTTGCTCAAGGCCCTTTGCAAATGCCAGCGCGTTGGCAGCTTCTTCCGCCGTTTCCGTTTGCAGCATGACTGACACGTGCATGCAGCGGCCCGGCTCAATTTCATAAAGACCGGCCAGCTCACCATTGCCGCTCAACCGGCGCCAATATAGCTTGAACGTATCCTCGGCATCTGAAGATTCCAGGTTCTCCAGATTGACGTAGTGCACCCCAAGTTCATTGTCGTGCTCGAACATGGAATAGAACGGGTCAAGCAGGTAGAGCCCGTTCAGGTATTTTCTCAAGTCCTGGTCGAAACCCGTACCCTCCGCATAGAGCACCTGCGGCTGAAGGTTCTTCCTGAACTCGAATATAGAAACGTGCCTGACCGGCAGATAGCGCCGCAACAGGCTGGCAAGCTCGGAAAAAAAAGGCTTTTCCCGCGAAACAAGGCAAAGCGCAGCCACATCATCGAGGAGAGCTTTTGTGTCTTCGTCCGACACTTTTCCCAGAAGGATTTGTTTATCAGTCATGGAACCGCTTTACGCGCACTCAACAAACGTTGCCAGCACTACGTTCTAACAGTCACCCGGAAACAGTATCAACCTTTGTTTTCATAAACTTCGACCCGGCTACGCGCTAATTGCAGCAGCCAATACTGCCTATGAGAAAATGGGTATTTGCTTGTGCCTGGCTATGTGAAAAACTTAATACCGAACTTTATAGCTGGGCAACGGAAACTGGTGAATCTCATGACCGCACCATTTACAAACGAAATCGCACAAGAAATCTGGGAAAAGGATCGCGACCACTTCCTTCACCCGTGGACACACTTTGATTCCTTCAAGCGCGAAGGCTCGCTCGTCATGAATGAGGCGGACGGGGTTTACACCATCGACATTGAAGGCAAGCGCTATCTGGACGGGGTTGGCGGACTGTGGTGCGTCAATATCGGCTATGGTCGCGATGAAATGGTCGAGGCGGTTGCCGAACAGACCCGCAAAATGGCCTATGCCAATCCGTTCGTCGATGTCACCAACACACCGGCGGCTCTGCTTGCGGCAAAGCTTGCTGAACTGGCGCCAGGCTCACTCAATCACGTTATGTTTTCATGCGGCGGTTCGACGGCAAACGATTCTGCCTACCGGCTCATTCAGTACTACTGGGGCTGTAAGGGCGAAAAGAACCGCGTGCATGTGATCACCCGCCGCGGCTCCTATCATGGCAGCACTTTTATCGCCCAGTCGCTTACCGGCAAACCGGCTGACCGCCAGCCTGAGTTTGGTTATGAGACCGAAACCATTCACCATGTCATGGAGCCCAACACATACCTGCGCCCTGTTGGCAGGGATGAAGAACAATTCATCGACCATCTCATTGCCGACTTCGAAGCAAAACTTGAAGAACTTGGTCCGGAGAACGTTGCTGCTCACTTTGCTGAGCCGGTGCTGGGTGCAGGCGGGGTTATCGTGCCGCCGCTGCGCTATATTCAGGCCGTGCGCGATATCTGCGCAAAGCACGGCATTGTTTATGTTTCCGATGAGGTGGTAACCGGATTTGGCCGCCTTGGCGCCTGGTTCGCCAGCAAGGATGTGTTCGGCATCCAGCCGGACATTATCGTCTGCGCGAAGGGGCTTACATCGGGCTATCAGCCCCTCGGCGCAACAATCGTCTCTGATGAGCTTTACGACACCATTAGCGCTGATGGACATAACCGCTGGTTCACCAATGGCTTTACCTATTCGGGCCACCCGGTGTGCTGCGCTGCGGCTTTGAAGAATATCGAAATCATGGAGCGTGAGGACCTTCTCACCCATGTGCGTGAAGATGTGGGCCCCTATTTCATGGAGCAGCTCAACACATTGCGCGACATGCCGACGGTGGGCGATGTGCGCGGCATGCATCTGATGGCGTGCATCGTCAACGTGGCCGACAAGGAAACCCGTGAGCTGCTGCCAGATGAAGTGAACTTCGGCAAACGCATCTCGAACATTGCCGAAGAGCGCGGACTGCTCATCAGGCCGTTGGGCAATCTCAATGTTCTGTCGCCGCCGCTCACCATCACGCGAAATCAAATCGATGACCTGGTGGCCATCCTCCGAGATTCCATGAACACGGTAATTAAGGAGCTTGAGGCTGAAGGCGTCATTTCCTGACGCGCTTTTTGCCCAGTGAACGGGCGCTCATTTTCCAGACTATGCCAGGCGCGAGCCCGCCCCTGCCGGAGCCATGAACTTTATGACTGCAAGAGTTGACCAAGAACGCCTTTGGCGCTCACTGATGGAAATTGGCAAAATCGGTGAAACGCCAAAGGGCGGCTGCAACCGCGTCGCCTTTACGGATCTGGACCGCCAAGGCCGGGATTTGTTCCGCACCTGGGCTGAAGAGGCGGGCTGTTCTATAAGCGTGGACGGGTTCGGCAACATGTATGCCCGCCGCTCAGGCGCCAATCCCGATGCGCCTGTGGTGATGGCCGGCAGCCATTTGGACACCCAGGTAAAAGGCGGCAAGTTCGATGGAATTTTAGGGGTGCTGGCAGGCCTTGAAGCCATACGCACCATGAACGATGCCGGCATTGAAACCGAAGCGCCCATCGAAGTAGTCAACTGGACCAACGAAGAAGGCTGCATTTTCCGCCCGATGATGGGTTATGAGGTTTGGACCGGTCTTTTACCCCTTGAAGAAGCGCTTACTATGAATGCCGATGGGGAAGACTGGAACATCGGTGAGCGTTTGCGCGAAATGGGTTATGCCGGCAACGGAACCATGATGACGGAGCGCAATGTGGCCTGTTACCTGGAAGCGCACATTGAGCAGGGCCCTGTTCTGGAAGATGCTGGCGAAAGCGTTGGCGTTGTGGATTCCACACAAGGGTTCGCGTGGTACGAAATCACCCTAACGGGGCGCGAGGCCCATGCCCGGCCAACGCCCATACCATCACGCTGCGATGCCTTCATGGGAATGAGCCTCATCGCACTGGAATTTGACCGGATTGCCCGTGAACACGCGCCCGGCATGGGCACTGTGGGTAAAGCGGATATTTTTCCCAATTCACCAAATGTCATTCCCGGGCGCGTTGAGTTTACCGCCGACTTGCGCCACCCCGATGCAAACATTCTTGATGCGATGGATGAAGATTTCCGCGCAAAAGCGGCCGAAATTGCAGCTAAGCTCAAGTTGGAAATGAAACTTGAGCAGACGGTCATGCGCCCGGCTGTTGAGTTTTCCAAACCTCTTGCGGACCGCATTGAACAAGCCGCAATTGCCACCGGCAAGCCCTATCGGCGCATGTATACCGGTGCTGGCCATGATGCCTGCAACATTGCCAGGTTTCTGCCCACAGCAATGATTTTCGTACCCTGCCGTGACGGCATCAGCCACAATGAAGCCGAATGGGCCGAACCAGAGCACTGCGCAACCGCTGCCCAGGTTCTGACCGATACTTTGATTGCCGCCGCAAACGGCGAAATTAATCTGGGAGCAACTTGATGGCCACAGAGCTGGGCGGACCTCAGGATCGCTTTTACGCTAAATCCAATATTGTTCCATTGCCGCTCATTGTGCGCGCAAAAGGCGTGCGCATGTGGGATGATGCCGGTAACGAATATATTGATGTGTCCTCCGGCCCGGTGGTGAGCAATATTGGCCATGGCAATGAGCGCGTTGCCGAAGCCATGGCACGGCAGGCGCGCACCGTTGATTTTGCCTATTCGCGCGTTGCCCGCCACCAGCCCAATATTAATTTGAACCGGCGCATTTCAGAGCTTGCCGGGCCGGGCTATGAGAGCGTTGCCCTTGCCTCCGGCGGCTCTGAGGCAATGGAAATCGCGCTGAAGTTTCTGCGCCAATACGCTGTGGCCACTAGCAATGGCAAGAAACGCAAAATCATCACCCTGTCGCCATCCTATCATGGCGGCACCATTGCAGCTCTTGGCATCAGCGGCGATGATGCACTTGCGCCATTCCTTGAAGACTTCGCGGTGAAATCAGAACGGGTGCCTGCACCGTTTCAATACCGGGTACCGGACGGGAACACCCCTGAAAGCTACCGCATGCACTGCGCCGATGCTCTAGAAGCAAAAATCCTCGAGCTTGGCGCGCACAATGTGCTCTGCTTCGTGATGGAACCGGTGGGCGGGCTGGCAACCGGTGCGCTGGTTATGGCCGAAGACTATGCCAATCAGGTGCGTGATATCTGCACCAGGCATGGGGTATATCTCATCTACGATGAAATTCTGTGCGGCACCGGGCGCGCTGGCAACTTCCTTGCAAGCGGAGACTGGCCGGACGCAAAGGCTGACCTTGTGGTGCTCGCCAAAGGCCTTGGCTCCGGTTACACGCCACTTGGCGCGGTGTTGATGCCCGGCACCATGGTTGATGAGCTGGCCGGGCTGACGGGCTTTAATTTCTCCCACACCTATAACGCCAATCCGGTAACTTGCGCGACCGGGCTCGCGGTTCTGGATGAGTATGAGAGCGGTGATTTGATTAACGCAGCCGCAGAGCGCGGAAAAACCTTGCGCGCTAGGCTTCAGGCTTTGGCTGCAAGGCACCCCTCAATTGGCGATATCCGCGGCAAAGGGCTACTCATGGCCATCGAACTGGTTGCCGACAGGGACGGAAAATCCAGCTTCCCGGCCAAGTTCCCTTCAACCGAGCACATCCGCATTTGCGGGCTGGATAACGGCCTTATCATCTATTCACGCCGCACGGCGAACGGCGCCAATGGGGATTGGTTCATTGTTGCCCCGCCGCTCACCATCACCGAGGCCGAATGCGATGAACTGGCTGAAAGGCTCGACAAGACACTTACCCAGTTTGAAGCGCTCGCTGCACCTTTTATGAACAAAGATCACGCCCATGCCTGACAGAAAGGTTGCCATAGTAACCGGCGCCTCTTCCGGCATCGGCGCTGCGATTGCAGAGGACCTGGCAAAGGCCGGCTGCAATGTTGTCGTCAATTATTCCCGCAACCGGGAAGGCGGAGAGCAGGTGGCCGAAGCCTGCCGGGCAAACGGCATTGAATCCATTGCACACCAAGGCGACATTTCCTCCAACGATGACTGCTTTGCCATGGCGCAAGCAGCCCTTGATGGCTGGGGCCGCATTGATGTGCTCATCAACAACGCTGGCATTACCAAATTTGCCGATGCCAATGATTTGGATGCCCTGAGCGCGGAAGATTTTGAAGCCATTTTCGCCGTGAACATTACCGGCTGCTACCAGATGACACGCGCCGCTGCCCCAGCATTGAAAAGGGCCAAAGGCGCGGTTGTAAACATTTCATCTCATTCCGGTTTCTCCGGCATTGGTTCGTCCATCGCGTATGCCGCCTCAAAAGGTGCGCTCAACACCATGACCTTGAGCCTTGCCCGCAACCTTGCGCCAGATGTGCGGGTGAACGCTGTCTGCCCGGGTTTTGTGGACACAGATTGGATGGCGCCGAAACTCGGCGCCGGCGAGCTATCAGAATTCAAAAAGAAAACCGCAGGGATTGCCCCGCTGCAACGCATTGTAACCCCTGAGGAGGTGGCCGAGGCCGCACGCTGGTTCGCTCTTGGCGGGCCATCAATAACCGGCCAGCTGCTGGTTGTTGACGGCGGCACCCACCTCACCGTCGGGGCGCCTCTTTAATTTGATGATTTACGGGAGAAAATAATCATGGCTGACGCCAAATATGAACCAGTTGATGCGGCGGTGGTGCCGCGCTTTTCTGATGTTGCAACCTTCATGCGCACCAAGCGGGTTGACGCTGCCGAAGACCTTGATATCGGCCTTGTGGGTGTGCCGTTCGATATCGGCCTCAACTACCGTTCCGGCCCGCGTGAGGCGCCGGGCGCTGTGCGCCATGCCAGCCGGCTTATCCGCCGCGCCCACCCAACAACAGTCGTACAGCCCTACAAGCTCTGCAATATCGCGGACATTGGCGATGCGCCGGTGAACCCGCTCAACTTCGAAGAATCAATTGATTCAATCACCCAGTTTTTCGCCAACCTGAAGGCCCTCAACATCCGCCCGGTGGCAATTGGTGGCGACCACACCATCCCCACCCCGATTTTGCGCGGCCTTGCCAGCGATGGCCCTGTCGGCCTGTTACAGATCGACAGCCACCCGGACACTCTGGATGAAATGTGCGGCACAAAAATCAACCACGCGACCTTCATGCGCCGCGGGCTTGAGGAAGGTCTTTTGGACCCGGCTCGTGTTGTGCAGCTGGGCCTCAGGGGTTCGCGCTTTTCGCCCGACGATATCCAATATGGATATGACAAGGGCTTCACCATGATCCCATTCGATGATTATGAAGAAATGGGCCGTGGGGCAGCAATTGATAGAATCAAACAAACCCTTGGCACCGGACCAACATACGTTACCATCGACATTGATGGGCTTGACCCGTCTTTTTGCCCGGGCACCGCGGTGCCGGAAATTGGCGGACTTACCCCGCGCGATACCCAGGTTATCATCCGCTCATTGATGGGCGTTGATGTGATCGGGGCAGACATCAGTGAAGTTGCGCCATGCTATGACCCCACAGGCATTACGTCGGTCACCGCAGCAAACCTGATGTTTGAACTGACCTGCGTTATCGCGGACGCCATCGCAAAAGGACGCTAGCTGGAGCAACCGGAAATGGCCGCCAGAAATCTTGACCTTTCATCAGCACTTGAAGAAGCCCGCGCTGGCTATGCCGCTGCACACCCAAAAAGCGCTGAATATTATGAGGCGGCAAAGGCGGTCATGCCGGGCGGAAACACCCGCACGGTTCTGCACTACGGACCCTACCCTTTTACCGTCGTGAAGGGGGAAGGTGCGAGAATTTTAGATGCAGACGGCCATGATTACGCAGACTTTCTGGGTAGTACACCGCCGGTCTCTACGGCCACAATGATCCGGTCATCTCAAAGGCTGTCGCTGCAGCTCTTGAATGCGGGGTAACCCTCGGTGGGCCAAATCTGGTTGAGGCCAAACTGGCGCGGTTGATGTGCGAGCGGTTTGGCGCTGTTGAGCGCATCAGGTTTTGCAATTCAGGAACCGAATCGAACATTCTGGCCCTGAGCGCTGCCAGGGCGTTTACGGGACGGAGCGATATTCTGGTGGTGGACCGCTCCTGTCATGGTGGGGTGTTGACTTATACCGGCGAGCCGCCCCTCAACGTGCCCTACCCCACACACCGGATGGAATTTAATCAGGTGGACGCCGCGGCGTCGCAAGTCCGTGCTCTTGGCGATAGGCTGGCCGCTGTCCTCATAGAACCGATGATCGGCGCTGGTGGCGGCATTCCGGCGGACATTGAATTTTTGCAGGCATTGCGCGCCGTTAGTGAAGAAAACGGCGCCATGCTTATTTTTGATGAAGTCATGACATCGCGGCCTTGGCGAAGCGTTGGGGAGTGTCCGCGGTTTGGAGAATGTCGCGAAGGAAGTTTGGCGTTGTGAGATCAAGCCCGTTGAAATCAATGACCTTTAGGATGCGGGACCCAAATTTAACATCAAAT
>JBPCVY010000238.1:0-6135 GCA_051010055.1 Hyphomicrobiales bacterium | reverse complement strand
AGACCGGCTCGAAAATCGGGAAAAAGAACTTGCTGACGTTGAGGAGAAATCCGCCGCAATGACGGCGCGCTGGCAGGCTGAAAAGCAAAAGCTGGGCGAAGTGCAAACCGCCAAGGAAGAACTCGATAAGGCCCGTTCAGAGCTTGAGACCGCACAGCGTGAGGGTAATCTTGCCCGCGCCGGCGAGCTTGCCTATGCGGTAATCCCTGAACTTGAAGCAAAGATCAAGGAAACCGAGGCGACGTGCAAACCTGCCGATCCGATGATGGAAGAGGAAGTTACAGAAAACCACGTGGCCCAGGTTGTCTCTCGCTGGACAGGCATTCCGGTGGACAAGATGCTCGAAGGTGAACGCGACAAGCTGATGCGTATGGAAGAAGCCATTGGCAAGCGTGTCATTGGGCAGACCGAAGCAGTAACCGCTGTATCAAACGCTGTGCGGCGGGCGCGGGCCGGTTTGCAGGACCCAACACGCCCAATCGGATCGTTTCTGTTCCTGGGGCCCACGGGCGTTGGCAAAACCGAGCTCACCAAGGCGCTTGCCGGGTTCCTGTTTGATGATGATCAGGCGATCATCCGACTTGATATGTCAGAGTACATGGAAAAGCACGCGGTTGCCCGCCTCATCGGTGCACCGCCCGGTTATGTGGGCTACGAAGAAGGCGGCGCGCTTACCGAAGCCGTGCGGCGCAGGCCGTACCAGGTGGTGCTGTTCGATGAAATCGAAAAGGCGCACCCGGATGTCTTCAATGTCCTCTTGCAGGTGCTTGACGATGGCCGGCTGACCGATGGCCAGGGCCGTACGGTCGATTTCCGCAACACGCTGATCATTTTGACCTCGAACCTTGGTTCTGAAATTCTGGTCAACCAGAAGGATGGCGAACCGGTTGAGGCGGTGCGTGGTGAGGTGATGGAAATTGTGCGGGCAAGCTTCAGGCCGGAATTCCTGAACCGGCTCGATGAAATCTTGCTGTTCCAGCGCCTGCAGCCTGACCAAATCGTCGCAATTGTCGATATTCAGATCGGCAGGCTCCAGCAATTGCTTGATGAACGCAAAATCAAGATTGTGCTGGAGGCCTCCGCACGCGAATGGCTAGCCACAAAGGGGTATGACCCCGCCTATGGGGCAAGGCCGTTAAAGCGTGTCATTCAGAAGTCGTTGCAGGATCCACTGGCAGAACTTCTGCTTTCCGGCACAATCAGCGATGGCGATGAGGTCGTGGTTGAGGGAGGTAAGGATGGCCTGAGCATCAACGGCTCAGAATTTTCCAAGCCGGACTTCCTGGCAGCGACTTCAAAGCAAACAGATGGAACGGATGAAACCCAGACAACTGTGCACTGACTTCTAACTGAGCACGCTAGAATCCGGGCGCTCTTTTCGCGCGCCCGGATTTTTTTGTTTCAATGTCTTCTTTGAGGACTGGCGGTTCCTGCAAACATTCGCTACAAACCAAAAACTTACACAAAGAGTTGAAAAATTTGGAATAGAGCCGATAAACCAGTCATTGCGTGAAGCTGCAACTATGTTTCAGCAGGGCCGTTTGGAAGATGCCCACCGCCGCTGCACAACGTTAATCAAAACCCAGCGACAAAACGTGGATGCCCACTATCTGATGGGGCTGATTTTCGAGCGGTCGCAGAATTATGCTGAAGCCGTTGAATGCTTCCAGCAGGTGCTGGAAATTGACCCCAAGCATCTTGGATCACTTGTGAACATGGGTGGTCTGCTAACAACTTTGGGAAGAGCCAAAGAAGCAATCGATCCGCTGCGTAAGGCGCTGAAGATAGACAGGGACATTTTCCCTGCCAGGTATAACCTCGCGCGCGCACTCAAAATGACCGGTGACCTTGATCAGGCTGCACGCGAGGCCAATCGGGCATTGTCGCTTAATCCAGAAGCGGCGGAGGTGCAGTTTCTTGTCGGCGATATTTATTCAGCAGCTGGAGAAGAGCACAAGGCGATTGAGGGATTTCGCAAGTGTCTAGAGAAGCTGCCGGATCACGTTCTTGCTCACGTGGGCCTGGCCGTTTGCCTGCATAGAGCCGGTGAATTCGAAGAAGCTAAAAACCATACTGACAGAGCACTTCAAATCTCACCGGATGATCCGAGATTGCATCTGGTGCTATTCGGAGGCACCCGTACTGATGAGGAAGATGCGAAATCTCTTGAGGTTTTCCAAAATACTTTGAACAACGAAAATTTGCCCGACAACTTAAAAATAGATATGGAATTTGCCTCCGCCGTAATCCTCGACCGGCAAAAGAAGTATGATGAAGCGTTCACCCATCTTAAACGGGCAAACGATTTCCGCTATGAGCAGTTTCCAAACAGAAGAGAATCTATTCAACGGTTGTAAGAGAAAATCCTGGCGACCTATACAGCAGAATTTTTCGAAGCAAGACAGGGCTACGGCAGCCAGAGCGAAAAACCAGTATTTATTGTTGGTCTGCCCCGTTCCGGCACCACATTGGCGGAACAAAAACTCGCCGAGCATCCGGACGTATTCGGTATGGGGGAAGTCGGAAGTTTCATATATTTGGGCGATCAGCTTGCTAAAGGCACGACGGTCCCCGACAGATTTGCTGGTTATGATCAGCAAACAGTTCTTGCAGCAGCAAAGAAGTATCTGGCGGAAATTCCGTCGGAAGGGCAATCGCATGCCCGTGCGGTGAACAAACTACCTGCAAACTACATCCATCTGGGCATAATCGCGACGCTTTTCCCGAATGCAAAAATCATCCATTGCCGGCGCAACGTCATGGATTCGGGATTTTCGTGTTATCAGCAAAATTTCAAGGCTGGGAATCTCCGTTACACGACAAAATTGGATGATCTTGCTGAAGTGATTCAGCAGTACCTCTCGATAATGGAGCATTACCGAGAACTCCTGCCTATTGAAGTTTTTGAACTTGATTATGAAAAAATGGTTGATGATCCGGATTATTGGACTGGCGCCTTATATGAATTTATCGGTGTGGCTCCTTCAGGCCGAAAGGTGAAAAGAAAGGAAAAGCGCCGATCGTAAAAACGGCCAGCATCTGGCAAGTGCGCCAGCCGGTTTACAAGACCTCTATCGAGAAATGGCGCAACTACGAAACGCACCTGGCAGATTTCGCCAAAAAGCTAGGCGTCGAAACCGGGGCCTGATGCTTACCGGTTTGCAGCGACTTTGGTGTTTGACGCAGCCTGGACGATCAATCCATCAATGCGTGCGGCGGTGCGCTTGAACTTTTCAAGAATCTTCCCGCTCAACTGGCGCCCGCTCGCAGTACGAATCTTGCGTGGATCGATACGGCGGTCGCCACGCAAAACTTCGTAGTGAAGGTGGGGGCCGGTTGAACGCCCGGTTGAGCCCACATAACCAATAACCTGGCCCTGGCGCACCTTGCGCCCCTTTTTGATGCCGCGGGCATAGCGTGAAAGATGCGCATAGGCGGTCTTGTACCCCTTCGCATGCTTGATGCGGATGTACTTGCCATAAGCGCCAACCCGGCGCGCAACTTCGACAGTGCCAGACCCTGCTGCCTTCACGGGAGTGCCGTAAGAGGCGGCAAAATCAATGCCGTTATGCATCTTTGTGTATCCGAGAATTGGATGACGCCGCTTGCCGAATCCAGAAGAGATGCGGGCGCCCGAGACAGGAGTGCGCATCAAAGCTGTGGTCATCGAGCGGCCATTCATGTCGAAATACCCTGTGATGCCGTCATCAGGTGTGGTGAAGCGGTAGTAGCCCTTTGTTTTGCGCCCGCTCAATGTCAGCTGACTGAACAGGAGCACGGGGCGCGACGTCTTTTTGCCATCGACCGGTTTGCCGTAAAACACCTCGAAGCTGTCTCCCCGGCGGACCTGACGCTGAAAATCAACATCGTATGAGTGCACGCCAAGCATGCTGGCGGTGACATGTTTGGGTATTCCGGCTGAATTTGCCGTTGCATAAACGCTGCTATTGATTTTTGCCCGCGCCAGCACGTGGTCGCGGCCGCCGCCAAAGCCTGCCGGCACTTTCGGTTTGATTCGCGGTTTCGCGATTCGGATTTCATCTTTTGAGCCATACTCAGCAAAGTAGCGGCCATTGCTCGACAGATTGACCACAACCTCGCGGTCGACATTTTCCTGCGGGCGGAAGGAAACTTTCACAGGAACCGTTTCCTGGCCACCATGGAAGGCTCTTTGCTTTGCAAGCGTCAGCTCGATTTTCTGACCGCGCGAGATATGGCGCACCGGAAAAACTGGGTTCAGCGCCATAAGCACACGGTGCGTGCGGCCTGGAGAAATTCCGTTCTGGATCAAAATGCCGGTAAGGCTGTCGCCATGTTCCATTGTGACCGTCTTGCGAAAGGTGGTCAGCGGGGCGTTTTTCTCAGCTGTAGTGCTGGTTTGCGAATTGATTACGTTTGAGGTGAAGTACCCGCGGTCAAGCGCGCTGCCAGAATCCTGATCATAAGACAGAGGCTGGCCGGTCAAGTCCGGATAATCGGCCCCAAGCGGCGCATTCAGGCCGCCACGGCCATAAGCAACCGCCCGGTTGAGAGAGCTGCCGCGCCCGCCATCGCGCGAATATGTAGACGCTAGTATAAGACCGTTCTTGGCAAGGCTGTCATCATTGGCAAAACTTCCCAAATCGCTCTTGCTTGAACTATCTGCGGTTTGCCAGGCCCCATCCAGCTTGGAAACGCTGCTGGACTGGCCGTTAAATGTGCCAACCAGAACCGCCCCGATGACCAGTGAGAAGGTGACCCCTGCAACGCATGATGTAATCAGCCATGGTTTTTTGGCAGGCTCCTGATGACTGCTGTCGCCCACACCGGTGGCGTACGAGATGGCGTCATCACCCTGTTTCAGGCCGAGAGGCGTATAGGCCGTCTCGTGGTCCAGCTCAAACGATGGGATATCAAACTGCCCGTTGGATACGATTTCCGAACTTGAAGGGGAAACATCCTGATTTTGGTTATCATGCGCACGAACGCCGCTCTCACGGAGTTGTTCATTGTCGGTTCGGTTAATCAATGGCGCTGTTTCCCCACCTGGCGCATGAAACGCAATACTATGACCCACTACAAACCTGCCTCATCCGAACATTTCATCAGTGTACGTACCCGCAAGGGTAACGCGATGCTGGAGTACACCAATTCTGTTCTTTGCTGGCGCGGAAGAGCGTCTCAAAAATATGTGCCGAAGATGCCCCGGGCCATGCCCAGTGTCAACCGGCACCCGTTAGCCTTTGGTGGAAAATTCAAGTCGATTCTCCGGTTCGATTCTGACCTTAAATTCTGGCCATCACGGCTCCGGCACTCAAACCCTTGCTAACGGTGGAATTGAAGAAACTCCCGGCGATTCCCCAGCGTCTGTTAATCTTGCGTTCAGCATAACCCGGGAATGGTTTCCGCACCGTTAAAGCGCCGTTCAATTATGGCAAAAAAGTGCAGAAACTAGTGATTCTACGCTTTGCGTTGAAAACCCCTATACATTATTATTATGCGGGTACCGGCAGCAAATTTGATAACAACGTATGCGCTGAAAAAAAAACGTCAAGAAATGGAAAAAAATGCAAATGGCCGCTTGACATGTCGGTGCGCGCGCCCATATAACCCGCACCACACGAGGACGGAACAACACCTCGCAGCCGCGAGGCGCTGTCCTTGTTCCCACGCCTTCAAACAAAGCTAACCGTATGTCGCACTAGCGCGGTCGGTTCGTTTCGCTTGAAAGTCACGGGAGCCGCCAAAATCTGGTGGTGTACGACTTTGATCGGTGTTATATATACCGGTCCGGCTCTTTGAAATTGTTGTAAAAAGAAAGAGAAACGTGGGCGGCGGAGTCCTGGCGTTGATCGCAAAAAACCGGTGACGGTTTTATGCGGATCAACAGACAGAATGCTACGTTCGCTAATGTTTCTTCTCAACTCGCTAAATGATTTAGATGCTTGCATTTGGATCATTTGTGATTGGGACCCTAGCGAACAACGGAGTTTGAATTTCGGTTCAAATTCCAACAAGCAAAGTCAATATCAAACTTGAGAGTTTGATCCTGGCTCAGAACGAACGCTGGCGGCAGGCCTAACACATGCAAGTCGAACGTGAAGCTGGAGCTTGCTCCAGTGGAAAGTGGCAGACGGGTGAGTAACGCGTGGGAAT
>JBPCVY010000237.1:0-43728 GCA_051010055.1 Hyphomicrobiales bacterium | reverse complement strand
GAGGAACAGGGCCGCCGTGATCGATCCGGCAAACCCGCCAGGGCTGATATGGTTCACATCTGCTACCTTGCTCGACAGGTTCGCATCATACGGCTTCCAGAACGGCATCCGCCATAACGGGTCATTTTCGTTCATTGCCGCGGAGGAAATTTCACCGGCAAGCGCTTCATCGTCGGTGTAAAAGGGTGGCAAATCCGGCCCGAGCGCCACCCGGGCAGCGCCAGTGAGTGTTGCCATATCGACAATCAGCTCCGGCTTTTCTTCATCCGCCAGCGCCAGGGCATCGGCAAGAACAAGGCGCCCTTCAGCATCGGTGTTGCCAATTTCAACGGAAAGCCCCTTGCGGCTGGGCAAGACATCTCCCGGCCGGAATGCGCCTGCGGAAACAGAATTCTCAACCGCCGGAATAAGCACCCGCAACCGCACCGCGAGCTCCGCATCCATAATCGCCTGCGCCAGACCCAGAACATTAGCGGCACCACCCATATCCTTTTTCATCAAAAGCATCGAGTTGCCCGGCTTCAGATTGAGGCCGCCTGTATCAAAACAAACCCCCTTGCCAACAAGTGTCACCTTCGGGCCGCTGGCTTTGCCCCAGCGCAAATCAATCAACCTTGGTTCCTGGTCCGAGGCCCGGCCCACTGCATGGATCATGGGGAAGTTGTTTTTCAGCAATGCCGCGCCTTTGGTGACTTTGATGGTGGCCTTGTGGGAACGGGCAAGCTTCCGGCACGCCTTTTCAAGCTCATCGGGGCCCATATCGTTTGCAGGGGTATTGATAAGATCTCGGGCAAGGGTGGCGGCACTTGCAAGGCGCTCCACCTCCGCGCCATCCACCCCTTGAGGGCACACAAGCTGAGCTGGTTCACTGGCTGCCTTTTTGTAAAGCTCAAAACGGTAGCTTTCCATAAGCCAGCCCAGCGCCAGCAAGTCTGCACGGGCGGGCGGATTGGCGAATTTGTACTCACCGGCCGGAAGCTGTGTTGCAAGTTTGGCAGGCAGGAACGGATCGGCGCTCACATCCACATCGCCGAGCCCAAAAAGAACTTTGGCAATCTTTCCATTATCGTCCGGCACCGTAACGCGTGTTCCCTTTGCCGCTTTGAACCCTTGAGCGCGTACCCAGTGTGCTTGTGCTTTCGGCAGCTCATTGAGAACAGATTTCAGGCCCGACTTTTCAACCAATTCAATGGGAACAGCTGTGCGCTTGCGGGCGCTCACGAGAGAATATTTCATAATCAAGCCCTTACTTGCAAAAGTCTGCGCAAGTCGTGCCATGAACCGCGGCTGTGTCAAGCAGCAATTACAGAAGCTTACGATTATCAAGCCAACTCGAATAATTTGGTTAAAGGTTTATTGACGCTTGATTGCCAAGATAGGTACCGGGAAAGCAGGAGCATTGCCCCTGCGGGACCGGCAACAGTTAGTTGGGCTGGGAATAATGGAAAAGCATTCTGATAATCACGAACTCAGTGCGCCATTTTGCGCGAAAAGATTCATTTCAAGCACTGCTGCGATGGCTTTGCTTTCCTTTGCGCTGGCAGGTTGCCAGACTTCCGGCACGTCAACCTCATCATTGCTTGGAGGAACGCCTAAAAGCGCGCCCAGATTAGCCTCTGCAACAGTGCAGGAAACTACCGAGTGGAGCAAGAAATGGGAAGCCAACAAATCTGATACCGAGGTGACATTGCAATATGTCGCCCGGCTGCGCGCCCTTAAATCAGACGAGCGCGCACTGGCTGTTCTGGAAGAGGCGAACAAGCAAATCCCAAACAGCACCGTGATCAAAAGCGAATATGGCAAGCAGCTTCTCAAGGCGGGCAAATATCAGGATGCCAGCATGGTGCTCCAACGCGCAGCAGCTGCGCCGGATGCAAACTGGCAGGTAAATTCAACCCAAGGCATGGTGTTTGACCATATGGGCCGCCATCAGGACGCACAGGCGGCCTATGCGGAGGCTCTCAAGAAGTCACCAAACCAGGTTGCGGTGCTCAACAATCTGGGCCTTTCACAGGCGCAAAGCGGCAACCTGACAGGTGCTGAAGAAACCTTGCGGCTGGCTTATTCCTCACAGGCAGGAAAGGCCAATCCGCGCGTGCGTCAAAACCTGGCGCTCGTTGTGGGCCTTCAGGGCCGCTACGGGGAAGCGCGGGAAATTGCGCAGAAGGATTTACCCCCGCATGTGGTTGAAGCCAACATGGCTTACCTGCGCAAAATGATGGCTCAGAAGAACCACTGGCAGAAGCTTTCTGAGGTAGATAAAACCAAAAGCTGACGCCTTCGCCGCGCCGGAATTTCTGACAAAACAAAAACGCCCTGGAAAAAATCCAGGGCGTTTTTTGATTGTTCGGAGACTGTAGTCTATTTCCGCACTTCCATAACCTGTATGGCGGCCGGGCCCAAGATAACCACGAAAATACACGGCAGGAAAAATGCAATCATCGGCACTGTCAGCTTGGGCGGCAGGGCAGCGGCCTTGCGTTCGGCTTCCGCCATGCGCATGTCGCGGTTTTCCTGCGCCAGAACACGCAACGCACTGCCAAGGGGCGTACCATAGCGCTCAGCCTGGATAAGGGATGTGACGACAGCCTTCACGGTAAGAAGTCCTGTGCGCTTGGCAAGATTTTCCAGAGCTACCCGGCGGTCCTGCAAATAGGAGAGCTCAGCGTTGGTCAACGTCATTTCCTCTGCCAAAGGAACAGACTGGGAACCGATTTCATTGGCAACACGTTGAAACGCCGCTTCAATCGACATCCCCGATTCAACACAGATCAGCAACAGATCGAGCGCATCAGACCAGGCGCGCTGGATTGAATCCTGGCGCCGGCTTATGAGATTCTGAACAACCAGCGAAGGGAAATAGTAGCCAAGGTAAGCAGCAACAAAGCTTGCTAGCAACCGCATGGTCGGTTCCTGATCGGGGAAAAACAGGTAGAGATAGGCGAACGAACCAAAACCGAAAACCAATGGCGAGCACACTCTGAAAAACACAAAGCTGACAACGTGAGCCTGACCTCGCAATCCGGCCATGCGAAGCTTGTCCCTAGTTTCGCCTGCTTCAAGCATTTTACGCAGATTGAGCCGTTCGATGATCTGCACCATGAACCCTTGTGGTTTCTCGCGCAGCTGGGCCCTGTTCTGATTATCCATCAACCGCTCACGGTTGCGCGCTTTCAAGCGCTCTTTTTCGTCGGAAACCGCCTTCATTCGGGAACGCAACTTGTCGCTTTCCAATAAGGGCATCACCAAAGTGACAACCGTTGCGAAGGTGGCAAGCACGATCAACCCGATGGCAACCGATGTGGGATCAAGATATTTTGTTACAAAATCAACCATTGTGTTCTTCCCCAACCATCAAATTTTGAAGTTGATCATCTTGCGCATGATCAAAATGCCAATTGTCATCCAGATTGCGCATCCTACCAGCATGGTTTTGCCGAGTTCTTCGGTCCACAATAAAGAGATGTAATCCGGCCTGAGGAGATAGAGCGAAATCATGATCAGGGGCGGCAATGAACCAATGATGGCCGCTGAAGATTTCGCCTCTTGAGAAACCGACCTGATCTTCGCCTTCATTTTTTTGCGGTCGCGCAGAACCGTTGAAAGATTGGCGAGCGCCTCCGCAAGATTGCCCCCGGATTTTGCCTGGATACCGATAACAATGGCGAGGAAGTTCACCTCAGCCAATGGAACCCGCTCGAACATGCGTTCAATGCCCTGTTCAATGGTGATGCCCACACGCTGGCCTTCTACTACTTCGGCAAATTCAGGCCCCACCGGGGGAACAGATTCCGTTGCGATCACTTTCAACGCGTCGTTGACCGGCAAGCCCGCCTTAAGGCCGCGAACGATGACGTCGATAGCGTTGGCGAACTCTGCCAGGAACAATGCTTGGCGCCGGTTTCGCTTGAACGCGACAAACCAGCGCGGAACGCCGAATGCCGCAGCAAATGCCGCTGCAGCGCAAAGATAGATTGAATTCCCAAATGCAAAAAACCCGGCAAAAACCAGGCCACCGAATGCAATACTGAGCAACCAAAACATGCGGACAGAAATGTTTAAACCGGCCTGCTTTAACATCATATCCATGGTCAGGCGCTTCTTTCGCTCCTTTTCACGTTCCTCGATCTGATTGAGCGTGTCCTGCACTTGTTTGCGGCGGGCGTCCTTGCTGTCCGTTTCCGGGCCAAGCAATTTTTTGGCAAAAGAGTCCGTTTGGCCGCCGGAAACTTGCGCCATGCGTTTTTGACCACGCCGCTCGCCGGTCAAGTATGGCAGCGCCACGACATAAAGAATTGCGCCGACAGCGATGCCGAAGACAGCAAGTACAAGGATTTGGATTAGATCGTCACTCAACACGGTTTCCAGCCCATCAAATTTCGTTAGAGTTCCTCAGTTCAGCGGCCTCGAGAGCCTCTGCAAGCGCAAATTCGTCACCATAATAGCGGGCGCGGTCCCAAAAATGCGGCCTGGCAATTCCGGTCGAGCGGTGACGGCCCATAATTTTCCCGGACGCATCCTCACCTTCAATATCGAACACAAACAAATCCTGGGTTATGACGACATCACCTTCCATGCCGACCACCTCGGTAATGTGGGTGATCTTGCGCGAACCATCGCGCAAGCGCGCCGCCTGAACGATGAGATCGATCGAGCCGACAATCATTTCCTTGATGGTTTTGGAAGGCAGGGCGAAGCCACCCATGGTAATCATTGATTCCAGGCGCGAGAGAGCTTCGCGCGGTGTGTTTGCGTGGAGAGTTCCCATTGAGCCGTCATGGCCGGTGTTCATCGCCTGCAGCAAATCGAACGCTTCAGGTCCACGCACCTCGCCAACTATAATACGCTCAGGGCGCATGCGCAGGCAGTTCTTGACGAGATCACGCATGGTGATTTCGCCTTCACCTTCAAGGTTCGGCGGGCGGGTTTCCAGGCGCACAACGTGAGGCTGCTGCAATTGCAGTTCTGCAGCATCCTCGCAAGTGATTACGCGTTCGTCTTCTTCGATAAAACCAGTGAGTGCGTTCAGCAGCGTCGTTTTACCGGAGCCCGTACCGCCAGAAATCAGAACATTACAGCGGACCCGGCCAATAATTGACAGAATCTTGGCGCCCTCCGGTGTCACCGACTTCAGGTTCACCAGATCGGTCAGACGAAGGCGATCCTTCTTAAACTTACGAATGGTGAGCGCAGCGCCGTCAATTGCCAATGGAGGCGCAATGACATTGACGCGGGAACCGTCTGGCAGGCGGGCGTCACAAATCGGGCTTGCTTCATCGACCCGGCGGCCCACCTGGCTAACAATCCGCTGACAGATGTTCATCAGCTGCTGATTGTCCCGGAAGCGAATGCCGGTGGGTTCAATTTTACCCTCAACTTCGATGTAAACGGTATTAGAGCCATTGACCATGATGTCGGCAATTTCATCACGGGCCAACAGCGGCTCAAGCGGACCATAGCCAAGGACGTCGTTACAGATGTCCTCAAGCAACTCTTCCTGCTCGGCAATCGACATCATTACATCTTTGATTGCAATGATCTCGCTGACGATATCACGGATTTCCTCACGCGCAGCCGCCCTGTCCAGCTGCGAAAGCTTGGTCAGGTCAATCGCATCAATCAGAGCGTTAAAAATCGTCGTCTTGATGTCGTAGTAGTCGTCGGAACGCTTTTGGGATTGCTTCTTTTTCTCCTCCTGAGCGGGCATGACAGGAGGTTGGGAACCACCGCCCTTTACCGGCAGGCCGTTCGCATCTTCGGCAGGATTGGCGCCTGATTGCATTGGCGGTAGATCAGGAACAGGATTATTACCGCTTGATGCAGGATGTGCGTTTTCGTCAACAACCGCAGGCACACCACTGGCGGGATTACCCTGCGGCGGCGCCGATTGTCCGCTCAAATCCCCGCGTTTTCCAAACATACTTACTCAGCTCCCCTGCCGGTCAGCTTCCCAATCAATGGCCCGAGGCTGAACTTCTTAGTTGTACCTGGTTCCGAACGCCCGCTTACAAGCTTGCCAAGCGTCATCATTGATTCAGCGGCTTTGGTCTTCGGCCCGACTTCAAACACCATCTGGCCATTGTTCGTAGCTGTGCCGAACGTCACAGGGTCGTACGGAATAACAACGTTGGGCTCGATACCGATCGCCTTGCTGAAATCCGCGGCTGAAATTTCGGGTCGTTTTGGAACAGCGGCCATGTTCAGCACCAAATAGGGTTTCTTATCGTTAGGCCGGTTGGCGGCCAGCATGTCGACGAGATTTTTCGTATTGCGCAAGCTGGCGATTTCCGGCGTTGCGGTAATTACGATTTCGTCCGCTTTCATCAAGGTCTGGCGTGCCCAGGGCGCCCAGACGTTTGGCATGTCGACGATAACCGTCGGCACGGAATGGCGGATAACATCAAGGATAATGTCAAGGGTCTCCTCTTCAATTGTAAAGTCACGGTCGACTGCCCCCGGTGCGGTCAAAAGACTCAACCGTTCGGAGCACTTTGTCAGCAACCTGTCGATGAGCATTTCATCAAGCCGGTCCGGTGCACCCAGCGCTTCAGCAATGCCTTGCGATGAATCCTGATTGAAGTTCAGCCCGGCAGTACCATAAGCAAGATCCAGATCTGCAATCACCACGTCATCGGCGAGCATCTCAGAGATGACCCACCCCACATTGTGCGCCAATGTCGAGGAACCAACACCGCCCTTTGCACCGGCAAAAACAAATACCCGGCCAACAGGTGCTGCATCAGGCTTTGAATAAAGGCTCGAAATGCTCTCGATAATCTGAAGCTCGTTTACAGGTGCGACAATGTACTCGCTCACCCCTTGCGAAACCAAAGTCCGGTAGAGCAGCACGTCGTTGACATGGCCGATAACCACGACTTTCGTCGTCTCATCGCAAACCTTTGCAAGCTCGGCAAGTTCGCCAAGCATTCCATCGCGCATGGCGCGGGATTCAATGATCAGCACATTCGGTGTCGGAGCCTGCGAAAACCATTGGGTCGCCGCCGAAATGCCACCTAGCTGAATGTTGGTGTGTGCCTTTGAAAAGCGCCGGTCCGATGCCGCGCCCTGCAGAGCAGAGGCTATCGCTTCTGTTTCACAAAACGCCTGGATCGAAATCCGTGGAATGTCAGCAACAACTGACTTATCCTTTGCGGCGGGCGCCTGCTGAACCGCGGCTTCTTCATTAAGCTGTGGTTCGATCTTTTGTGCTTGATCGCTCATCTTCTCTTTCCCACCTCAAATCCTTAGTTGGCAACTTCACTGACTGCACCAGACGCATCCGTGTCACGCTGGGAGCTGGTCTTCTTGCCTTGGATATGCTTGTCGTAAACTACATCGTTGCGTGTGCCGTAGAGCGGGCTCATGGCGCGCGGCGTTACAAGATCACGCGGGTTGTCGGCCATCGCGGCGAGATTGTGCTGCGACGAGCAACCGAAATCCTCATACGGCCTGTTCTCGCCGGTCACGGCCATGTTTCGAGACCAGTCGCCACACTTTTCGGTAACTGCAAAGTGACGCTGGTAGGAAATGACAACCGGTGAACCCTTGCTCGCCTTATGACGTTTATGAACGATCAAGCGGTAGGGCACATTTTCCTGCGACGCTATTTGCGAGACGCGGGCAGACACAGCGTTTGCCTTCGAGCCACCGCCTGATGGGGTGGAAATCACCATTTTGCCGGCTGCCGTTGATGGATAGCGGGCGACAAACTTGCGAATTTCAGATTCCCGTGTTGGGGTGAAGTTCGCGCCGTGACTTGTCGGCACCTGCATACGCACTTGGCCTGTTTCCACATCAATCGGATAGCGCTGCCAGTACTGGACGCCCGGGTTGGCCGCCAAATCTTCGTTGTTGGCTGGCATCGACTGACAACCTGCCAAAAGTGCTCCGGCAAGCCCAATTGCCATAATTGGCACTGTGCGGGTTGCGGATTTTACGTTTTTACTCGACATGGTTATTCCTCCAACCTGCACTACTCGAGAATGTATCCAACTTCGCCGTGATAGGTGCCGCGTGGCATCTCATCGGCCCGTCCGTACACCGCGTTGAGGCGGCCAAACAGGATCGTATCGACATCAGAAGGATCAATGAGACGGTCAAGCGGTGTGGCAATCTGTTGTTCGCTAACAGGCTTGACGATGATCGGGGTAACCATCACCACCAGCTCGGTTTCATTGCGCTGGAAGTCACGGCTCCGGAAAAGCGTTCCAAGAATGGGCACATCTTTCATCCCCGGAATGCCGTTAATGTCCTGGCGCAAGCGTTCTGAAATAAGCCCGGCAAGTACAAGCGATCCGCCAGAACCAATTTCCACGGTTGTTTCAGCGCGCCGCACCCGCAGTGATGGGATGATGAACTTATTCTGGTTGAACACCGCCGTTTCAGCGTCGCCGCTGATTGTTCCGCCTGCACCAACGCTCGCCTGGTTTTCAGACGAGATTTCTGAAACTTCCGTTGAGATTTTCAGATTGATGCGGTTTTCGTTCAGAACCACCGGCGTAAATCCAAGGCCTACACCGAAAGGTTTGAAGGAAACCGTGATACCATCGTCGCCGCTGTTGACGGGCACCGGAAACTCACCACCGGCCAGGAACTTTGCCGATTCACCGGAGATTGACGTCAAAGTCGGCGCGGCAAGCGTGCGGATCATGCCATCGCGCTCCATCAACCGCAGCGCGCCGGCAAAGTTGCCATCACCTGAAACGGCGCCGAAGACACCATTACCCGCAAACTCACCAATGGCACTACCGTTCAAAGCTTGGCCGGCCACGGTGAACGGATTGCCCGATATCAAACCCACGCTAGCGTTACCAATTTTGATCAAACCGGCGGCATCGACACCGAGTTGTTTGAGCACTTGGCGCTGAACCTCGACCACGCGCACCTTCAACAGGACTTGCTGCTTGTCTGCGATGGTGATTGTGTTGACAACTTTTTCCTTGTCGCCGACATACTTTGCCGCAATCATCGAGGCTTGTGCTGAATCTTCGGCGCTGCGCACCTTACCGGAAAGAACAACCGTTTCACCGACCGAATCAACCTTGATGTGGTTGCCCGGCATAATGCGGTTAAAGACGTTTTTCAGTGCGGTAGCATCGCGGCCAACGTCTATATCCAGGCTCAGCACCTGGCGGCCCTGGCCATCAAAGAAGAAGACGTTTGTTTCGCCGATTTTCTTAGCGAAAAGATAGACCGTATATGGCGTGCGTGCCACGGCATCAACCATTTCCGGGTTGCCGACAAGCACATCGCGCGCTGCCACCGGCAACCGCACAACTACGGTTTTGTTGACGCCGATATGGAGTTTGCGGTCGGTTTCGCCCTTGGCAATTCTAACCGCACGATTGCCCGCTTCCGCCTGTGATACGAACCCGGGATGCTGGGCCACTGCGGCGAAGAGGAGTACAACCAAGGCAGCAAATGCCCATCTCACGGGAATCCGGCCATGGTCCTTAGAAGTGGATTTTCTGATCGTCGAACACCTGATCATAACCGGATTCCTTACTGATTGCCGTGGATGATTGAGGTGGAGCCGTAGCGGATAACCGCCACACCGCCGCCTCCACGGCCGCTAGAGAAGTTTTCTGCAGATTTGGGGCCAGCATCGCCGAGCTTGCCGGAAGTCTCCGCAATTGAGCGCAGAGACAGGGAGAGAGCGCCCATGGAATCAGCAACTTCCAAGATTTCGGTCTGCTGAGGGCGTAGCTCCACCGTTGCGGTTTTGCCGACGATAACCTGGTCACCTTTTTCGTTCTCGCGGAAAGTCTGGTTAATCGCGAGGACGCGAACATTCTTCAGGACCGTTTCAGACACATGCGCTTCTTCACTGCCCTTTTTCATCCTGACTTTACGCGTAAGAATAATGTCAACACGGTCGTTTGGAAGTATGAAACCACCTGCGCCAGTGTCAGCGGATATCTTGAATGAAACTGCGCGCATGCCCTTGGGCAAGATTGCAGCCATAAACCCGCCGGTCTCTGGAGAAATGAGTTTTCTTTCAAGAATTGGCTCGCCGGCAATAATTCCCGTGCGGGCAAGCGCTCTTGCATATTTGCTTAAGCCGTCAGGCACTTTCGCCTTGGTAATGTACTTCGACGAGACTGCCTTTTTCGGCCAGGTCTGCCACTGAATGCCCTTCTCCGTGAGCTGGTTGCCCAGGGGAATGTCTTTCGCAGCGACCAGTATCCGAATGGTTTCCTCGCTCGGCGTCTGGACGATCTCAACGGTTTTCTCCGTGAGGATGTTTTTCGCAAGCACCCCGGCAACAACAGCTGCACCGAGGGCCAAACCTAACACCATAACTCTTTTAACTTGCATCTTTCCCAGCCCCAACTTGAATTAACCGGACAGCAGCCTGATTTGCCGTGCACCGGTCTTGTTTGAGGGTGCACGGGAAATGGTCAAATTATGGTTAATAGAAGTGATAAACTTTCTATCAACTCGAATAATTCTTTCAGATCGTCGAGTTTTTTTGCGAAATACTGTCATCACAAAACAAACGCCTCCATTACTGGAGTATCGGCATATAAAACCAGTGTGGCGGCTGCGATTGCCACACCGTAAGGCGCGCCGGTATCTTTGGAATGAAGCCTCTTTGCCCATTCCTGATCGGCAAACCATCCTGGTAAGGGATGTTTGCGCAAAATCACCAGAAGCAGACACAGCGGCCCGCCAAACAAGGCGGTGACCATTAACAGGGACAAGATGTCCCCAAAGCCGAACCATAAAGCGATTGCGGCAAGAAACTTGGCATCGCCGCCGCCAATAATGTTAAAGCAGAACAAACCGAAGCCAACGCACAGAACCAGAAAGCCGGCGGCCAGATGTGACATTGTTTCTGAACCCGACATGCCGGTGAGATATGCTGCCAGACCAAATGCGGCGACCAGGATGATTGAAATCCAGTTCGAGATGGTCATGGTAAAAATATCGGTGACGGCGGCAGCAATGATCAGCGCCGGAAACACCAGAAGTACCAGAATGTCGGCCAAGGCTCCCTCCATCTAAATCGCCATGAGCACAGAGCAAGCAACCCAACCCCGCTCTTTAGTGGAGTGCAGTTTCACAGATTGGTGTAAATTCGAGGTAAAATTTTCTGGAAAATTTTAGATAAAGCCAAACGAAACATTGAAGACTGTCTTTATGCTGATTAGATTTGTGTAATCGGACTGAATTTTTTTACGCGCATATATAAAGACAACCGGCAGAGCATCTGCCGGTTGTCGCCTCCCAAAATGTTCAGGAGTAGCGGCGTGTTTTTAGTTTAGTCGCCGCGTAAGGCTCGTCGCTTACTGAGTGAGATTGGTCTCAACTGCGGTAAACGTGGTCACGAGGCTGCTGCCTACCTGACCGACTACAACAACGATCGCAACAGCGATACCAGCAGCAATCAGGCCATATTCAATAGCAGTAGCACCAGATTCGTCTTTGAAGAAACGTGAAAGCATTACTCATACTCCTTACTTACTCAGTTTTCACAGCACCAGCCCGGTTCAAAGAACAAGTGCTCCTGCACCGGAACTATGGCCAATCTATCCCTGAGAATTTAACACGAAGTTAAATGCAACGTTCAAGTCATTTACCGTATTAATTCACTTTGTATTTGGTTAAATCTTGGTAAATCTTTATTTCTACAAGTATTAATAATGTACAATCTAAGTAATAATGATTTTTTACTTATAAACCCGATATAGATTGGTTAACCGCTGATTACTTTGCAGAAGAGAGGCCACTTCCGTATACAGATTTGATTGCGAATATCGTCAAACTCACGCCTTTGAGAACCAGGGCACCGGAAATCGCCAGAAACATATTATATATTTAGGCGCAAGAATAGGACGCCGGTTCCAAATAAAATTCCGAATTTATTCGTTTTCGTAAGTCTTCCTTCACCATTTTAAGGTCTTCTACTGGTGGATGAGAAATAAATCTCCCCCAGGCGAACCCGAAAACGCGTGAGATTTGCTGGGAAGACAGAAGGAACACGGAAATGAACCGCGACGCGAACTTTATCCGCGCTACGCTCGCCGGCCTCGGCCTTATCGGTATTTTGGCGATGGCAGCAGTAGGCTCGATATCTACAGCAATGGCAGGGGCCACCATAGAAGTTCCTGTTGATCAGGCCCGTGTGGTGCAGCTTACCGGCAAGCCCGGAACAATTATTGTTGGCAATCCGGGAATTGCTGATGTGAATTTGCGCAGCGGGCGCATGCTTGTTGTTCAAGGCAAGGCTTTTGGCACAACGAACATTATCATCCTTTCCAAGGAAGGTGAGCAAATCGCCAATATGGATGTGCTGGTTGGCCCTTCTGATAAATTCGGCCTGGCAATCTATTCCAGCGCCGGGCGTAAGTCCTACCGCTGCAAGCCGTTCTGCGAAGGTGAGATGAACACCGGCGATGCATCTGGTTTCTTCAACAAGGTGAAGAAACAAAATTCAGACAAGAACAAAAGCGCGTCCGGCAAACATAATACGGACGTTTCTGACGAATAAGTACAACAGCTCAGATTTAACAAGCTTAAGAAGCCGCCGCATCTTCCGGCGGCTTCTTTGATTTGCGGTTGATTTTTTCATTCCCTCACGATGCGCAAGTGCGTAGAACGTCAAGTTCGTGCGCAACGAAACTCTTTATCATGTCCGAAATTTCGCAATCGAGTGAGACTTACAACTGGCGCGGGCGGATTATATTCGCTCTGGGATGCATTTCGTTTGGCTATGCATTCTTCCAGCGGGTCACCCCGTCGGCCATGGTGGACGACCTGATGCGTTCGTTCGACGTGGGCGCTGCGGTGCTGGGAAATTTGTCTGCGCTGTACTTTTACTTCTACGCCGGCCTGCAGGTGCCCATCGGCGCGCTGATGGATAAATGGGGAGCGCGCATCATGCTGTCGCTTTCCATGTTGCTGGCAGGGATGGGGAGCTTGATTTTCTCTGTCGCTCCCCAGGTTGAAGTTGCCTATGTGGGGCGTATTCTGGTGGGCACGGGAACAGCCGTTGCCTTTGTCGCAACGCTAACCCTTGCTGCCCGCTGGTTCCCGCCGCGCAGGTTTGCCTTTCTTTCCGGCGTTACCATGTTTGCCGGGCTTATGTCCGGCGTCATGGGCCAGGGACCACTCGCTGCTTTAGTGGTTATATATGGCTGGCGCCCGGTGATGGCGGCTGCTGCGGTTTTCGCCTTCATCCTGTCTGCTACCATTTGGTTGGTGGTGCGCAACACGCCCGAAGAAGCCACCGGGTGGCATCCGGCGGCCACCGAAGCCACACACGAGAGCTCCCTATGGCAGAAATTTGCACAGACCCTGAGACTGCAGCAAGTCTGGGCCATCGGCTTTATCGCCATGGCGTGTTCCGGCCCCATGCTTGCCTTTGGCGGGCTGTGGGGTGTGCCCTATCTGATGGAGCGCTATGGCCTCGCCCGTCCGGAAGCTGCAGGTTACACTTCGCTGATACTCATCGGCTTTGCCTGCGGCGCACCGATATGTGGCTGGTTCTCAGATGCCCTGGGGCGTAGAAAGCCGCCCATCGCGATCGCGGCCTTTCTCAATGTCGCGCTGATTTATGTTCTTTTCCTCGGCCCCGACCTGCCGTTGTCGATGACCGCTATCGTCATCTTTTTGCTGGGGCTGAATGGTGCGGGCATGACGAGCACCTATGCATTCGCCAAGGAAGTCGCACCGCACCGTGTCCACGGCACGGTGACCGGCCTTGTCAACATGATGACAGTTGGGGCCGGCGCTATCTTGCAGCCGATTATCGGGCTCTTACTGGAATGGCAGTGGGATGGCGCCATGCGCGAAGGCATCAGGGTCTATAGCCGGCAAATGTACGACATCGCCTTTATAAGTATTCTGGCGCTCGCCGTACTGGGGCTGTTTGCGGTGTTTCTCACCCGGGAAACCTATTGCCAGCAACAGGTGGGCGAAACGGCTTAAAACTTGATCGTGATGCCCTCTTCTGCTGAGCGGTAAACCGCCTCTTCTATGCGCAAGTTGGTGAGATAATCCTCAGCAGAGTTCCACAGCGTCCTCCCAGAAGTGAGATGAGCGAGAACATGAGCCTGAAGCCGGTAGACACAATCACCCCCAAACCCGATATCTTGCCAATCATACTCATGTTGCGCGGATTGGTTCGAACCGGACCGGCGAAGGAATATTTCACCATCCCCGTTCAGTTGCACTGCGCCGCCGGATCCATCAATCAGCATATCGCCCATAGTCAGCCGGCGGTTTTCCGCCGCATGGTCAGCCAGCCGATTACCGTCAAACAACCCACGTGCGCCATTTGCAAATTCAAAAATGATAAATCCCGCATCTTCACCGGCAATAGCAGGATTGAACCTGGTAAGCCGGGCGGTTACTGCTGAGACTTCCCCAAACATGAAACGGAACACATCAATCCAGTGAATTGCTGTTTCGTGCACCAGGAAGCGCTCCATATCCTGAAAATAGGGCTGGCGGTCAAGGTAGGCCTGCGGGCCTTGCCCATCGCCGGGGCGCAGCCGGAACGCCACCTGGTAAGGCGTACCCACTGCGCCTTCGTCAATCAACTTTTTGAGTTCCCCATACCAGGGCTGAAACCGGAAGTTTTCATGCACCACGCATAATGCGCCCTTCTCTTGCAAGAGGCGCACCAGTTTCTCGGCCTCCTCAAGCGAGTTGCAAAACGGTTTTTGGCATATGGCCGTAATACCACGCCGGGCAGCGGCACTCACGAATGCATAATGAGTGGGCGGCGGGGTTATGATGTCCACAATGTCCGGCGATGTTTCATCAAGCATCGCCTCAAAATCTGTAAACACACCCGCACCATCGAACTGCCCGGCAACCACCCCTGCCCTGGCCTCATCTAAATCACAAACCCCAACAACATCCACCGGCAAGCGCAACCAGGCATCGAAATGAAACTGGCTGAAAAATCCAGTTCCGGCGGCAGCAACCCTCAAGCTCTTTTCCGGCATCTTCCCAAAACCCATGAAACGATTTTCCACGCTGCCCGCCGCGCATGGCCAACATGCACATATTTCATGTGCACCTGCTCAATGTATACGTTAGGGTCAATTTAAACTCGGGGGCAACATGAAAATACTCATCACAGGCGGCACGGGCTTTATCGGTTTCCGGCTGGCAAATCGGTTGCTGGAGAAAGAAAAGGTCTCAGGGCCTGACGGCCAGCTTGCTCAAATCGACGAGATGGTTCTTTTCGATGCGTTGATACCGGATACGAAACCTGCCGGGCTGGATGAACGCATTTCGATTGTTGCAGGCGATATTTCTGATGAAAAAGCCGTCAGCGCCCTTGTCGACCGGGACGATATCTCGATCTTTCATCTGGCATCCGTGGTGAGCGGTGGCGGCGAGCAGGATTTTGATTTGGCCATGCGGGTCAATCTTGATGGCGGCCGCAATGTTCTTGAGGCAGCACGAGGCCGCGCCAGCACGCCGCGTGTGGTGTTTGCCAGTTCGATCGCAGCATTCGGCGGCGATCACATGCCAAAAAGCGTTGGCGATGATACAAAGCAAAATCCGCAAACCACTTATGGCATGACAAAGGCCATCGGGGAGCTGATGATAAACGACTATACCCGGAAGGGATTTATTGACGGGCGGTCGGCCCGGCTTCCAACGGTTATCATCAGGCCGGGCAAACCAAATGCTGCCGCCTCATCATTTGTGAGCGGCGTTTTCCGCGAACCGCTTAACGGTGTCGATTTTACCTTGCCGGTGAAGACTGAGACGGTCATGCCTCTTTTGGGTTACAGGGCAATTGTTGACGGCATTATCGCGCTGCATGAACTGACGGGCGAAAAGCTTGGCACAGACCGCGCTCTATCCTTGCCCGCCCTCACAGTGACGGTGGAAGAGATGATTGCCGCCCTTATAGCTGCAGCGGGAAACCGGCCCCTGGGGCAAATATCAGTTGAGCCCGATCCCTTTATTGAGGAAATCGTCGCCACTTGGCCACTCGACACACACTATGACAGGGCGGCAGCGCTCGGTCTGCCGCGCGAGAACAGCCTGGAGGAGATTGTCCGCTACTACATTGCCGACTATCTCGAGCCATCCGAATAAGCCGCCATGGACGAGGGAAAAGCACGTCTGGGCGGCATCGCATTGATGATCGGTGCGTTCATCTTTTTTGCTGGCCTTGATTCATGCGCAAAATTTCTGGGCGCCAGCCTGCCCGTGGCCCAGACCGTATTCCTCCGCTATGTCTTTGCGGTGGGTTATGCGCTGGTTTTTGTCTGGTTCTCCGGCGGCAAATCACTGTTCATCACCAAGGCGCCGAAACTGCAAATAGTGCGTGGGCTACTTCTTCTCGCAGCCACCCTTTCCAATTTTGTCGCCGTGAAATATTTGCGCCTTGATCAGACCTCCGCAATCATGTTCTCAAGTCCGCTCTGGGTCTGCGCCCTTTCGGTGCCTTTGCTGGGTGAAGCTGTAGGGCCGCGGCGATGGATTGCCGTGGCCTTCGGTTTCCTTGGTGTACTGGTCATCATCAGGCCGGGTACGGATGGCTTCCACTGGGCAATGCTTCTATCGCTTGCAAGTACGCTGTCCGTTGCCTTCTACCTCATTGCATCACGCAAAGTCGGCGCGGTCGACAGCTCTAAAACATCAGTTTTCTACGCATCAGTTGTCGGCGCGGTGGCCGCAGCACCCGCTGCGCCATTTGTCTGGGTCCCGCCGGACGGTTTTGAATGGCTTCTGATTGTCATCATGGGCCTGTGCGGCGGCATTGGCCATCACATGTTGAGCCAGGCCCACAGAATGGCGCCTGCTCCGGTGCTGGCACCGTTCATTTACACACAGATCGTTTCAATGGCGGCAATGGGGTACTTGTTCTTTGGCGATGTTCCAGACGCCTGGACAATTGCAGGCGCGTCTATCGTCATCGGCAGCGGCCTTTACCTATTGTACCGGGAGCGCAGGTTGCAAGCGCGGCCTGGCAAGTGCCTGCCGCGCTGAACTCTTTCATTTCAGTCGGCGCCCGTGCGTTCCTTTTCTTCAAGGATACCGGTAATCAATTGCATCGCATTTTGCTTGTGCTGGGTGTGGATGCGCCGCGCAGCTTCCACATCGCCACTGAAAATGGCCTCGATAAGCGCCCGGTGATCATCATTGGAGCGGTATGGCAAGGGCCGGTCGTTCAAGGTGGCAAGCCGTGCCCGCTTTATACGGTCTTGCACACTCATAGCCATTTGCGCCAGGCGAGAATTGCCGGAAAGGCGCAGCAATCCATGATGGAACGCTTCGTCTGCCTTTGCCCAGGAACTGAGATCGTTCTTGCCCAACGCCTCTTCCATGCCATCGACAGCTGCTTGCAATGGCTTGAGATAGTCCTGGCTCGGGTTCATGCGCGCAATTCGTGCTGCAGCTTCAGATTCGAGCACCGTAACCACTTCATAGATCTCGCGCATATCTGTTGCCGAAATTGCCACCACGCGCATGCCCCGGCGCGGGAGAATTTCCACCAGCCCTTCCCGTTCCAGACGGATCAGGGCCTCGCGCACAGGCGTTCGGCTCATCTTGAGATCGCGTGCAATGGCCTCTTCCAAGGCCTGGTAGCCCGGCTGCCAGTCGCCTTCGAAAATTCGCGTCCGCATTTCTTCATAGGCCGTATCGACGAGCGATCGGCGGGGATTATCGTTCTTGTTCGGCATTTGCGCTCTTGTTTTTCCAATGCTTCATAATTAATGTATACGTTAAATGGTGCGCAGGTGCAATTTCCCGCCGGCGTCAAAAATAAATGTGCGGAAATCGACATTCCGCGGCGAGGGGAATTAGCGTGCTGGTGGGGTGTATAGCAGACGATTTTACCGGGGCCACGGACCTTGCCAACGTTTTAACAAGGCAGGGCATGCGGTGCATCCAGCTCAACGGCCTTTCCGCATGCAATCCCGCAAATGTGCAAGAGGCAAAAAGCCATGACGGCGTGGTGGTTGCCCTGAAAACACGCTCCATCCCCGCAACCAATGCTGTGAGTCAATCACTCAAGGCGCTGAGCTGGCTACGTGAACAAGGGGCAGATAAGTTTTTCTTCAAATATTGCTCCACTTTCGATTCAACCGATGACGGCAATATCGGGCCTGTGGCGGAAGCATTGATGGATTCACTCGGCACGGACATGACGATTGCCTGCCCGGCCGCGCCCGAAAATGTCCGTACCGTTTATCAGGGACACCTTTTTGTCGGCGGCAAGCTCTTGTCAGAAACCGGCATGCGGCACCATCCCATCACCCCAATGACTGACCCCAATCTCGTCGACGTTTTGGCGCGCCAATCCCGCTCCAAGGTTGGCCTTGTGTCATTTACTGAAGTTGCCGCTGGACCTGACGCCGTCAGAAAACGGCTTCAATCTAACAAGAAAGACGCTTGCCGCCTTGCTATTGCCGATGCGCTTACAGATGAACATCTGCGCACCCTCGCCGAGGCAGGTTTTGATATGCCGTTGATGACCGGCGGATCCGGGCTGGCTATAGGTCTGCCGGACTTGTTCCGCGCACGCGGCCTGTTGCAATCGGAAACGCAACCCATTGACTGGCCGAAGATCAGTGCTGGACTGGTCATCTCAGGAAGTTGTTCTGAGGCGACGAACGCACAAGTTGCCGCCTTCAAGGCACGTGCCTCTGCATGGAAGATCGAACCGCAACAGCTGGCAACAGACAAGGACGGCGTGGTGCGCAGCGCGTTGAGTTTCATTGCAGAAAAACGCAGAAGCCCATGCCTGGTTTATTCCACCACGACACCTGAAGCACTCACAAACGCTCAATCGGAACTCGGCCAGGAAACAGCCTCCGGCCTTATTGAGCAGGCCATGGGGGAAATTGCGTGTGGGGCCGTTGAAGCCGGCGTGCGCAAACTGGTAGTTGCGGGCGGTGAAACCTCCGGCGCAGTCGTTTCAGCGCTGGGCATTGAAACCCTCACCATTGGCCCGGAGATAGCACCCGGTGTACCGTGGACATTGGGCAATTCAAATCCTCCTATCGCCCTTGCTCTTAAATCGGGGAACTTCGGCGCGCCCGATTTTTTCTCCACAGCGTTTGAGGTTTTGCCATGACCGGTTCAACGGAAAACCGCCTGCGCGATGAGATTGCAAAGTTTGGCCGCTCACTATTTGAGCGCGGCTATGGGTGCGGTTCATCGGGCAACATATCAGTGCGCCTTGACGATGGCATTCTGGTAACCCCGACAAATTCATGCATGGGATTTCTGGAGCCGGAGCGCATTTCAAAAGTGGCCTTTGACGGTTCCCATTTGAGCGGCGACAAACCCTCCAAGGAAACGTATTTTCATCTGGCAATGTATGAAGAACGCTCTGAAGATGCCGCCATCGTCCACTTGCACGCAACCCATTCGGTTGCCGTTTCCTGCCTGGCAGATATTGACGAAGAAAACGTGCTGCCGCCCATGACGGCCTACTATGTTATGCGCATCGGCAAGCTGCCGCTTGTGCCTTATTTCCGGCCCGGAGATTTGGCCCTTGCAGACGCAGTGCGCAAAACCGCCCGCGACCATCACGCCATGCTCTTGGCAAATCACGGGCCAATCGTCTCGGCAAATGCACTTGATGCGGCTGTCTACAGCGCCGAGGAGCTTGAAGAAACGGCCAAGCTCTATCTGATGATAAATGACAGGCCGCACCGCTACCTCACTGATGCCCAAATAAAAGAACTCACCGAAGCGTTTCCGAATTAGACCGAATAGGAAAATGAACTAATGTTTGTTGTCGCCGTAGCATTCAACATAGAGCCTGAAAATGTGACCGCGTTCACAGAGCTCGTGAGCGCCCAGGCCCGAAATTCCCTTGAAGCGGAAGCGGAATGCCATCAGTTCGATGTGTGCATCGATCCAGACGATGAAACCAGGTTCTTCCTGTATGAGCTTTACACTGATGAAGACGCCTTCAAGGCCCATCAGGATACTGCCCATTTCAAGCAGTTCGCTGCCGACAGCGCCGGCCTTGTGAAAGACAAGACCGTTACCACTTTGCACCGCATTGAACAGCCGGGGAAATAGCCAATGACAATATCAAATGAAGTGCGCATTGCGGTGATGCCCGGTGATGGTATCGGTACCGAAATAATGCCCCCATGCATTGAACTTCTCGAGTTGCTCGCCAGGAAAGCCGGCGGGTTCTCTCTATGCTATGACGAGATCGAAACCGGCGCTGGCCTTTACCAGCGCACAGGCGAGGCGTTGCCTGAAAGCGCTCTTGAGACGGCGCGGGCGGCAGACGCAATTTTGCTAGGCGCCATGGGGTTGCCTGATGTGCGTTATCCGGACGGGCGAGAGATTGTGCCGCAGATCGATATTCGCGAAGAGCTGGGACTTTATGCGGGCATCAGGCCGGTGCGCACATATCCAGGCTTGCCGGTGCCGCTGGCAGACCCGCGCGCGCAGAACCTTGATTTGGTGCTTATCAGAGAATCAACGGAAGGGCTGTTCGCCGAACGGGGCAAGCCTCAAGATGATGAGAACCATGCCACCGACAAGATGCTGGTTACGCGCAAGGGTTCGGAACGGCTGTTCAAATTTTCTTTTGAGTATGCGCGCCGCCGGAAGGAGCAGGGTAAGGAAGGTCGTCTCACCTGCGTGGACAAGGCGAACGTGCTGGGCAGCATGGCCTTTTTCCGGGATATTTTTGATGACACGGCAGAGCGCTACCCGGATGTGGTCGCCGATCATTGTTATGTGGATGCAATGGCGCTGAAGCTCATTCGCAATCCCTGGGACAACGATGTGCTGGTTACCGAGAATATGTTCGGCGATATTCTGTCAGACGCTGGCGCTGCACTCATGGGCGGAATGGGCCTTGCCCCCTCTGCCGATATTGGCGATGACAATGCGGTGTTCCAGCCCTGCCACGGCACCGCTCCGGACATTGTCGGCACCGGCAAGGCAAATCCGACAGCCATGATCCTCTCAGCGGCCATGATGCTCGACTGGCTTGGTGAAACCTTGAACAGCGAGCACATGTCAACGGCAGGAAAACTGCTGGATGATGCGGTACTTGCGTCCTTCGCAAGCGGCGATCTTGTGCCTTACGAGATGGGTGGCGCCGCAGGGCTCAATGAAATTACCGGCCGCATTAGAGAGAATTTGAAAACCTGATGAAGCTCGCGACAACTGTTTTATGAAGGCGGGAGGGCGCGCTTGACCGATGAAGAGGCTGCAATGACACCCTGTTCTGCGAAAGCTTCGTGGTTGCGCTCAATGTCGCGTAAATCATAAAGATAGTTGACCATAATGCCAGCTGACTGTTGCAACCCCCGGCTGGAGAGATCGGCCATCCAGTTTATCCGCTCCAGCCGCGCGCCATTGCCCAGATGGAACCGGGCCACCGGGTCAAGCGGCTTTCCGGACTTTGATTTTTCCTGCAGGAAGTAGCGTGCGGCCAAACCGGTCAGGTCCTTTTGCAAAGCATCTGCTTTTTGCGGATACTTCACCCAGTCAGGATCGCTCAGCGGTTCGAGGTCAACTTTGAGATCGTCTTTCACTTTACCAAGCCAGCGTGTGAAACCTGGAACCGGCGACAGGGTTACGAAGGTGTTCAGCCCGGGCATCTCGTGAGACAAATCGCTCACCACTTGTTTGATTAAGAAGCTTCCGAAGGAAGTGCCCTGCAAGCCCTTCTGGCAGTTCGAAATGGAATAGAAAACCGCCGTAGTTGAATCGCCAGCATCTGTGCCCTCGGGAGGCTCAAGAAGATCGTGGATGGAGGCGGGAACCTCGCGTGTCAGAGCCACTTCAACGAAAATCAACGGCTCATCCACCAGCGATGGATGGAAAAAGCCATAGCAGCGCCGGTTCACCGGATCGAGGCGGCTTTTGAGATCATCCCATCCCTGAATTTCGTGGACAGCCTCATACTCGATAATCTTTTCCAGAATGTTCGCCGGCGTTGCCCAGTCAATATGCTGCATCACCAGAAAACCGCGGTTGAACCAAGAGCCGAACAAGTGGGCAAGGTCGCTGTCGACGGGTTTCAAGTCTGGATTTTCCAGCAAGCGCTCCAGCAATGCAGCACGCATACGCACAATCGCCGCTGTTCCGCCTGGCGCCAGGTTCAGACGTCGGAAGAACTCCTGCCGGGGCGGTTCTATCGCCTTATAGAGCTTCCGCAGCGTTTTCGGAGACGGTTCTTCCACATAAGCTGATGCTGCTTTTTGCACCTTTTCCTCGTCCGGCGAGAATGTTGTGGCCAGAAAACGGAAATAGGCGGTTTTCTCCTCCTCATTGAGAATGTCGAAAATGCCAAGAATATGCTGTGCAACCGCTACGCCGGAAGATTCACCACGGCCAGACAACAGCCCTTTGGACAGGGTTTCTATGGTGCCGCCATGATCGTGATTGCCGAGCGAAAAGCTGGTCAACGAGCGGCCGCGATCGACAATCTGCTCAATAAGATCGCGGAAGAAGGACTTATTCACCACGCAACTCCCATGAAGGTTTCAGGCAGCCATGTGGCTATACCAAAAAGATTTAAACAAATTGATGATAGCGCGCCCAGGGCAGTTGCCAATAGTGTCAAAATCTCATGCAATCCAGGAAATTTGTGTACAGTCCGCAGATGAGCAACAACAACCTTTACCACCAGTTCGAAACCCGGTTTGATGAAGCCGGTGAAAATACTGCGCTGCGCCCGGCAAACGGTTCACAGCCCATAACCTATGGCACACTCAGCGCCTATGTTGCCCGATACGCAAATGCCCTTGAGCATTTGGGGGTTGAACCAGGCGACAGGGTAACCGTGCAGGTGGAAAAATCCATTGCCAACGTTTTCCTCTACCTCGCGGTTTTAAAAGCAGGAGCCGTCTATCAGCCTCTGAATACCGCCTATACCCCTGCCGAGCTCGACTATTTTATCTCAGATGCCAAACCGAAGATTGTGGTAGCCGATCAATCGAAACTGGCAGATATCGAAAAAATAGCTGCAAGCCATTGCGTGAAGGCCGTTGCAGACCTAGGCCAAGATGGCGAAGGCAGCCTTTCAGAACTTGCCGCAAACATGCCGGAAGCCCATGAGACGGTTATGCGTAGCGGTGATGACTTGGCCGGATTGCTGTATACGTCCGGCACGACCGGGCGCTCGAAAGGTGCCATGCTGACCCATGACAATCTTTCGTCAAACGCCCTCACCTTGCACAAGTACTGGCGGTTCCAGCCTGATGACGTTCTCATTCACGCATTGCCGATTTTCCATGTGCACGGGCTCTACGTTGCCCTCAACACGGCCTTTCTGAACGCATCGGAAATCATCTGGCTGCCCCACTTCAACGCCGGTGTGGTTATCGGCGCCATTCCATCAGGCTCAGTTATGATGGGCGTGCCGACGTTCTACACCAGGCTGCTCGCAGAGCCCGGTTTCACCAAGGAGCTCTGCGGGGATATGCGCTTGTTCATTTCAGGTTCCGCACCTTTGCTGGCAGAAACCCACACCGAGTTTGAAGAACGCACCGGCCATCGCATCCTTGAGCGCTATGGCATGACGGAAGCGGGCATGATTACGTCAAACCCCTATGACGGGGAACGCATTGCCGGAACCGTAGGCTATGCCCTGCCCGGCATTGATGTGCGGGTGGCAGATGATAGCGGAAAGGAACTGGCTAATGGCGAGATTGGGGTTCTGGAGGCGAAAGGCCCCAACATTTTTGCCGGCTACTGGCAAATGCCGGAAAAGACGGCCGAAGAATTCCGCCCCGATGGCTATTTCATAACAGGCGACATTGCAAAGCAGGATGATGATGGCCGGGTGACAATCGTTGGCCGCGCCAAGGATTTGATTATATCAGGCGGGTTTAACGTCTATCCCAAGGAAGTCGAAACCGAGATTGATGAGATGGCCGGCATAGGTGAAAGCGCCGTTGTCGGCGTGCCGCACCCGGACTTTGGCGAAGGCGTTATTGCCGTCGTAACCGCTGACGGTGATGGTCCCGAAGAGACGGACATAATCTCATCGCTTACAGGCAGGCTTGCAAAGTTCAAGGTTCCAAAGCGGGTTTTCTACGTCGATACCTTGCCGCGCAACACCATGGGCAAGGTGCAAAAAGCACAATTGCGCGAGACGTACAAGGACACGTTTTCCGGCTGATTTACCCCACCCGCAAAATCACCACACCGGCAACGATTGACAGCGCTGCGCCTGCGCGCCAGGGAGTAATTTTCTCTTTCAGGAAAAGAACGGAGATAACAAGCGCTGCCAGCACGCTCGTCTCTCGCAAAGCGGCAACGGCAGCAATTGGCGCTCGTGTCATTGCCCACATGACAATCCAATATCCACCCACAGAAAGCGCTCCGACCAACAATCCGGTCTTCCATTGCCTGGCAAGAACACTCAGCGAACCAGCCCCGCGGACCATCATGCAAACGGCCACCATCCAGAAGCCGTCGATTGCGAACATCCAGGCCGCATAGCTTGCGACGGTCGAGGCGGAACGCACCCCTATACCGTCTGTCAGGGTGTATCCTCCGATAAAAACGGAAGTGGCAAGCGCATACCAAATTGCAGCGGGATTAAGTTCTTTCGCAGCGCCGCCGCCCTTGAAAGACATCAGCCAAATTCCGGCGCACAGAACCGCTATGCCAGCCATCATTGCCGGGCTCAGCCCTTCGCCCAGCAAAACCGCTGCAGCAATTGCTGTAATGAGCGGCGCAGTACCGCGCGCGAGGGGATAAACCTGCCCCATATCACCAACAGAATACGCCCTGATAAGCAGCAACTTGTAACCGGTGTGCAGGGCTGCCGAAATGATAATCCAAATCCATGTCACGCCTTGCGGCACATCGACAAATGGTATGAACACCAAGGATATGGCGCCCATAAAAAGGCTCATCAGCGATATTGAGAGGAACTTGTCGAGCCCGACTTTGATGACAGCGTTCCAGCTGGCATGCATCACCGCCGCGCCCAGCACTGCAAAAATGACTACCGGTTCCATAAATCCAAAATCAATCAACTACCAAAGCAATGCCATCGCGCCGCGCATCGCCATGGCCGGAAAAGGTGTCATCTATCCGCATGCGCGCGCCGTGCACGCCGCCAAAGAACATGTTTTGCTCCGGCCAGATTCGGTGATCGGGAAAATTTCGTTTGAGCGCCTCAAGGGCCGGCACTTTGAAAAAACCTTCAACGTCAAGATGGCCCCGCTCAATATGCATGCGCGGTGCGCGGATTGCCTTTTCCAATGGAAACCCTTTGCGGATCATGCGCACCAGAACATGGAATATTGCCGACCGGATGCGGTTTGAACCGCCAGAACCCAAAACAGTGATGCTGCCATCTTCATGCTCAACCAGAGACGGGCACATCATTGACGACATGCGCGTGTTGAGCGGCCATTCACCGGCCCGGTGCGGGTTCACATCTTCTTCGCCAAGCATATTGTTGACCATGAAGCCAAACCCCGGCACCAGCTCGCCATTGCCCTCACCATTTGAAACGGTCACGGAACAGGCATTGCCGTGGCGGTCGATGACCGAAACATGGGTTGTGCCCCTGAAGGCAGCAGCGCCGGTCAACTCCTGCCGGTTTTCATCCGCACTGTTCAGTGCCGCAGCCATTCCTTCAGCAATTTTTCCGTCCATTGCCTCAAGAGAATGAGCAATCATGGGCCCTGAGGCAGCTGGCGTCGGATTGAGATAAATCCTCGCGCCCTCATATGCCACTTCCAAAGGGGTGCGCTCTTCCACCTTATAGGAGCTGAAATCATCCTCGGTAAGGTGTCCGCGGCCATCCTGCAATTCCACAATGGCCTCTTGAATCAAACCTGAACGGCCCTTTCCGATGGTTTCAATTGCTTGGGCAAGGCCTGGATTATGAAACGGTTTTCCAACCGGTATCATTTCACCGTCAGGAGCAAACAGGGCTCTGGTTTGCTGGGTGGCCGTCAAAATAGGCGCAACCACCGTTGAGAGGTAATGCTGGAACGGCGTTATTGTAACCCCGGCCCGCGCTGTGTGGGCCGCCGGCGCCATAAGGTCGGATAAATCCATGCTCGCGGCATGTTCGTGCATAGCGGCAAGCCCTGCAAAAATTCCCGGCGTTGCCGCCGTTGCAGGCCCTATATGAAATGACTGGGTTGCCGTGCCGAAGTCAGCATGTATTTCGCGCTCACCATCATTGCCGGCGCGTTTTTGCCGCGGCGTTTGCGTGAAGAAATCATAGACTGAAACTTTGCCCGATGCTCCATCGCGCACCATGGCGAAGCCACCGCCACCCGGTGCGGCCAGAACGGGTTCTGCGACAAACGACATGGCAATAGCCGCGATTGCTGCATCAGCCGCGTTGCCACCTGCCCGCAAAATTTCTGCTGCCGTTCCTGCCGTTACCCGATGGCCGGCGGCAACAACGCCGATACCCTTGCCTTCTGTCATTCCGCCCCGCCGAAAACCTCACGCGCACTCAATGTCTCAATCCGGCCAAACCCGGCAATCGCATGTACCTTTTCTACATCCATACGCCAGAAAGCAAAATCTGAAAAATCCGCATAAAGAGATGCATCCGGATGGCGCTCCAGAAAACATGCACGGACATCACTAGCATCCGATTGCCTAAAACTTCCCATCGCCGTCACACGCGCTCCGGTGAGGGGTTCTGCAAGGTTTGATGATTCTTCAAACAACAGGGAAGCGCGCCCGTCTTCTTTCAGGTTTTGTGTGTGCACCGCCAAATCTGAAATGAGGATAATGGGCGCCCCGCCCCCATCGGTTGCAACCGTTACCAACGAGACATACGGCGCACCATCAGGCGCGCTGACAGTCGCCAGCGCCGCTGTCCGCCCGCGCTCTATCAGCCCTTTTGCCTCAGCCCCTGAAAATGTCCGTTCTTTTGCGCCCATAGCCCCTTTTACACTTTATTTTTTGCACAGTTACTGGAAAGCGCAGCAATCGCATCCTATATTATGGCGAAATCAAGGCAACAAGGCTGGGAATGCAATTTCATGGCCCGACTGGCTCTGCCACAATTTGCCCCATATCCGGGCATATCGCTCCACGGAGGTAAAACAAACTCATGGTGAAACGAATGGCCACCGTCGCTCTTGTTGATGACGACCGGCATATCCTGACCTCTGTTTCGATGGCTCTTGAAGCGGAAGGATATGGGACGCAGACTTATTCGGACGGCGCAACCGCACTGCAAGGCTTGCAGGACAACCCGCCCGATGTCGCCATTTTCGATATCAAGATGCCACGCATGGATGGTATGGAGCTATTGCGCAGACTGCGCCAGATTTCCGATCTTCCGGTCATTTTCCTGACCTCGAAGGACGATGAAATTGACGAACTTTTCGGCCTCAAGATGGGTGCTGATGATTTCATCCGCAAACCGTTTTCACAGCGGCTTTTGGTTGAGCGGGTAAAAGCTGTTTTGCGCCGCGCCGCACCGCGCGACACCGCGGTTACAGCCGATGACGGGGCGCACGCTATTGAGCGTGGCAAACTGACGATGGACCCTGAGCGTCATCTGTGCACTTGGGGCGCTCAGCCGGTAACGCTGACGGTAACTGAATTTTTGATTTTGCAGTCACTCGCCCAGCGCCCCGGTATCGTGAAAAGCCGCGATGCGCTTATGGATGCGGCCTATGATGACCAGGTTTATGTGGATGACCGCACGATCGACAGCCATATCAAGCGTTTGCGTAAAAAGTTCAAGGCATGCGATAACAGCTTCAATGCCATTGAGACTCTTTATGGTGTAGGATATCGCTTCAAGGAGTCCTGACTAAGGCATAGGACCCTGCCGGAGGCGGAATGGTCGCTGAAACCGAACGCGAAGCATTTGCACGGGAAGAAAACGCTCCCGCCCTTGGAGCTGCGGCAAGTGCTGCGGGCGACAAGGCTGCATCCGGCGCTGAGCGGGTCTTGTCCTGGTTCAGCCCGGGAAGCCTTACCGGCCGCATCGTCCTTATCAACGTTATCGGCCTTATAATTCTTGCCTCGGGCATTCTTTATCTCAATCAGTTCCGCCAGGGCCTGATTGATGCCCGTGTGCAGGCAATGATGACGCAAGGCCAAATCATCGCCGCAGCCATTGCGGCTTCTGCAACTGTTGATACGAACTCCGTCATTATCGATCCAGACCGGCTTCTTGCCTCCAAGGAAGGAAAGGCACTGGTTGTCGATGATGACATGCTGCGCAACTTCGACTTCCCGATTAATCCGGAGCGGGCAGCGCCGGTTCTCGACAAGCTCATTCAATCGACGAAGACCCAGGCAAGAATCTTCGACCAGGAAGGCGGCCTGCTTGTTGATTCCGCTTCGCTTCAATCAGGCGGTCAGATTCTGGAGTTCGAATTACCCCCGCTGACCGTTGAAGAGCCGAACATTTTTGTTAGGGGATGGGACCAATTCAAGAAGTGGATGTTTGCATCCGATTATCCGTTGCAGAAAGAATATGGCATCGACAACGGCAAGGACTTCCCGGAAATCACCGCCGCCCTTAACGGCGCTTCTGTGAGCGTGGTGCGCGTGAACAAGAAGCAGGAGGTTGTTGTTTCGGTTGCCGTGCCTATTCAGCGCTTCTATGCGGTTCAGGGCGCGCTTGTTCTCACCACGAAGGGTGGTGAAATCGACGAGACCCTGACGAACGAGCGCTGGCACATCATCCGCATGTTCTTGGTTGCCGCCATTGTTGCGGTTTTGTTGTCGCTGCTGCTGGCAGGAACGATTGCCGAGCCTATCCGCCGGCTTGCGGGGGCTGCTGAAAAAGTGCGCAAGGGCATCAACAAACGCGAGGAAATTCCTGATTTCTCCCATCGCCGCGATGAAATCGGTCACCTTTCCGGCGCTTTCCGCGACATGACGAACGCGCTGTACAATCGTATCGATGCGATCGAAGCTTTCGCCGCCGATGTTTCCCACGAGCTCAAAAACCCGCTGACCTCATTGCGCAGCGCGGTGGAATCCCTTGGTTATGTGCGCGACACAGACCAGCGCGACCGGCTGGTTGAAATCGTCAAGGATGACGTGAAACGCCTCGACAGGCTGATTACGGATATTTCCGACGCCTCCCGGCTGGATGCGGAAATGGCGCGTGAGGAATTTGAGCCGGTCGATATGCGCGATTTGGTTGAAACCTTTGTCACTCTCGCCAACGAAACCCGGCGTGAGGGCCAAGCAGTGGTTACCCTTCGGGTTGAATCCTTGCCCGTTCACGTTAAAGCCAAAGGCGGTGCTGGGGGAAGTTCCAACCTACCCTTCAGCACGCGCGGCCATGACAGCCGCCTTGGCCAGGTTGTGCATAATCTGCTTGCAAATGCCCGGTCATTTTCACCGGTAAATTCAGATGTGGAAGTTGTTTTACGCCGGGTTGCCGGCCAGGTTGAAATCTGCGTTGAGGATCGCGGCCCCGGCATTCCGCACGAAAATCTTGATAAGGTTTTCAACCGTTTCTACACCGACCGCCCGGAAGCCCATTTCGGCATGAACTCAGGGCTGGGCCTGGCCATTTCAAAGCAGATTATCGAGGCGCACCGTGGCCGCATATGGGCTGAAAACCGGCTTGGAAACCCTGGCCCGGACGGCGAGGCTCCGATTGTTGGTGCAAGATTCACCATTCGCCTTCCTGCGGAAGATGCTTCCCGCAGCCAATCGCGCCGTGACTGAACACTGTTGACGAAACTCATTTGCCCCTGTTCGATAGGCTGATGGCGCACACCACACTCATTCATGCAACCTGTATTGCCGTTGGCGGCAAGGGCGTTTTGCTGCTTGGCAAGCCGGGGAGTGGCAAATCCGATTTGGCCCTGCGCTTGATCGACGAACCGGGGCGTGGCACCGGCGATGAATTCCTTACCGCAAAACATGTAGCCGATGACCAGGTCCGCCTCACCCGGGACGGTGAGAAGGTTCTTGCGCAGGCGCCAGAGACATTATCGGGCCTTTTGGAGATCAGAGGCATCGGCATTGTCCAGGTGCCCTACCTTCCAGTTGTGCCCGTTGAGCTCGTAGTTGAGTTGATGAACGAAGAAGCAGTCGAGCGCATGCCCGATGAAACCCAAACCCGTCATTACCTGCTCGGATTGGGCGTGCCGCGTGTTGCGATTGACCCCGCCAATCCGTCGGCCCCTGCCCGTTTGCGCGCTGCGCTTATTTGTTGCGCCGGAGGCGAAAAACGCCGACAAATTTGTTGTTGAACTCCACCCCCGCCCATATTGTGGCAATTCAGCGGAGCGATCATGATAGGAACTGTGAGGGTTAAGTGACTAAGGGGCTTGTCATATGATTGGATTGGTGCTGGTCACCCATGGCCAGTTGGCCGTGGAGTTTCGCGCCGCGTTGGAGCACGTGGTCGGCCCGCAGGATCATGTGGAAGCCATCGCCATCGGTCCCGATGACGATATGGAACAGCGCCGCACCGATATTATGGATGCGATTGCCCGGGCCGACAGCGGCAAGGGCGTTATCTTGCTGACCGACATGTTTGGCGGCACACCGTCAAACCTTGCCATCTCGGTTATGGAAGCTGCAAACGTGGAAGTGCTGGCAGGTGTTAATTTGCCAATGCTCATAAAGCTGGCCAGCGTGCGCGAAGGAAAGTCCCTTAAAGAAGCCGCAGAAGAGGCGCAAGAAGCCGGGCGCAAGTATATCAATCTGGCAAGTGATGTTCTGTTCGGTGAAAATGACTGATACCAGCGAAGCAAACAGCAACGTCACGCGCAAGACGCTGACCATTTGCAACAGCCGCGGGCTGCACGCACGCGCATCCGCAAAATTCGTCAAATGTGCTGAAAGTTTTGATGCGGAAGTAACCGTCTCGAAAGATGGCCATACGGTGCCGGGCACCTCCATCATGGGGTTGATGATGCTGGCAGCAACGCCAGGGTGCAGAATCCATCTTGAATGTTCAGGCCCCCAGGCCCTGGAGGTTCTTAGCGCACTGGAAGATCTCGTCGCGCGGCGGTTCGGCGAAGATTCCTAGAGCAAGTTTCCTACGACCCCGTCATGAGCTCAAACTTGGTGCCGTCAATCATTCTTGAATAACGGAACGGTTCGGGATCAACGCATGGGGATTTGCCTGTCACCAGGTCTGCAGTAAGTTTTCCCGCCCCCGGTCCAATTCCAAAGCCGTGGCCGGAATACCCGGATGAAATGTAGAAGCCTGGAACCTTTTCAACTTCTGAAATTACCGGCACCACATCAGGCGTGACATCAATGCACCCTGCCCACCTTTCCGCTTCAACCATCGCGCCGAAGGCGGGATAATTTTTCTTCAACCCGGCAACAGCCTCATCAAGCACCCAGCTCACCGGTTCCGGGTCAAGAATGCGCACCTGTTCGAATGGTGATTTTTCATCAAGCTGCCAACGCCGCTTAAGACGGGAAACTTCGAAAAACTCCTGCCCCAGCCGGAGCTTCAAATCACGCCATTCCGATTTCAGGGCAGGAACGAAGTCTGAAAACTGCAGGAAGCTATCCGGCACAATGTCCACCACGCTGTACAGCTCATGCGCAATGTTGTAGCCGCCGTCGAGCCGTTTGCGGATGCCAAACTTATTGCCGGCTGCAGAGCAATCAATGCCCGCATCAATCGGCGCGGTCCGTAAAACAGAATTGATTGTCCAGAGCTGTTTCAAAGGCACATCCATATTGCCGCAGAACCGCCGGGACCAGCCTCCTCCCGCGAGCACTACCGCATCACATGAAATCGTGCCTTTTTCCGTCACCACTCCGCTTACGCGCCCACCAGAGGTTTCCACGCCGCGCACAGCACATTGGGTGAATATGCGCGCACCGTTCATGCGTGCCGCCTTGGCAATTGCCGGGCCCGCCTTTTGCGGTTCGGCCCGGCCATCGTCAGGGGTGTAAAGGGCGCCTTTCCATTCGAAGGTTCCGCCGGGCAATAGTTTCTCAACTTCAGCCCCGTTTATCATGCGCGAACTGAGCTGGTAGGGCCTGGCATGGGTATCAAGCCAGGCCTCGCGGCGTTTGTGATCGGCATCAGAGTTGCACAGATACAGAATACCGCACTTGCGAAATCCAGTTTCCGCACCGATGCGCTCGTTCATTCCGCTCCATTGCTTCATCGCTTCAAGCATCAGCGGTATCTCGCGCACATCGCGGCCCATCTGCCGGCACCAGCCCCAGTTGCGGCTTGATTGCTCGCCGGCAATTATCCCTTTTTCGCACACCACGACATCCACGCCCCGCTCGGCGAGTTCAAGCGCGGTGCACGTACCGATAATCCCACCACCGATAACCACAACGGAGGATTTTTCCGGAAGTTTTTCATCACTCTCAACGAGGTCAGGTTGCGGTGCCATGGCCGTCTTCAATCCTTACCTGGTTTCTATTCCGGTCTGCAGAGAGGCTTCCCGTATCGTGAATATAAAGAAAACTTTATATTTATATTGTCGCCTTGGTCAATCACTGGTATATGAGCACGCTGAAAAAGCAAAGTTCAAAGCATTTTTAGGACCCAAGCCATGAGCTCTTCACCAGACCACGTCGTCACAGATCTTTCCTTGGCGGATTTTGGCCGCACCGAAATTACAATCGCAGAACATGAAATGCCCGGCCTCATGGCAGTGCGGGAAGAATATCGCGGCGCACAACCCCTCAAAGGCGCGCGGATTGCCGGCTCCCTACACATGACCATCCAGACAGCCGTTTTGATTGAAACGCTGGTAGCCCTTGGCGCTGAAGTGCGCTGGGCATCGTGCAACATCTTTTCAACCCAGGACCATGCCGCCGCCGCTATTGCCGCTGCCGGCATTCCTGTCTTCGCCAAAAAGGGCGAAACCCTGGAAGAATACTGGGATTATGCCGACCGCATCCTCGATTGGGGCAATGGCGAAACCGCCAACATGATCCTTGATGATGGCGGAGATGCCACCATGCTGGTTCTTATCGGCGCCAAGGCGGAAACTGATCCTTCAGTTCTGGAAAACCCGGGCTCAGAGGAAGAAGAGTATTTCTTTGCCCAAATCAAAAAAGGCCTGGCATCCGACCCCAACCGGTATTCGAAAATCAAAACCAACATCAAAGGCGTTTCGGAAGAGACAACCACCGGGGTGCTGCGGCTTTACCAGCTTGAGAAAAAGAACGAGCTTCCCTTCCCGGCCATCAATGTCAACGACTCGGTCACCAAGTCGAAGTTCGACAACAAATATGGCTGCCGCGAATCGCTTGTGGACGCAATCCGCCGCGGCACCGACGTCATGATGGCCGGCAAGGTTGCCATCATTTGCGGTTATGGCGATGTGGGCAAGGGTTCCGCCCAGTCTCTGGCTGGTGCTGGCGCACGGGTTCTGGTCACCGAGATCGATCCTATCTGCGCCCTGCAGGCCGCCATGGACGGGTTCGAGGTAGTCACGCTGGAAGATGCAGCCCCGCGCGCTGATATTGTTGTCACCGCCACCGGTAACAAGGACATTCTCACCGTCGACCACATGCGCAATCTGAAGGACATGGCAATTGTTTGTAACATCGGCCATTTCGACAATGAGATTCAGGTGGCCGGCTTGCGCAACATGAAGTGGACAAACGTGAAGCCTCAGGTGGACCTGATTGAATTCCCTGACAACAAGCGCATGATCCTTCTTTCTGAAGGCCGCCTTGTGAACCTGGGCAATGCCACTGGCCACCCAAGCTTTGTCATGTCCGCATCCTTTTCCAACCAGACCCTTGCTCAAATCGAGCTTTGGACAAAGGGCAAGGAATACGAGAACAAAGTCTTTGTGCTGCCAAAACATCTCGATGAGAAAGTCGCAGCCCTGCACCTTGAGAAACTGGGCGCAAAGCTCACCACACTCACCGATGAACAGGCCTCCTACATTGGCGTTGAGGTAAACGGACCTTTCAAATCGGAAGAATACCGCTACTAACTGGAAGCAAAATTTCGCAAATAGATGCCGGAGAAGCGTTGATTTCTCCGGCATTTTTTATACCCAGGCCGGAATTTTCGTACCGCTTCGGCTGGGATTGGCCGCACCCTTCCTGTATAGGTGAATCAGAAATGCCGCTAAGTGATTCGTTTTGGGAGCAGCACCTGGCGGGAATTTTGACGGTGTGTTGTCTAGTCGTATTTGGAAGTGGCAATTTTAGGCCAGTTCGGTCGGATTTACTTTTGTCTAGGGGAGTGACCGGATCACAATGCCTGCGGGGTTAAAGCGCACCGGAATTTTCGGCCCGCTGTTGCCAGTGGGCCTTGCCGCAGCAGCACTGTGCACTTCCAGCCTCACCGTCCTTGCGGAAACTGAGGTTCCTTTCAAACTGCAAGACTTCAACTTTGCCGCCCTCAACATCCCAATAGCGCTGTCTGCCGGGCTGGCTGCCGCGCTTGTTGTCTTTATCATTAAAGTCCGCAAACAACGCAGCGCCCTTTCGAAAGGCAAGGAAGCGGTTGAAGAGCTGGAAACCCGCCTAAACCAGGTGGAAACCCTCTTAAAGGCAGAACCACATATCCTTTACATCTGGCACGGTCAGGAAGAGGAGCCTGACAGTGTGGATGGCGACATGCGCGGTGTCTGCCCGGTGCCGGCAAAGCGCGAGGAACTCATCAATTTCTTCTTCTGGCTTGATGCGCAATCCGCCGACACTTTGGAAAAGAGCCTGAAAGAGCTCAGAACCAGCGGCGAGCCGTTCAACTTTGGTGTGCGCACCAGGGGTGGCGATCTTCTTGAGGCAGATGGCCGGGCGGCTGGTGGAATGGCCACGCTGCGCCTGCGCCCTCTGGCCGGTGAGCGCGAACAGGCAACAAACCTTTCCCACGGCCGCGAAATTCTCAAGCATCAGGTTGTACAGCTTTCGACCATTCTTGATTCCGCGCCCATGCCCATCTGGCTGCGCGCTGCAGACGGCAACATTGTCTGGGCCAACAAGGCCTATGTAACTGCTGTTGAAGCAGAGGATGTGGAGGGCGTTGTTGAAAAAAGCCTTGAGATTATTCCCCATGATCAGGGGGTGAAATCAGGAGAAGTAGAGGAGGTCAAAAAGACAGAATCGTTCGGTAGGGACACCCACCGTGCCCACACCGTCATCGCCGGGCAAAAGCGTGCACTTGATCTGGTGGAAGTTGGGGTTGAACATGGCACAGCCGGTTTCGCCATAGATGTTTCGGCCATGGAGGAAACGGAGAAGGAACTTGAGCGCCATATCCGCGCCCATGCCTCTACTCTCGACAATCTCAAAACCGCTGTAGCAATTTTCGGTCCGGACCAGCGCCTGCGCTTTTTCAACACCGCTTATTCGGAACTTTGGCAACTGCAACCGGACTGGCTTGAGAACAAGCCGTCAGATGGCGAAATTCTCGACAAGCTGCGCGAGTTGCGCCGGCTTCCTGAACAGGCGAACTGGCGCGACTGGAAATCGAAGCAACTTGAAACCTATTCGCGCATCGAAACCCGCGAAGACTGGTGGTATTTGCCCGATGAACAAACGCTGCGGGTGATTTCCGAGCAACATCCTTTCGGCGGCGTGACCTATCTTTATGAAAATGTGACCGAACGCATTGCCCTGGAAAGCCGGTTCAATGAATTGTCCCGAGTGCAGGGCGAAACACTGGACAATTTGCACGAGGGCCTTGCCCACTTTGGCTCCGATGGGCGGCTTAAGCTCTACAACCCGGCTTTTGCCCGTTTCTGGAACCTTGGCACCGAGTTCCTCGACAGCACCCCCCACGTGGACGAGGTTATCGAGAAGTGCCGCCCGTTGCTGGACGATGACATTGTGTGGGACAGCATCAAGTTTGCGGTAACAGCCCTTGGCGATGAGCGCACCATGTCGAAGCAGCAGATTTCCAGGCCGGATGGGCAGGTCTTCGACTTCACGATCGCCCCGCTGCCTGACGGAAACACGCTGATTTCCTATGTGGACGTGACCGATTCCTCACGCATCGAACGGGCCCTGCGCGAGCGCGCCGAGGCCTTGGAAGAAGCTGACAAACTGAAATCCAATTTCCTGTCCAATGTGTCCTACGAGCTGCGCACCCCGCTTACATCCATCAATGGATTTGCCGAAGCGCTGGATCTTGGCATCGCCGGTGAGTTGCAGGACAAGCAACGCGAATATGTACGCGACATTCAAAATTCATCGGTCCAGCTCCTCTCGGTTATCGATGCCATTCTCGATTTGGCGTCAATCGATGCTGGCGCCATGAAGCTTAACCTTGAAGATATTGAAGTGCGCGATTTCCTGGCCGAAACGGCCGGACTGATGAAAGACAGGGTCAAAAAGAACGGCTTGACGTTGGAAGTTCAGGTGCCCACAAGCATTGGCACTATGATTGGCGATGCAAAACGGCTCAAGCAGGTCCTTTATAATCTATTGTCAAACGCCATCGGGTTCAGCCCGCGCGATGAGAAGGTCATAATGGGGTGCCGTGTGAACAATGAGAGTATCGAGTTTTGGGTAAGCGATGCCGGTCTCGGCATGGACGAGGAAACGAAAAACCATGCCTTTGACCGCTTCTCCGCCAAAGCATCCCGTTCAGGCCACCGTGGCGCCGGTTTAGGACTGTCGATTGTGAAGAGCTTCGTTGAATTGCATGACGGGTCGATTTTGCTCCATTCAGAACTTGGCAAGGGCACCTCGGTGTTGATAAGCCTGCCTGTTGCCGGCCCGGATACTGACGACGCGGACCAGCTCGCACCACATGCCGAAAGCGCCCGGCTGGCCGCCGGATGAGTTTTAGAGCCCATGATGAAATCTTCCGGTGCCGTCCGCCGCCTGCCAGATGCTGAAGCAACCGAGGCCCTTGGCGTTGAGCTATCCCTATTCATAAAGCCTGGCGATGTCATTGCCCTATCAGGTGATCTGGGTGCGGGCAAAACCACCCTGGCGCGGGCAATAATCCGCGCCCTGGCACCGGAGGCAGGCGCGTTCGAAGTACCAAGCCCCACCTTTACGCTGGCGCAAGCCTATGAGTTCACCCGCGTTCCCATCACTCATTTCGACCTTTACCGCCTGTCTGATGAAAGCGAGGCCATTGAGCTTGGGTTTCTGGGTGGATTGCGCCAAAGCGCCTGCGTGGTGGAATGGCCAGAACGGGCCGAAGGCTTGCTGCCGCAAGACTTGCTCACAATTGAGCTGAGCGATCCGGAAACCGCAGGCCGCATCGCAACCATAACCGCTAATGGCGACTGGGCGGACCGGATTGACCGGATGGAGACGGTAAGAAAGTTCCTTGAAGGCGAGGGCCTTTCAGATTGCGCCAGATATTTCCTCAAAGGCGATGCATCCACCCGCCGCTATGAGCGTCTCGCCAGCGCGCCACCCACCATCTTGATGGACAGCCCTGCCCAGCCGGACGGACCGCCTGTGCGCGATGGCAAACCATACAGCCAAATCGCCCACCTTGCCGAGAACGTCACTGCTTTCGCGGCCATGGCCAAGGGGTTGTGCGACAAGGGATTGAGCGCACCTGAAGTCATTGCAAGCGATCTTCAAAGCGGGCTGCTGGTGATCGAAGATTTTGGTGATGATGTTTTCGGCGCCATGCTGAAAGACCCGGCCAATGATATGAGCGAACCCTACCAGGTGGCCGTGGATGTCTTATGCCATCTGGCCAACCAGGAACCGCAAGCTGATATCGCCGTTGAGGGCACGGGCACTTACACAATCCCCGCCTATGACCATAAGGCGATGGAGATTGAAGCTGAACTCCTGCTCGACTGGTTCTGGCCTGCCGTTTATGGAGAGCCTGCACCACAAGGGCACCGGGATGAATTCCTGCAAGCTTGGCGCGCCCATTGGCCGGAATTGGAAACCCACCGCCCCGTATGGGTTTTGCGGGACTACCATTCCCCGAACCTTATGTGGCTACCGGAGCGTGATGGGCTCAAGCGCGTTGGCCTTCTGGATTTCCAGGATGGGTTGATGGGTCATCCGGCATACGACCTTGTCTCCTTACTGCAAGATGCCCGTGTGGACGTTCCAGCAGATGTTGAGCGGGATTTGCTCGATTACTATTGTGCTGCCCGCGGCGCTGATGACCCCAAATTTGATGAGGAAGCATTCCGGCGCGCTTATTCCATTCTCGCCCTGCAGAGGAATTCAAAAATTCTGGGCATTTTCGTGCGTTTGAAACAGCGCGATGGTAAGGATGATTATCTCAAGCACATTCCGCGCCTGTCGCGCTATGTGACGCGAACATTGAAGGCAGGCCACTTGCCGGAACTAAAAGCATGGTTCGAAGAACACCTGCCGGCAGACAAGCGCGAGACGCTGGGGCAAGATTGATTTTTGCCCAAGTGCCAACAGGCCTTGATTGGAAGGAGCGGGATGGTTCAGTCACCAAACGATCGCCTCGATGCGTTGTTTGAAGCGCTTTCGCAATTGCCTGTTGCCAGCCTAAACGGGATTTCGGCCAGCGTTAGGACGCAGGAAGGCAAGGCCCAGCATCTGGATGCTGGCACAATGCTGAAGCGACTGTCCGACGCCGCGCACATAACCTGCCACAGCCCTTTTCTCATCCGCCGGATAGGCCTTATATCGAACGCCGGCAAAAGCCTTGTGGGGGCTGCATCCGAACAGCGCCATTTTGATATTGCCGAGCTTTTCGCCTTCGTTCACCCGGCAAGGTTTGCCCTGCCCACCCCATCTGGAATTGCCCGCGCGGTCCAGGTTCAAGATATTAAAGATGGCTTGGAAACACCTGAGCTGATTTGGCGCGCGGCCAGGGCTCTTCTTACTGAACTGGCCGGCAAAAACTACCCGAATGTTCGCGAAACCGCACAAATTGCCACTTTCCTTGAGAGCGCCAACTGGCCTTGGGCAAAGTTTGTTTTGGGGGCCTTGGAGGCCGGCGGGGCAAAGGCAGACATTTCCGCCTTTGCCACCGGGCTCAATGTTTGGGACAGGCTGAAGGAATGGGAAGATGATGCCCAGCGCCCGCAACCTGCCTCCAATCCAGTGGCTGGCGAAGAAGCCATGTCTGTTCTGGAGAAAGTTGTCGGGCAAGATGCGGAAGTGCGCCTTGAACAACAGGAATATGCTGCTCAATGCGCTGAGGCCTTTGCTCCCAAGAACGTTCCGCGCGAAGGGCGCGTGGTGCTGGCCGAAGCCGGTACGGGGCTTGGCAAAACACTCGGCTATCTTTCACCGGCGAGCATTTGGTCGGCCAAGAATTCCGGCACGGTTTGGGTTTCAACCTACACCAAGAACCTGCAACGCCAGCTGGAGCAGGAAACAGCGCGGTTTTTTCCCGACCCTGCCGAGCGCCGCCATAAAATCGTCGTGCGCAAAGGGCGCGAAAACTATATCTGCCTCTACAATCTGCAAGAGCGCATGACATCCATTAACCGGGGCAATGCCAGGGGCGCATTGCTGGCCGCGCTTATTGTGCGGTGGGTGCGTGCCAGCAAGGATGGTGACATGGTTGGCGGGGATTTTCCAGCCTGGCTCATGACCATCTTCTCAGACTTGTCGCCCGGAGGATCGGAGCGGGCGCTCACACCGCAGCAATTGGGGCTTACGGACCGGCGCGGGGAGTGCATTTTTACGGCCTGTCCCCACTACCGGAAATGCTTCATCGAAAAGGCCGTCCGATCATCGCGCAAGGCAGACATTGTGGTGGCAAACCATGCGCTTGTCATGATCCAGGCGGCCATGGATGCCGCCTTGGGCGCGCCGGAAACCGATGAGGAGCAAAGCACGTCCGGCCATATCCGAAGGCTTGTTTTCGATGAGGGCCATCACATCTTTGATGCCGCCGACAGTGCCTTTTCCAGCCACCTTACAGGGATGGAAACCAGCGAATTGCGGCGCTGGATCAGGGGTCCTGAAACGCGTTCAAGGCGCGGGCGCTCCCTCGCCGACCGGCTTGGCGATCTCATTGGCGAGGAGCACGACAGGGAAGAAAAACTTCTGGCGGCAATTGAAGCAAAAGCACGCGAGCTGCCCGGTCCCGGCTGGCAGCGCCGTATCCAGGCCGGTATGCCGGAGGGGCTTGCCGAGCACTTTTTGTGCAAGGTGTGCGAGCAGGTTCAGGCCCGCACCGGGGAAACCGGCTATACCCTGGAAACTGATTGCCGCCCATGTATTGAAGGCTTGCCGGAAGCTGCGGAGGATTTCCAGGCAGCCCTTGCCGGGCTTGCCCGCCCAATGAATGCGCTCTCTGGCCTGTTGCTGGCGCGGCTTGATGATGAAGCCAACGAACTTGACACCTCCGAACGCACTCGCATTGATTCCGTTTCCAGATCATTGCGCAGGCGCAGCGAAATCATGGTTGCGTCCTGGTGTGAAATCCTGAGCCAGCTGAGAAATGAAAAGACCGACGGCCATGTCGATTGGTTTGCCATCGAAACCGCATATGGCCGGGAAATTGATGTGGGCATGCACGCCCATTGGATTGACCCGACCATACCTTTTGCCCGCACTGTGCTGGAACAAACTGACGGTGTGCTTATCACATCCGCCACGCTGAAAGACCGCCCACCTGAGCTGCCTGATGACTGGCAGAACGCAGAAATGCGCACCGGCGTTGCCCATCTACCTTATCCGGTACAGCGCTACGCCCATCCCTCCCCGTTCGACTATAGCGAACAGGCCAGGATTGTTGTGGTCAATGATGTGAACCGGGAGAACATGGATCAGGTGGCAGCGGCCTACCGGGAACTGTTTCTTGCAGCGAACGGCGGCGCGCTGGGTTTGTTCACCGCCATTTCCCGCTTGCGCAAAATCTATGAGCGCATTGTTGAGCCTTTGTCGGGTAATGGTCTTGCCCTTTACGCCCAGCACATCGATCCGGTTGATATTGGCACCTTGGTCGACATGTTCCGGGCTGAAAAGAACTCATGCCTGCTCGGCACCGACGCGGTGCGCGATGGCGTTGATGTGCCAGGCGATGCGCTTCGTCTGATAGTGCTTGACCGGGTGCCATGGCCGGTGCCTTCAATCCTTGAACGGGCACGCCGTGAAAAGCTGGGCGGCAGCGCCTGGACCGATATGCAGGTGCGCCTGAAACTGCGGCAGGCATTCGGGCGTCTTATTCGGAAGAAGACGGATAAGGGCGTGTTCGTGGTATTGGACCCAAGGCTCGCGAGCCGCTTTGCAACCGCATTTCCGAATGATATTGAGATCAAGCGGGTTGGCCTGGTGGAAGCCATCGAAGATATTGGCGAATTCCTCACTCCGGCTCTTGCTGCAAATCGCCCGACTAACTAACTTGCGAAAAAACTAAACCGAAAGAGGCATTCACATGTCGCGTACGATTAGCCACCATCAGGCGCTCATTTATGTAATGGTCACCATGGCCGGTGTGGACAGAGCAATCACTGACAGCGAACTGGAGCGGATTGGCCGCATCGTTCAAACATTGCCGGCTTTTCAGGGCTTTGACCCTGAACGCCTTGTTTATGTGGCCCAGGAATGCGGGGAAATGCTCTCAGCCGAGGGCGGCCTGGACGCCGTTTTGGGGCTTATTCAAAAAGACCTGCCGGAAAGGTTGCATGAATGCGCCTATGCGCTGGCGGTTGAAGTGGCCGCGGTTGATCTGGCTGTTCAGAAAACGGAAATCCGGTTTCTTGCCATGTTGCGCGACAGATTTGCCCTCGACAAACTCACCACCGCAGCGATTGAGCGCGGCGCCCAGGCGCGGCTTTCACGTATCTAAAGTTATGTGTTGCGCTTGATAAAGCCGGCAACGCCGTCAATTGCTTGCGCCATGTTCTGTTCAAGCGAACGCCCAGAAGCCCTGCGGGGTTTGAAGCTGTGATCACCATCGTCAATCCACGCAAGTTCGATGGCATTTGACAGCTTGTAGCCGCCAACCTCGTATATTGTTCCAAATGGATCGCGCGTTCCCTGGCAGATAAGCGCGGGCGTTTTTAACCCTTCAAGGTGTGCGGTGCGCAAATTCACAGGATTTCCGGGCGGATGAAACGGATAACCAAGGCATAAAACGCCGGAAATTTTTTCTTCCAGGAAAAGCCCGTCGGCAATCATGCTGGCAATGCGCCCGCCCATTGATTTGCCGCCGATAAACAAAGGCCCCTTAGCCTGCAGCGCTTCAATTGCTCCGCCGAATTCTTCTTCCAGCTTTGGCGTGCGCGGTGGTGGTCTCTTCCGCCCATCATCCCGCCGTGCGGCCATATAGGCGAACTCGAACCGGGCAACGCCAATACCCTTTTCGGCCAGGCCATGGGCCATTACCTCCATAAAGGCAGAATCCATGCCTACGCCTGCGCCATGGGCGAACAAAAACACCGGGGATGTGTTTTGTGAACTATCGAAAAGAAACTGCAAGACTGTTGTTCCCGTTTAACAAGTGATAGTGAATGCCGGTGAAGCCAAACTGCAACACAAAGGTGTAGAATAGCTCACATGAATTGGATCGAAAATGAAAGCTTGATCCGGATGTTGGCTTTTGCCGGTGTTTTTTTGGCAATGGCGTTGCTGGAGTTCGCACTGCCGCGCAAAGAGCGGGTGCAATCGCGTGTTCCGCGCTGGGTCACCAATTTCGGCCTGGTGATCATCGACAGCATCGTTTTGCGCCTTTTATTCCCGGTTCTTGCCGTCGGGGTGGCCATCTGGGCAAGCAGTAAGAACTATGGGCTGTTTTCCTATCTGGACTGGCCGTTCTGGCTAGAAGTTACCCTTACGGTCATCATCCTCGACTTCGCCATCTACTGGCAGCATGTGGCAGCACACAAGGTGCCGGTGTTCTGGCTTGTTCACCGGGTGCACCATGCCGACAGGGATTTGGATGCTTCCAGCGGTTTGCGCTTTCATCCCATCGAGATTGTGCTGTCGCTCTTGTTCAAATTCCTGGTGATCATTTTGCTTGGCGCACCGGCTTTGGGCGTCTTCCTTTTCGAAATCCTGCTTAACGGCTGCGCCATGTTCAACCATGCAAACTTGAAAATCCCCTCCTCGGTTGACCGGGTTTTGAGGTTGGCAATCGTCACGCCCGACATGCACCGGGTGCACCATTCAATTTTGCGCCGTGAAGCCGATACCAACTACGGCTTCAACTTGTCGTTCTGGGACCGCCTGTTTGGCAGTTACACCGAACAGCCCGAAGGTGGCCATGATGGCATGACGATAGGGCTTTCTGATCAGCAAACAGACAAACCATCCCGTCTGGATTGGTGTCTGACGTTTCCGTTCCAGCGCAAGAAGCCCGCCGACGAAAAGTAGATTATTCGAAAGGCAGCGGGAAAAATTTACGGAAGATAGCGTCATATGACCCGGCAATTTTAATGCGATCCAGGCCATAGTTGAGAACATCTAGGTTCTTTTTATCGCCCAAACGGGTTGCAAGCCCCGCGCCGTCGCCGAAATAGAAGCTTTCCCAGAACGCACCGGGCATAAGCTTGCAGCAGTCACGCGAGGCCTCGCCTTGAATCCAGAAGGTGAGCGCTAGATTGTCACCGAACAGGGCATCAATATTTCCCACGCGAAGGGCCTCGGCTGCCTCTTCGTGGGTTTCGAATGTCAGGATTTTCGAACGGCCATAGTAGGCTTTCAAAAAGGCCTCAAACGCCGTGCCGCCGACAACTCCGAGCCTGCGCCCAGAAAACTCGCGCGGGCTGGCATCACCGGAAGGGTTTTGAACCCGCACCGCAAACCGGGCACCTGAGCGGAAATATGGCTTAGAAAAGTCAGCGCGGGAGAAGTTGCCGCGCGAACGCGCAATTGATGCAGCAGCAACATCTGCCTCGCCATTTGCCAGCGCTGTGAAAAGCTGATTGTAAGGCGCGGTGGCGAAAGTGCATTGAATGCGCAACGTGGTGCAGATTGCCTGCATGATTTCAACATTGAAACCCGCCATGTTTCCAGATGCATCGC
>JBPCVY010000236.1:0-22625 GCA_051010055.1 Hyphomicrobiales bacterium | reverse complement strand
CCTTTCCCACACCATCCAAATCATAGCGCACAAGAAGCGGCTTTCCGGCCTTCGACAGCCCATGAAGCGTGTCAGCGGCATAGACATCATGCTCCATGGAACATTCAAGGTGGGTCGTGAAGGTTGGCCGTTGGGTGCTGATATTGTCTTCGTAGCTCATGCGGCCTCCGCGCCATAGAAGAGGGTTACAACGTGCTGGGCCTCACCGAAGAAAAGCCAACGCTCGACAACCACGCCCAAGGCCATGGTTGCAACCGCGGCCAGGAGGCTGATGGTGGCAATTGGCTCTACCCCTGAAAGGGCAACAAGCAGCAAGGCGGCGGTGACGCCAAAACCAACAAACAGGAAAATCGCCCTCAACCTCTGGGCATGTTTGCGGGCCACCTTGTAGCCCATCTCGCGCATCACGAAGTTTGGCCCGCTATGGGCCGCCTCGATTGCGCGCACAGTGCCAAATTTTCCAAGCCCGGTGGCATCGCCCGGCGTGAGGGTGCGCGGCTCGGTATCTATCTGCTTGAAATAGACAAGCTTGAGCCCCGCCGCAGCCGCAAGGGCAATCAGCGCCAGAATGATTTGCCATTCAGCGCGAGCACCGAACAAATGCATCAGGCACGCAAAAAGCACCCCGCCGGTTGCCAGTGCCAGCAGCATGTAGCCGGGCGCAACGAGCGGGTTTGCCCATTGCCTGATGGTTGTGAGCGAGGCGTAAATCATTCCCGTGCACCAGACTGTTGCAACCGCGCCAATGGCGCTGAGCGCCCCCATTATTTGCCAAAAAACCCCGAAGTGCCCTGCAACAACCCAGCTCAACGCAAAAAGGCCAGCCGGTACAAACGTTACCACAGCCGCCACCCCTTCGCGCGACAGCCACGAGGTTTCCCATTGGCTGAACGCCCGCCAGGCACGCTCCGGGTGCCCGAGATGGAAGGTGGACGATAACAGCCCAACCGAGATAAGACCGAGAGAGACGGCAAGCGATGTGAGGCCGAACATCGTGGTTTCGGGCAGCCCAAGGTCAAAAAGGGCCGCCACCCCGAGCAGGAACAAGAGCCCATAACCTGCACCAGATGCGGTGGTGAACAATATGACCGAATAGGCAGGATGCATGCCGGCTACCTCGACAACATCTTGTCGGCCCAGGAGAAGAACCGCTCGGTAAGGCTGTCGCCATCAGCCTCAATCGGTTCAAGGGCAACAGGCGCCCCCTCACCTTCCGGCTTTTCCCGGCGCGGGCGCGGAGGCAGGTATTTGTTCACCGGCTTGTAGCCAGACTGGGGCAGCAAATCGAAACCGCCGCGCTTGGCCACCATTTTGGATACTTCGGAATTCTCATCGCCCAAGTCACCGAAATGGCGCGCGCTGGTGGGGCAGGCGCGCACGCACGCTGGCACCCGGTCAACCTCTTCAAGGTTTTCGTTGTAGATGCGGTCGATGCATAAGGTGCACTTCTTCATCACCTTATGCTGGTAGTCGTATTCGCGCGCGCCATAAGGGCACGCCCAAGAGCACAGCTTGCAGCCGATGCAGGTGTCCGGGTTCACCAGCACAATGCCATCTTCTGCTCTTTTGTAGCTTGCCCCTGTCGGGCACACGGTAACGCATGCCGGTGTTTCGCAATGAAGGCATGAGCGCGGGAAGTGCACCACCTGCTCCTTGCCATTTTTGCCTTTAACCTCATAGCCGTGAATGCGGTTGAGCCAGGAGCCCACCGGGTCTTCCCCATAGGCGTCCAAATCGCTCAATGGGGCAGAGTATCCTTGGGTGTTCCACTCCTTGCACGACACGGCGCAAGCATGGCAGCCCACGCACACATCAAGGTCGATAACAAGGCCGAGTTTTTTTTGATTGTCAGCAATTTCGGGAAGCGCGGTCATCGCTTGCTCCCCGGCTTGGCGCGCCCGGTAAACGCCACATCATCAGGTGCACGCTTCAGCCCTGCCGGCCGCTTAAGCGTGGCGAATTGTGGCTCAGTTTTGTCTTGTTCTTCCGGCAGCGCCTTTTCAATGCGCACCCGCAAATCATACCAGGCCGCCTGCCCGGTTACCGGATCGGAGTTGGAATAGCGGTAGCCGCCTTTTCGCTCTGGAAGCAGTTCGGAAATGAGGTGGTTCAGCAAAAACCCTTTGGTGGCTTCCGGCGCCCTTGGGTCAAGGTTCCAGGCGCCCCGCCGCTTGCCGATGGCGTTCCAGGTCCACACGGTGTCTTCGTTCACCCCGTCCATTAGCTTTACCGGGGCTTTCACCTTGCCGTGGTGCGAAATCACCCAGACCCAGTCCCCTTCGGCGATGTCCAGTTTTTCGGCTCGCTTGGCGCTCATGTAGAGCCAGTTGCGGCCATGAATTTGCCTCAGCCAGGCATTTTGTGATCCCCAGGAGTGGTACATAGCCATTGGCCGCTGGGTTATGGCGTGCATGGGGAATTCGCCTTCATCCACCAATGCTTCTTCAAACGGCGCATACCAGACGGGTATGGGGTCGAAGAATGTTTCGACCCTTTTGCGGTGGGTTACTGGCGGGCGGATATCCCCATGGCCTTTTGCGGCCAGTCGGAACTTCTGTAAATGCTCTGAATAAATTTGGAAGATGATGGGTTCAGCCTTTGGCACAAATCCAACAGAGGTCGCCCATTCCATATAATCCCGGTTGGCATGGCGGAAATAGCGCTGGTTTTTCGGCAGTTTGTAGTGCCAGTTGCAGCCATTTTCGATGTACCGGTTAAGCTGGTCTTCGTTTGGCGCTCCAACCAGGCTTTCCATTCCGTCTTCACCGCGCCAGCCGCCAAGCGGGCCAACGCCGGGGCCACGCTCATGGTTCACCAGATAGTCCGCATAGCCGCCGGGATATTTCGGTGCAAATTCCTCATCCACCATTCCGGGCAATCCTAGGCGCGCGCCCAAGTCCAAAAGCACATCCTGGAACGGGCGCACATTCCTGTCGGGCGCAACAACTGGCTGGCGGATGGAATCAGCCGGCCCGTCCGGCTCGGAAATGGGCCTGTCGAGCATAGAGATGCAATCCCACCGCTCCAGATAGGTGGTGTCAGGCAAAATCAAATCTGCATAGGCCACCATTTCAGACGAATAGGCGTCCGAATAGATAATCTTCGGGATTTTGTAGGCGCCGGTTTTCTCGTCAATTGCCGTGAGCTGTTCGATGGTGCCCGGCGTGTTCATCGCCGAGTTCCAGCTCATATTGGCCATGTACAGGAACAACACATCCACCGGGTAAGGATCTCCCGAGGCCGCATTGGAGATCACCATATGCATAAGCCCATGGGCGGCAATCGGTGCATCCCATGAGTAAGCCTTGTCGATGCGGACAGGCTGGCCGTTGCGCTCAACCAGCAAATCTTCCGGCCCCGCCACAAACCCGAGCGGCGGGCCTCCAAGTGGAGTGTTGGGCTTTATGGTGCCCGCCTTGCCTCCCGGTTTGATGCCCGGTGGCACCGGTTTTGGAAACGGCGGTTTGTATCGGAAACCACCGGGGCAATCGATGGAGCCCAGCAGGATTTGCAAAATATGAATGAGGCGGCAGGTGTGAAAACCATTTGAATGTGCCGAGATTCCACGCATGGCATGCATGGAAACGGGCCGCCCGACCATCTTCTCATGTTTGCGCCCGGCCCAGTCCGTCCAAGGAATGTCGAGGGTGATTTCCTTATCGAATGCCGCCTCGGCAATCTCAGCTGCAATGCGTTTTATGTCTTCAGCCGGGATACCGCACCGTTCAGCAACGCTCTCTGGCGCATACCTAGCATTGAGATAGCGTTCGGCCAGAAGCGAAAATGACGGCACCACCGTGCGGCCGTCGCGAAGCTTGTACTCACCTGAAAGGGGCGGAGCAATGTCTGGCAAATTGGCGTTGACGATAACTTTGGCCGTTTTGTCGAAACAAAGAGGATTGCCCTGATTATCGCGGGCAAACAGGCCATCTTCGGCCCCGCCTTTATCGCGGATAACCAGCCATGGGGCGTTGGTGTAGCGTACGAGATAATCAAGATCGACTTTGCCGGCCTTGAGAAGTTCGTGAATGAGTGCGGCAACGAAGAGCCCATCTGTGCCAGGTCTGATGCCCACCCATTCATCAGCAATTGCCGAATAACCGGTTTTTACCGGGTTCACTGAGACAAATTTCGCACCCTGGCGCTTGAGTTTGGAAAGATTTGCCTTGATGGGGTTGGAGGCATGGTCTTCAGCCACCCCGAACAACAGGAAATATTCTGTACGTTCCCAGTCTGGCTCGCCAAACTCCCAGAATGCACCGCCAAATGTGTAGAGGCCAGCTGCGGCCATATTCACCGAGCAAAATCCGCCATGGGCAGCATAATTCGGGGTGCCGAACTGGGTTGCCCACCAGCCGGTGAGCGCCTGGCTCTGGTCGCGCCCGGTGAAAAAGGCAAGCTTTTTGGGATTGGAATTGCGCACCTCCGAAAGCCACGTGGTGGCGATGCGAAGGGCTTCTTCCCATTCGATTTCGCGAAATTCGCCTGAGCCGCGCGGGCCTGTGCGAATGAGCGGTGAGCGCAGACGGGCCGGAGAATTGTGCTGCATGATGCCCGCTGAGCCCTTGCCGCACAAAACCCCCTTGTTCACCGGATGGTCGCGGTTGCCCTCGATATAGGTAACAGTGCCGTCCTTGAGATAGACTTTGATGCCGCAGCGGCAGGCGCACATGTAGCAGGTCGTGGTTTTTATCTCGTCCCAGGTCTTGGGCGATGTGTCCACCTGCGGTTGACCGGTCAAAACTCTCGCGCCTCCCCTTACCCCTTAAGGCTTGGGTTATTTAGCACCAAAACGGCCTGAATTGCATTTTCAATTCAGGCCGCCTCAGCAATTTCCACTGGCGAATTCTTGCAGGAGCTAAGCTTCCGCTTCAAGGGTCTCCCGCAGCAAGCGGCAAATTTCGTCAATATGCTCTTTTTCACTCACCAGCGGTGGCGCAATGATACCGCAATCACCTGTGAATTTGATGTGCAATCCGTTCCAGAACAACTTCTTCTGCAAGGTGGTGCCGCGCGCACCCGGCGCCGCCGCAGCCTTGACATCGATAGCTGCCATCATGCCGTAGCCACGGATGTCGGTAATGAGCTCGATGTCGCGGAGATCGAATACCTTGTCGAGGAAGTACTCAGACAGCTGATTGGCGCGCTCGAAAAGGTTTTCGCGCTCATAAATGTCCTGGGTGGCAAGGCCGGCAGCACAAGCAGCAGGATGTCCGGAATAGGTGTAGCCATGGAAGAACTCGATGGCGCTTTCCGGGGAAGCCTCGGTGACGGTTTCATAAATCTCATCTTTCACAGCAACCGCACCCATGGGCTGACAGCCATTGGTGAGCGCCTTGGCCATGGTCATGATATCGGGGATGACACCGAACGCCTGCGAGGCAAACGGCGTGCCAAGGCGGCCAAACCCGGTGATGACTTCATCAAACACCAGAAGAATGCCGTTCTCATCGCAAATCTCGCGCAAGCGCTCCAGATAGCCTTTCGGCGGCACAAGGCAGCCGGTGGAGCCGGCAATGGGTTCAACGAAACAGGCGGCAATGGTGGAGCCGCCATAGGTTTCCACCATGCGCTGCAAATCATTGGCAAGTTCAACGCCGCCATTTTCTGGCTGGCCGCGCTGGAATTTATTGTCATCACGCCATGTGTGACGCATCACCACGACATTCGGCATAACACCGGAGAAGGTCTCGCGGTTCTTCACCATGCCGGAAAGTGATACACCACCGATATTCACGCCGTGATAGGCCCGCTCACGTGAGACAAACCGGGTGCGCTGGCCTTCCCCGCGAGCGCGGTGATAAGCCATGCAGATCTTCAGCGCCGTATCGATGGCTTCAGAGCCGGAATTTACAAAGAAGACGTGATTGATCGACTCAGGGGTGATGTTTGCAATCTTTTGGGCCAATGCAAACGAAGTCGGTTGGCCCGTCTGGAACGGCGCCACATAGTCATTTTCCAACAGCGCCTGATGAACGGCTTCTGCGATTTCCTTGCGGCCATGGCCGGCTGCAACGCAGAACAAACCTGAGGAACCGTCAAGGATTTTACCGCCCTTATGGTCCCAGGAATAAACTCCTTCTGATTTCACCAGAAGCCGGGGATCGTTCTTGAATTCGCGGTTGGCCGTAAACGGCATCCAGTGGCTTTCAAGGGAATTCACTGCGAAACGGGAATCACTCATAACATCGCCCTTTCTGAAGATTGCGGCGGGCGCTTCAGACATCGGAAGGGCCCAGCGAAATTTTTCCCTATCCTAGGAAGTCATCTGGACCTATCATAGGACCAGAGGGCTTCCAATTTACAGGCCAGATTACTGGCCGCGGTTGAAGAATATGCGTGACACGCTTTTTCATATCCAGAAGACAGAACTCACATCCCTGCAAGCTCAAATACGCCAAACTCTTGTCTCAGCCATTCTTGACGGCCAGCTGGACGATCTCGAACCCCTGCCATCAACCCGGAAAATGGCGAAAATCTTAGGGGTTTCCCGGAACACCGTTGTGCTGGCCTACCAGAGCCTGCTTGATGACGGCTACCTGGTCTCGCGCGAACGCTCTGGCTATTACGTCAACGGGCAAATTGCCAAAACAGCATCCTCACCCACCGGTGAGGCTGCGCTTCAGGAAGAAAAAACGGGCGAAGGCGCTATTTCCTGGTCAGGCCGTTTCAGGGTAAAACCGGCAGCCCAAGAAAACATCTCAAAACCGCTGGACTGGCAGTCCTACCCCTATCCGTTCATTTACGGGCAGGTGGATCATGAGCTTTTTCCTATTACCGAATGGCGCGAATGCTCCCGCCAGGCCCTTGGCAAGCGCTGGTTCGGCGCCTGGACAAACGATATCTGGGAAACTGACGATCCACTGCTTGTGGAGCAAATCCGCCGCCGCCTTTTGCCCCGGCGCGGCATCAGAGTGAGCAATGAACATATCCTCATCACGCTCGGCGCACAGAACGCTCTTTATATTCTCGCCAGCCTTCTGGTGTCACCCACCACACAGGTTGCCATGGAAGAGCCAGGCTATACGGATGTGAAGAACATCTTTGCCCTGAAAACCGATCTCATCAAATCTATCCCTGTCGATGAAAAAGGGTTGATTGTCGATGAGCGTCTTGATGATTGCGATCTGGCATTCGTTACACCCTCTCATCAATTTCCCACCACCGCCACCATGCCCCTTGACCGGCGCATGCAGCTTTTAAAAAAGGCCCAGGATAAGGATATTCTGATCATCGAAGATGATTACGAGTTTGAAACCAACTATGTGAACGAACCCTGCCCGGCACTGAAATCGCTCGATGATGAAGACCGGGTGATTTATGTGGGCTCTTTATCCAAGACCCTGTTTCCAGGCCTCAGGCTGGGGTTCCTTGTCGGTGCACCTGAACTCATTCGCGAGGCGCGTGCACTGAGGCGGCTCATGGTGCGCCATGCCCCAAACAATAATCAGCGTACCGCGGCCCTGTTTTTATCGCTTGGGCACCATGACAGCCTCATCAGGCGTCTTCACCGGGCTTACCGGGAGCGCTGGGAAATCATCGGTGATGCAGTGCGAAAGCATTTTCCAGAATCTGCCGCAGCGCCCAGTTTTGGCGGTACGTCAATCTGGGTGAAGGCGCCGCGTGGCGTGGACAGTGCCGAACTTAGCGAGCGCGCTGCAGAACAGGGCATCCTTATTGAACCTGGCCGCATTCATTTTGCCAACCCGGACGAGCATTGCAGGTGGTTCAGGCTCGGGTTTTCCTCCATCAAGGCAGATAAAATCGAACCAGGCGTAAAGCTTTTGTCGGAGTTTGCATACGACATGGCCAAGAAGCACCACTAAATCCGCCCTACGGCAAAATTCGGTTCCGCAACTGGACCGCAAAGTTTCGTAATAGTGGTTCTCTTATATATCCGCCGATTGAGCGATGTGTTTATAGACCGCTTCTGGGACTAACTTTGGCCGGGGGATGAATACTGGCCAGTTTTGAGCGAGGAGGAAGGCCAATGCTTATTGGCGTGCCAAAAGAGATCAAAGTTAAGGAATTTCGCGTTGGTTTGACGCCCACGAGCGTCCGCGAACTGGTTGCCCATGGCCATAAGGTGATTGTTGAATCCAATGCTGGTGTGGGCATCGGCATGGATGATGGCGCATACGAAAATGCAGGCGCGGAAATCGTCAACACCGCGCAGGAGATTTTCGACAATGCGGAAATGGTGGTGAAGGTAAAAGAACCCCAGGCCGTTGAGCGCAAGATGCTTCGGCCGGGACAGCTTCTGTTCACCTACCTGCATCTTGCGCCCGACCCAGACCAGACCCGCGATCTGGTCGAAAGCGGTGCAACCTGCATTGCCTATGAAACCGTCACCAGCCCTTTGGGCGGGCTGCCATTGCTGGCGCCCATGTCTGAAGTTGCCGGCAGGCTTTCCATTCAGGCCGGTGCCTATCATCTGGAAAAAGCCCATGGCGGGCTTGGCGTTCTGCTTGGCGGGGTTCCCGGCGTTGACCCGGCAAAGGTTGTGGTAATTGGCGGCGGCATGGTGGGCCGCCACGCGGTGCACATTGCCCTTGGCATGGGCGCGGATGTGTGGTGCATCGACAAGAATGTGGATGTGCTGCGCTCGTTGTGGTCGCAGTTCGACAGGCCGCTGAACACGGTTTATTCAACCCGCGATTCCATTGAGCATCACTGCATGCAGGCCGATCTTGTTATCGGCGGGGTTCTTATACCCGGTGCATCAGCTCCAAAGCTCATCACCAAGGACATTGTAAAGAAAATGAAGCCCGGTTCGGTGATCGTGGATGTGGCCATTGACCAGGGCGGGTGCACGGAAAACTCGCGACCGACAACCCATGACGATCCGGTGTTCATTGTTGATGATGTCATCCACTATTGCGTGGCGAACATGCCTGGCGGGGTGCCGAAAACCTCAACTTATGCCCTCAACAACGCCACCTTGCCCTTCTCACTCGCCCTTGCCGACAAGGGCTGGAAGCAGGCCCTGCGTGATGACAAATACCTGCGCGACGGTCTGAACGTTCACGACGGCAAGGTGACCTATAAGGCGGTGGCCGACGATCTCGGCTACGACTATGTGCCGGCGGAAGATGTGATCGCCTGATCACCCCCGCAAACAGAACTGAACCAAAGCCGGGGGCCTCTCCCCGGCTTTTCTTTTGTGACTAGCCTCCATTGGCCCAAAATCCAGTCCAATCTGGCCCTACAATGAGGCCAGATGCGCCGATAATTTACGCGCAACAATTTCCCCAGCATTGAGAGGATGTGCGCGCCATGAAAATGAACACGGAAGAGGCCTTTGTGAAGGTTTTGCAGATGCATGGCATCGAGCATGCATTCGGCATTATCGGCTCTGCATTCATGCCCATTTCTGATTTGTTTCCGCAAGCCGGCATCACCTTTTGGGATGTGGCCCATGAAACCAATGGCGGGCTAATTTGCGATGGTTACACCCGCGCCACCGGCAAAATGGCCATGGCCATTGCCCAGAACGGGCCCGGCGTTACCGGCTTTGTTACCGCCATAAAAACCGCCTACTGGAACCACACACCCATGCTGCTTGTTACGCCTCAGGCGGCCAACAAAACCATAGGCCAGGGCGGCTTTCAGGAAGTGGACCAGATGCCCATGTTCCGGGAAATGGTGTGCTACCAGGAAGAGGTGCGCGACCCGTCCCGCATCGCCGAGGTTCTGAACCGGGTGATCGAGAATGCCCATCGGGGCTGCGCCCCGGCGCAGATTAACGTGCCACGCGATTACTGGACGCAGGTTATCGACGTTGAGCTTCCGCAAATCGTGCGCCTTGAGCGCCCGGCCGGCGGCGCTGAGGCGGTGGCACAGGCAGCCAAGCTCCTCTCAGAAGCAGAATTCCCCGTCATCCTTTCCGGCGCCGGCGTTGTAATCGGCAATGCCATTCCCGATTGTGTCGCCATGGCTGAGCGCCTGGATGCGCCGGTATGCTCTGGCTATCAGCACAATGACAGCTTCCCCGGCTCGCACCCTCTGGCCGCCGGCCCGCTTGGCTATAACGGCTCAAAGGCAGGCATGGAGCTTATCGCCAAAGCTGATGTGGTTCTGGCCCTTGGCACCCGGCTTAACCCGTTTTCCACCTTGCCGGGCTACGGCATGGACTATTGGCCGAAGGATGCCAAAATCATCCAGGTTGACATTAACCCGGACCGCATTGGGCTCACCAAGAAAGTTGCCGTTGGAATTTGTGGCGATGCAAAGCAGGTTGCCGGGCAAATTCTGGCCCAGCTTTCCAAGTCCGCCGGCGACAAGGGCCGCGAGGAGCGCAAGGCCCTCATTCACCAGACCAAGTCTGCATGGCTGCAGACCCTTTCCAGCATGGACCATGAAGATGACGACCCGGGCACCTCGTGGAATGCGGATGCGCGCGCGCGCGATGCCGACTTCATGTCGCCGCGCATGGCATGGCGCGCCATTCAGGCGGGCCTTCCCAAGGACGCCATCATCTCCTCCGACATTGGCAATAACTGCGCCATTGGCAATGCCTACCCGACCTTTGAAGAGGGCCGCAAATATCTCGCCCCGGGCCTGTTCGGCCCGTGCGGATATGGCTTCCCGTCCATCATTGGCGCCAAAATCGGTTGCCCGGACACTCCCGTTGTGGGCTTTGCGGGCGATGGGGCTTTCGGCATTTCCATGAACGAAATGTCGTCCATCGGGCGCGAGGAATGGCCGGCCATCACGATGGTGATTTTCCGCAACTACCAGTGGGGCGCGGAGAAACGCAACACCACCCTTTGGTATGACAACAACTTTGTCGGCACCGAACTTAACCCCAGCCTTTCCTATGCCAAGGTGGCAGAAGGGTGCGGGCTGAAGGGCGTCGCTGTTCAAACCCAGGACGAGCTCACCTCGGCCCTTGAGGAAGCGTGCAAGGCGCAAGACAGCGGAGTGACCACGTTCATCGAGGTTCTTTTGAACCAGGAACTGGGCGAGCCCTTCCGCCGCGATGCGATGAAAAAGCCCGTACAGGTCGCCGGCATCAACCCGGCCGACTTCCGCCCGCAACAGGTGGGGTGAAGACCCAAATCGTGAGCGGCCCGCACCCGGGCCGCTTTCATACCTTCAGAACTTTTAAACCCCCGCGCCGCAAGAAAACCGAAAGGTTTTTGGATTGGGTGTGGTATTAGAGCTCGCAAATATTTAATGTATATTATTTAAATTTAATAGAAGAATGGTTGTAGGCTAATTTACAACACAACCTATTCGTGCTCTTCTTTGTGAAGGTCAATTTACTCTATTTCGAATTCGGAAACGCATTCTAGAATGGAAAATCAGAATCTCTTCATAAAATCTCTGAAATCTTTTGGCGGTGCAGGCGTTTGGAAAAACTACAAAAACACTAAGAGGCTCGAATTTGCTCCAAAAACCCTCATCTATGGTTTCAACGGTTCAGGCAAGACGACACTCTCAAGAGTATTCGACGCGATTGAAAGGCTGGAGATTAGGCCTCCCCTTCCTCTAGATGCATCATTTTCAGTGCAGTTTTCCGATGGAGAAACTGTTTCATCGAAAGATATTTCGAATCCACTAGGAGGATAGCTCTTAGTCTTTAACCAAGATTTCGTCGCACGCAATTTCCGGTGGGACGAAAGTAAGGCTGAAGGTATCGCCTATATCAGCGAGGCTGACGTAGATTTATCGAATAAGTACGCTGAAGCGGCTGCCTCTTGTAAAGAGCTCAAAATTCAATCGGAATCCGCAAAATTAGCAAACAAGGCTGCGGAATATGCGCTCAAAAACTTCAAGAAACGTGCTGCGCAAAGAGTACGCGAGCTTGCATTATCAAGTCACTACACACAATCTTAAGACTCAAGAAGGATTGAACCAGAGTATCAAAGAAAGAGGTTCACAGACGACGACACCCTCTCAAAAACCGATCTCGCGAATTGCAAGAGTTTACTGGAGCAAGGAAACTCTCTCCCTTCGCTTTCTTTTCTACCAAACATTGAACCTGAATTCGAAGCCTGGTTCTCCAAAACAGTTAATCTTCTCCAAAGTACAACGGGCTCTGTACTGACGGAAGAATTCCAAACTCACAGCCAAGCCTTGAATTGGGTTCATGAAGGACTGAAATAACACGAAGAGCATAAACTGTTATCTTGCCTTTTTTGCGGAAACGAAATTTCAGAAGAACGAAAATTTGAACTTGCGAAGGTATTTGACGAATCGTGGAATGTGTTTGTTTCTGAACTCAATAACGTGAATGATGAATGCACTAGACACCTAGAGAAATTGCGCGAGATCTACCGTGCTGGTCCAGAGGAATTTCAACTTCAGGCAACCGTAGTCGAACCGTACAAAATTATCCGCGCCAACCTTCAAGACAGCATCGTCAAAATCGGTAATCTTCTGAATTTAGTTTCGGATTGCTTGAGAAAAAAACTGAAGAACCCATCAGTTTCTGAGGTTCTTCCAGATTCAGTAACTGGATTTGATGTTTCTGAATGGGTCAAAGTCCATGCAAGAGTTTTGACCGAAATCAATGATGTCATTTCTAAGCACAACACTGACCAAGCCGATCTGGAAAAGCAGCAAAGTCAAGCATTTGAGAAGATCAAAAACCATATTCTGGCGAGCGAGCAAAAGGAATATTTGGAACTGAGCACCATGCTCGAAAAAACTTTGCAAACAGAGAAGGCCGCGCAAGAACTATTTCATCGAGGAATACAGGTTCGCGACCAGCTTTATAACAAACTAAGCAACCATGGAATTGGAGCGGACAACCTTAACAAGTTGATATCTCAATATCTCGGTCACCGCGACATACAACTAAAAGCAGAGGATGTTGGATATAGTCTGATCCGGGCAGACGAAACAAAAGCCGAGCACTTAAGTGAGGGTGAAAAATCCGCAATCGCGTTCTGCTATTTTCTAACCCAGTTCGACGCAGATGGTAGGAAAAGTGAGGACTTAGTGGTTGTTATCGACGATCCGGTTTCAAGTCTTGATACAGCTGCGCGTACACATGCCTATAGTCTTATGAACCGTATGACGAAAAAGTGTACGCAAACCATCATTCTCACGCACAACATTGCTTTCATGAACATGGTCAAGCGTGATTTTCAAAACCGCCAGAGAAACAAAAAAGAAAAAAACATCATGTCGCTCTTATCACTGGATTGCACTTGCAATGAAGGTGAAGTGGCAAACCGTTCCACCGAGCTTACGGAGATGAGCCCTCTGCTTCAGCGATACGATACCGAGTATCATTACCTTTTTAACCTAGTGCTAAAAGCGTCTGAAGATAAGAAATCTGAGTATCAATATCTCCTACCGAACGCCACAAGAAAACTGCTCGAAATGTTCTCAGCATTTTGTTCTCCGGACAAATCGTATTTCGCCGGTGCTCTAATGGAACATCACGAAAGCTTGGAAAGCGAGCTTGATGTCAAAGCACTTGAACGCCTGGTACAAATTGAATCTCACGGCTCCTTGGAGGGAATGACAAACCTCCCTGAACTCACAGTCGAAGAAGCCATTCTCGCAGCCACGGCCGCGATGAAATTCATCGAAAAGCTCGCGCCCTCACATTTCAAAGCCATGCAAAAATGCACTTAGAAATGTAAAAATGCCGGTTAGGGAAATCGGCCACCCTCTCAGGCCCCCACCCTATCTGAACTCAGGCGGCGCGGGGGGCGGATTGGCGCCGGCGCGGGCGTGCGTTCCTGGATTTGCTGAAGCGGCGGTTACGCGGCTTGACCGGTTTGGCATCCGGCCCTGTTGGCTCGTTGCCAATAACGATCAGGCTGCGCTTGATCACCTTTTCGATTGAGCGCAGGTGGCCGCGCTCGCTCGCATCACAAAAGGAAATGGCCGTGCCGTCTGTGCCCGCCCGGGCCGTGCGGCCTATCCGGTGCACATAGTCTTCAGGAACGTTCGGCAGTTCAAAATTCACAACATGGGTTATGTGATCCACATCGATACCGCGTGAGGCAATATCCGTGGCCACCAGAACCCGGGTGCCGCCCTTGCGGAAACTGGAGAGGGTGCGCTGGCGGGCCCCTTGCGATTTATTGCCGTGGAATGCCTCTGCCTTGATGCCTGCATTGTTCAGGTTTTTCGTGACCCTGTCCGCGCCGCGCTTGGTGCGCGTGAACACGATTACCCGCTCCATTTCAGGCGCTTCCAAAAGCTCTGCAAGCAGCTTGTTCTTGGCGCCAGTTTCCAGGTGGTGCACCTGTTGGACAATCCTGTCCACTGCAACACTCTTTGCAGCAATTTCCACCCGCGTCGGCTCAACCAGAAGCTCACTGGCAAGCTTTGCAATGGCAGGGGGCATGGTTGCCGAGAACAAGATCGCCTGATGCCTTTCCGGCAGGGTGGCGGCGATTTTCCGCACATCGCGGATGAACCCCATATCGAGCATGCGGTCCGCCTCATCGAGCACGAGATATTTCGTCTCGCAAAGGTCAATGTGGCCCTGGTTGATCATGTCAAGCAGGCGCCCTGGCGTGGCAACAATAATGTTGGAGCCGCGCTGCAAGGTCCGTGCCTGCGGGCGCGTGCTCACCCCGCCGATGACCACAGACAGGCGCAAACGCATTTTGCGGCCATAGGTTTTGATGTTGTCGGCAATCTGAATGCCCAGCTCGCGGGTCGGCGCCAGAATAAGAGCGCGGGTGCGGCGTGGTTTTGCCGGTTCGTCGTCCTGTTCCAGATTGTGCAGCAATGGCAAAGTGAATGCCGCAGTTTTGCCTGTGCCGGTTTGTGCTATTCCCAGCAGATCAGAACGTTCAAGCAATTGCGGAATTGCCTGGGCCTGAATTGGGGTTGGGGTTTTGTAGTCGGTTTGCTTCAACGCATTTAACAGCCGCCCGGAAAGACCGAGATCGGCAAATGAACTAACTGTCACTTCTATGTTCCTTAATGGCCGGAAGGCGCGCGCATGGCGCTTCGCGACGGGCCAAGATGTGTCGCCGTTTTCCACGCGCACCTGGAACAGACGGGATTGAATTGGGTCTCGAGAAGATAACGCTCCATGTGCCGGAGCGAATCGCGCGATCGCGAGTTGTTTAAAGCGCTAATTGGGTTCGAACCTGATGAATGTCAAGCAAAATAAACAATTCAGGAAAATGCGGAACCTGCCCGGCCCGGGGTATTGGCAACGTTTATGGAATGAACTGGCTTGTCTGGGCCTGGAAATTCGTTCTAGGTGGGACGTGAATTTCAAGGGAAGGCGGCGTTTATGAAATCTAAGGTGCAGGTGGCCGTTATTGGCGGCGGTGTGGTGGGGTGTTCAGTGCTTTACCATCTCACCAAGCTTGGCTGGTCAGATGTCATGCTCATCGAGCGGTCCGAGCTCACGTCGGGCTCCACATGGCATGCCGCCGGCGGTTTTCACACCCTTAACGGCGACACCAACATGGCCGCCCTTCAGGGCTACACCATCCGCCTTTACCGCGAGCTGGAAGAGCTTACCGGCATGTCATGCGGGCTGCACCATGTGGGCGGCGTTACCCTGGCTGATACCCCTGAGCGCATGGACATGTTGAAGGCGGAACGGGCCAAGCACCGTTTCATGGGGCTGGAGACGGAGATTGTCGGCCCAGAGGAGATTAAGAAGCTCTCTCCCATCACCAATACGAACGGTATCATCGGTGCGCTTTATGACCCGCTAGATGGCCATCTCGACCCCTCCGGCACCACCCACGCCTATGCCCGCGCAGCGCGCAATAATGGTGCGGAGATTGTGCTGCGTAACCCGGTGATTGAGACCAACCCGCGCTCTGACGGCACATGGGATGTGGTGACCGAACAGGGAACCGTTCATGCCGGGCATGTTGTCAATGCAGCCGGCCTTTGGGCGCGCGAGGTTGGCGCAATGGCGGGGGTTTATCTGCCGCTCCACCCAATGGAGCACCAATATCTCGTCACCGAGGATGTGCCCGAAGTAGTAAAGCTAGGGCGCGAGCTACCCCATGTGATGGACCCGGGCGGTGAGAGCTATCTGCGCCAGGAAGGGCGCGGAATCTGCATCGGGTTTTATGAGCAAAACTGCGACCCGTGGGGCGTTGACGGCACGCCATGGGACTTCGGCCATGAGCTGTTGGAAGACAAGTTGGAACGCATCACCGATGCCGTTGAGTTTGCTCAGGCCCGCTTTCCGATCCTGCAAACAGCAGGGGTGAAAACCGTTATCAACGGGCCCTTCACATTCGCACCTGACGGCAACCCGCTTGTTGGCCCGGTGCCCGGCCTGACAAACTACTGGTCTGCCTGCGGTGTCATGGCCGGGTTCTCCCAAGGAGGCGGGGTTGGCCTTTCCCTTGCCCAGTGGATGGTTGAAGGCGAGGCAGAACGCGATGTCTACGCCATGGATGTTGCACGCTTTGGCCGCTGGATTACCCCGGCCTACACCCGTGCAAAGGTGCGCGAGAATTACCAGCGCCGCTTCTCCGTTTCCTACCCGAACGAAGAGCTGCCCGTCGCGCGCCCCTTCCAGACAACCCCTGCCTACAGCATTTGGGATGAACAAAACGCAGTGTTCGGGGCCCAATATGGAATGGAAGTTGCGAACTATTTTGCTCAGGCAGGCGAAAAAAGATATGAAACGCCCACCTTCCGCCGCTCCAATGCATTTGAGGCAACCGCCCGCGAGGTAAAAGCCGTGCGCGAGGGTGTCGGCATCAACGAAATCCATAATTTCGGCAAATACCGGGTGACCGGTGATGGCGCGCGTGCCTGGCTCAACACCATCATGGCCGGGCGCATCCCCTCATCGGGGCGGATTGCGCTCAACCCCATGTTGTCTGAAAAGGGAAAACTCATCGGCGACTTCACAGTCACTTGCCTTGGAGAGACGGAATTCCAGCTTACTGCCTCTTTCGGCATGCAGGATATTCATATGCGCTATTTCGAGCAGCATCTACCCGATACCGGTGTGCACCTTGAGAACATCTCCACCAGCCGCATCGGGTTTCAGATTGCCGGACCCAAGGCGCGCGACGTTTTGCAGGCATGCACGAGTACAGATGTCTCCGCGGATGCGTTCAAGTTCATGGATGCCAAGTTCATGAATGTCGGCCTTTCCGAAGCCCTTGTTCAGCGGGTTTCATATACCGGGGATTTGGGCTTTGAAATTTATGTGGATGCCGGCAACCAGCGTGCGCTTTATGAAACCCTGGCCGAAGCTGGCAAGCAATTTGGAATGGCCCCCTTCGGCATGCGGGCCATGATGTCGCTTCGCCTGGATAAGTTTTTCGGCTCATGGGACCGGGAGTTCAGCCCCGACTATATGCCAGCTGAAACGGGCATGGACAGGTTCGTTTTTTACAACAAGCCGGAGGACTTCTTCGGCAAGGCGGCTGTGATGGAAGAAAAATCCCAGGGCCCGGCACGGCGTATCTGCGCATTTGAGGTAGACGCAGATGATGCAGACATTGTTGCCTATGAGCCAATTTGGATTGACGGCGACGTTAAGGGCTTTTGCACATCAGGCGGTTATTCTCACTTTGCCGGAAAATCAATTGCACTGGGCTTTGTGCCCGTTGAACTGATTGCGGAGGGCCTTGAGGTTGAAATTGAAATCCTTGGGCAGATGCGCGCTGCAAAACTCATCACCGAACCGCTTTTTGACGGCGATGGCGCCCGCATGCGCGGGTAATGTTTGATGAGTGCTTTGCCAATTGAAATCGGACTAATCGAAGGGGTGCTGCTGGCAGTTGTGATGATTGCCGCAGGGTTTGTGCGCGGCTATTCCGGCTTTGGTTCAGCGGCGGTCATGGTAACGGCGCTTACGCCTTTTTACCCCCCTGCGCTCATTGTGCCCGTGGCTGTGCTGGTGGAAGTTTTCGCAAGCACATTGATGGTGCGCTCGGTACGCGGTGAAGTCGACTGGCAGCTCCTAAAGCTCATCGTTGCCGGTGCGGTTATCGGCAGCCCCCTTGGTTTGATGACCCACTTTTATCTCTCAGAAGAAACGGTGCGGCTCACCATCCAGAGCTTTGTTCTGGTAATTGCTTTTGCCCTTTTGGCCGGCTGGAGCCTTAAGCGGGCGCCCGGCGCCGGCGGGCTCTTGGGCATTGGTGTTCTTTCCGGCATTGCCAACACGGCAGCTTCGCTCGGCGGGTTGCCGGTGGCTCTTTTTCTGGTCGCAAGTTCGAAAAAGCCTCAGCTGTTGCGGGCCACTATGGTGGCATTCTTTTTCTTCGTAAACGCCATCACCATCGCTCTGATGGTGTCCACCGGCGTCATGGATTTCACAAGCCTCAAACTCCTGGCGCTTGGCGCCATCCCTTTCGCCCTCGGCATCATTGCCGGTTCAAAACACTTTCTCGGCGCCAGCGATGAAACCTTCCGCAAAATGGTCATCTCATTGCTTATTGTTCTCGCCCTTGCCGGCATCGCCCGCACCCTTTGGGGGTAGTTTGAACTCAGCCATGGACAGACTGGACAACTTCGCGGGAATGACTTTGCGCGTATTGCACCACCGCATGCTCATTTGCTTTCCCTAACCAACTCTGATAATAGGGAAAACCGTGGTGATTTGGCCGGCCGGCTTGCAACCACGTAAAATAACTTGCTAAAAGGGCCGAAGCATTTTCTCCAAAATTGCGGGCCTTTCGCAGGCATTTCCGGCCGGAAAAACTTTCGTGGCGTCAGAGAGTTTCTGGCCCGTTTTGTGTTGAGTGGAGTAGAAAATGCCGATCAAGATTCCCAACAAGCTTCCAGCCCGCGCGCAGCTTGAGCATGAGGGAGTTAAGGTCATGAGCGAGGCAACCGCCGTGCGCCAGGACATCCGGCCACTGCATATTGGCCTGCTCAACCTGATGCCCAACAAAATCAGAACCGAAGCCCAAATCGCGCGCCTGCTCGGCTCAACGCCCCTGCAGATTGAAATGAGCCTTGTGCGCATAGGCAATCACCAGGCAAAGAACACTTCCGAAGACCATCTGATTACGTTTTATGAAACCTTCGATGAAGTGGCTGATCGCAAATTTGATGGCTTCATCATTACCGGTGCGCCAATTGAAACCCTGGAGTTTGAGGAAGTCACCTATTGGGATGAACTGCAGCGCATTTTTGACTGGACGACAACGAATGTGCATTCCAGTTTTTTCATTTGCTGGGGTGCCATGGCCGCCCTGTCGCACTTCCACCAGGTACCGAAATACACTCTCGACCAAAAGGCCTTCGGTGTTTACCGGCACAAGAACTTGAAACCGGCATCGCCCTATCTTGCCGGATTTTCCGACGATTTCTCCATCCCTGTTTCGCGCTGGACAGAGATGCGCTCAGAAGATGTGCGCAAGGTTCCCGATCTTGACCTGCTGATGGAAAGCGATGTGACTGGCCCTTGCCTGCTGGCTGAAGATACGGGCCAGCGGCTCTACATTTTCAATCACATTGAGTATGATTCCACATCGCTCGGCGAGGAGTATCAGCGCGACATTTCCAACGGCACACCCATCAAGCTGCCGCATGATTATTTCCCGGGTGACAACCCTGATATGCCGCCGCAAAACCGCTGGCGCTCCCATGCCCATCTGCTTTTCGGCAACTGGATCAACCAAGTCTATCAGACGGCCCCGTTCGACATGGAAACAATCGGGATCAAACCCTAGCGAATCGTGATCCCTTGACCTGTTTTATCCCATCGCCAGGGTGATTGCTGAGGCGGAGACAATGTCGGCCACGCTGGCGCCGCGGGAAAGATCACACACCGGGCGCGCAAACCCCTGCAGGAACGGGCCAATAGCCTGGGCATTGCCCATATACTGGGTGAGCTTGTAGCCGATATTGGCCGAATCCAGATCCGGAAAAATCAGCACGTTTGCCCTGCCCGCCACCTTGCTGTTGCCCGTTACCTTGCGCGCGGCAACCGTGGGGATAATGGCAGAATCAAGCTGCAACTCCCCATCAATCGCCAAATCAGGCGCGCGCGCCGTTGCAACCTCAAGGGCGGCTGTAACCTTATCGATATGGTCGTGATCGGCGCTGCCGCGCGTTGAAAAAGACAGCATGGCAACCCGGGGCGTTTCGTTCAGCCAGCGTGCCGCCGTTGCCGCAGATGCAATGGCGATATCGGCAAGGTCTTCCGGGCCAGGGTCAATATTCACGGCGCAATCTGCAAAAATGAAGTTGCGCGGACCCTCTCCAGCCACATCCGGCACCGCCATGAGAAAGAATGACGACATGCGGCGGATGCCCTCTGCCAGTCCGACTGTTTTAAGCCCTGCGCGCAAAACATCCGCTGTCGGGTTTGCAGCACCCGCCAAAAGCGCATCGGCATCGCCTTCGCGCACCATCATGCCAGCGAAATAAAGCGGGTCCTGTAAAAGCGCTGCAGCCTCGCCAGACGTGTGTTTTGAGTTGGCCGAGAGCACATCAACATAAGCCTCAAACCGGGGATCTTCTGCAGGCTCGCAAAGTTCAATCCCTGCGCCGGGATTTCCTTCAGCACCTAACAATACCGGTATTGCCAAATCTTCGGCCACCAGCTGACGCGCCGCCGCCACAACACGCACATCATCCCCTTCCGGCAGCACCACGCGCCCGCCCGCGCCGCGCGCAGCCTCCATAAGCTCGGTGACAATGTTCATGCCGTTCGCCCCCCACAAAGAGCAGTTTTCTATTGACCATCCTAACTAGTTCTGCACCTTGGCGATGGGGACAGATTGTGGGGAAATTGAGGGCCATGGCTTTTGCACCGCTGCCGGACGGCGATGAACTTTACTATGAAACCCACGGCAGCGGCCCGCCGGTGCTGATTGTTTCAGGGCTTGGCGGGCGGCCCGGGTTCTGGCAGCCACTACTGGGCGAGCTTACAAAAGACTTTACGATCATTCTCCACGACCATCGCGGCACCGGCTCATCGTCCAAACCGCACTTTACCTATTCGGTTGAGCAGATGGCCGCCGACGTGGCTGCCCTTCTTGACCATTTGAATATTGAGAAAGCAGGGCTAGTGGGCCACTCCACCGGCGGAGCCATTGGCCAGGTTATGGCGATCGATCACCCACACCGGCTTTCCGCGCTTATGATTGCTTCAAGCTGGCCCGGAAAGGATGCCTATTTCGAAGAGTTTTTCCGCGCCCGCAAGAAGCTGATTGAAACCAGCGGGCCGGCGGAATATGTGCGTACATTGTTCATTGCTGGTTATCCGCCGAAGGTGGTGAGCGACAACCCGCACCTGGTGGCCGACCCGAGTGAGGAAGATGTGGCGCTTGCCTTCCCGGATGTTGATTGCTTCATCCGGCGCATAGATGCCATCCGCGCGTTCGACAGGCGCACTGAGCTTGAAAATATCGATATGCCCGTGCTCGTTACCTGCGCCAGGGACGACATGATTACGCCCATCCACTTTTCCCAGGAACTTGCAAAACGCATTCCCGGCGCCGTCGTTGACTTTATTGAAACCGGAGCACACTTTTATCCGGTCTTGCAGCAAGGCGATTTTTGCCGGCAAGTCCGCAGTCTGTTCACATCATAACCAGCAGTACAGTTTGGAGACGCCAGATGCGCGCCGCAGATTTTATGGTCACCGCCCTTGAGGCTTACGGGATTGAACGCATCTGGTGTGTGCCGGGAGAAAGCTACCTTGCCCTTCTCGATGCCCTGTATGGTGCAAATGGCATTGAAACCATTCCCTGCCGCCATGAATCAGGCGCAGGCTTTATGGCCGTTAGCGAGGCAAAGCTCACCGGCAAGCCGTCAGTTTATGCGGTAAGCCGCGGGCCGGGCGCCACAAACGCTTCCATTGCTCTACACGTAGCCGAACAAGACGCCATGCCCGTGGTGTTGCTCATTGGGCAGGTGGCGCGCAAGGACATTGGACGCGGCGCATTCCAGGAAGTGGATTACTCTTCCTTTTTTGCCGATATCGCCAAGGGGGTTTGGGAGGTAACCGATGCCACAGATTTGCCCACGGTCATGCGCGATGCGTTTGCCCTTGCCCAGTCCGGCACTCCAGGCCCGGTGGTGATTTCGCTGCCCGAAGACATGCTGCGCGATGAATGCGGGCACACACCGCTTGAGCTTGGCGATTTGCGCCCGCAGGGCCCTTGTGCTTTTGATATGACGCAAACCGGCCAGTTGCTCGCCAAATCGGAAAGGCCTCTGGTGATTGCTGGCGGCATGATAAAGGGCAAAGTGGCAACTGATGCACTGGCAACCTTTGCCGACGCCTTTCAGGTGCCGGTGGCAGCTTCATGGAAACATCAAGACAGGTTCGACAACAATTCCAGGCTCTATGCCGGCCACTTGGGTTTCGGCATGCCAAAACCCCATGCCGATTTGCTGAACCAGTGCGACCTCATCATTGCCGTTGGAACCCGGCTTGGGGACGTCACCACCCAGAACTATACCCTGCCCGCGGCCCCGCGGCCCAAGCAAAAGCTGATACATGTTTACCCGGACGGTGAACAAATTGGTCGCGTTTATGAGACCGATTTACCGGTTGCCTGCAATGCAAGCGAGTTTCTTGAAGCAATGGTGAAGCACATTACCCCGGAGGTTGCCGAAGGGCGCGATGGCTGGATTGAGGAAATTTCCTCATTTGTCAGGGGCAATATGGAATTCGTGCATCGCGATGTGAGCGATGGCGTGGATTACGGCGAGGTGATTGTTTCCCTTGCGCGCCAGGCCAAGGG
>JBPCVY010000235.1:0-5467 GCA_051010055.1 Hyphomicrobiales bacterium | reverse complement strand
TGTACATTTATAGGGGAGGGAGTAACGCCGCTGGGTTTCGTTTACACGTTAACATTCTGCGTTGCCCATTGCTTATCAGCAAGGAGTTGTGGGGCATAGCTGCTATGCAAAAAATGCATAGCTCGATGAAAATGTCAGTAAGACCACTCACGGGCCTTCGCGATAACGAACTCCCGGAACACCGAAACGCGCTTGGAATCCCTTAATTCTTCAGCAAAAACCAGGTAAGTATCGAATGAAGGCGGTTCCACATCCAACGGCACCATGACCAGGTTGGTTTCGCGCCCGACAATATAGTCAGGTATTGATGCAATCCCCATGCCGGTTTGAACTGCCCGGCGCAAGCCATACACATTGTTCACTTTGAGCAAACTCTTGCGCGGACTGTTTTCCGGCCGGCCAATGGATTCCAGCCAGTTGATGTTTGAAAGATAGCTGGGCGAGGTGCCAAAAGTGAGGATGCAATGATCATCCATGTCGTTGACCGTTTTCGGCATGCCGTACTGGCGGATATATTCCGGCGATGCATAAAGGTGGTTGTGCACCGTGAACAACCGGCGCTGGATGAGGTCCGGCTTGGTTGGCCGGTGAAGGCGGATGGCGATATCAGCCTCACGCATTCCAAGATCAAGATCATCATCGCTCAACAGCAATTCGATATTGATGTCCGGGTAAAGGTGGTGGAACTCGGGTAGGCGCGGCGTCAGCCACATTGAACCGACACCCACTGTGGTTGTGATGCGCAATTCGCCGCTCGGCTTTTGCTTTGAATCCGTCAAAAGGGTTTCGGCGGTGGACAATTTGTCGAACACATCGCGTGCGGTGCGATAAAGAATTTCGCCCTGTTCAGTGAGGATAAGCCCGCGGGCGTGGCGGTGGAAAAGGGGTACGGAAAGGTCGTGCTCCAAAGTGCCAATCTGGCGGCTCACCGCAGACTGGCTGAGCCCCAGCTCTTCACCGGCATGGGTGAAACTTCCGGCATCAGCAACTGCACGGAATATCCTGAGCTTGTCCCAATCCATAGTTTTTGCCTAGGCCTGGGCCTGTGCCCCTGCCATCCCCCTTTGTTTCATTCCGCCGCTTCGGCCGGTGCCTCCTGCAAGGCCAGGTACTTTTCAGCTTCCAGCGCCGCCATGCACCCCATGCCTGCCGCTGTAACGGCCTGGCGGTAAATGTCATCTGTTACATCACCGGCTGCATAAACGCCGTCTACCGATGTCAACGTTGAATCAGGCTTGGTGATGAGATAACCGCCACGCTTCATATCAAGCTGGTCTTTGAAGAGTTCCGTTGCCGGGGCGTGTCCGATGGCAATGAAAATGCCGTCCACGTCCATTTCAGTCGCTTCACCGGTTTTGACGTTGCGCAGGCGCGCACCGGTTACGCCGAGCGGTTCGTCCGTTCCCAAAACTTCTTCAAGAACGGTGTCCCAGGCCACCGAAATCTTGTCATGGTTCAACAACCGGTTCTGCAAGATGCGCTCTGCACGCAATTCATCGCGCCGGTGCACCAAAACAACTTCAGAGGCAAAATTCGTGAGATAGATGGCTTCTTCAACAGCCGTATTGCCGCCGCCAACTACAATCACCTTTTTGTCGCGGTAGAAGAACCCATCGCAGGTAGCACAGGCTGAAACGCCAAAACCCTTGAACTTTTCTTCTGATTCCATGCCAAGCCACATGGCCTGTGCGCCAGTGCAGATGATAAGCACATCGCAGGTATATACCACGCCGCTGTCGCCGGTAAGCCGGAACGGGCGCTGGTTCACGTCAACCTCGGTAATGTGATCGGAAACAATTTCGGTGCCCACATGTTCGGCCTGGGCGCGCATTTGCTCCATCAGCCAAGGACCCTGGATGACATCGGCGAAACCCGGGTAGTTCTCAACATCGGTGGTGATTGTGAGTTGGCCACCGGGCTGAATGCCCTCAATCATCATCGGGTTCAGCATTGCGCGCGCTGCATAAATGGCGGCGGTGTAACCTGCCGGCCCTGAGCCGAGAATGAGAACCTTGATATGTCTGTCAGCCATGCCTTCGCTCCAGAGGAATTTCCAGATTGCACTGATGTAAATCCGCGCGGGGTCTTTTACAATAGTAGGATCCCGCTTGTTCGCGCATCCCGGCCAATAACTTATGAACAGGTGTTAGAAATTGCGCATGTGCCAGCTTTTTGAACGATTGCGTCTCGCACACGAAATAATATTTCGCTGAATCAGCTCCCACGCGCTATAGTTGGCCTAAGGTTTTCGATCGTGTGAGGGTGAAGCGGTGCAAACGGTCAAGTTGGATAAAGTTGATTGGCGCATCCTGTATGAGTTGCAGAAAAACGCCCGCATTACGAATGTTGCATTGGCGGAATTGGCGGGCATTTCCCCGCCGCCCTGCTTGCGGCGGGTGCGCGCGCTGGAAGATGCCGGCATTATCCGCCAATACCGGGCCGTGCTGAATGGCGGTGATCTCGGGTTTGATCTTGTCATGTTCGCCATGGTGGGGCTTTCAAGCCAGGCTGAAGCCGATCTTATCCAGTTTGAAGAAGCGGTGATGGAGTGGCCTATCGTGCGCGAATGCTGGATGCTTTCCGGCGAAGTGGACTTTTTATTGAAGTGTGTGGCCGCCGATCTCAACGCAGCCCAGGAATTCGTCATCAACGAGCTCACTTCAGCGCAAAATGTGGACAGCGTTAAAACAACGCTTAGCCTGCGCCAGTCGAAATACGAGCCAGGTATTCCCATCACGCCAACCGGTGAACCGATATACACTTGAGACGGTAGGTCCGGAAATTCCGGCGCGCTCAGGCTTTGGCCGCCTTCAATATTGCTGCCAGGGTGATTTGCATATCTTCGACGGTTGTTGCCCATGAGCTGAAGCTTATGCGCATTGCATCACGCCCCTGCCACGTGGTGCCGCCGCACCAGCAATCGCCGGAACTTTGCAGATTTTTGATCACTTCTGCGGTTTTTTCATTGCTACCGAAGGAAACCACAACCTGGTTCAGAACCACTTCGTTGAGAACTTCAAAGCCCGCATCTTGAAGTTTGCCGGCCATCCATCGGGCTTGAGCGCAGTTTCGTTCGACTAATTCGGCAAGGCCTGTTTTGCCCAGCGCCTTGAGGGCAACCCAAACTTCGATGGCGCGGGCACGCCGGGAGCTGTCCGGGGTCACATCTATTGCATCACGCTGCGCGCCGAGAAGTAGATATGACCCTGAAATCGACATTGCGTTTTGCAGAGCTTTCTTGTCGCGCACAAATGCAGCGCCACAATCATAAGGAACGTTCAGCCACTTATGGGCATCGGTTGCCCAGGAATCGGCGCCCTCGAATCCTTCCGCCAAGTGTTTCAACTTGTCAGATGTCTTCGCCCAAAGCCCGAAAGCTCCGTCAACATGCACCCAGGCGCCCCGTGCCTTGGCATGTGGAACAATGTCCAAGGCAGGATCAAATGCTCCTGACTTCACGTTTCCGGCCTGCAGGCAGATAATTGCGGGACCATTGATTTTGGGCAAGAACTCGGCGCGCATTCTGCCTTGTCCATCCACCTCAACGATTTCAACCCGCTCGCGCCCAAGGCCGAGCAAACCAAGAACCTTCAAAACCGTTGCATGGACTTCTTTGCCAACAATGACGGTAATCTCCGGCGCGCCGAACATGCCTTGTTTCTCAACATCCCAACCCGCCTCGGCAAGCATGCGATGGCGCGCTGCTGCAAGGCAGGTGAAGTTGGCCATCGTGGCGCCGGTAACCAGCGCGCCTTCCGCTTCGCCAGATATTGCAAGGGCTTCTTTTAGCCAGCCAAGGGCGGCATCTTCAATGAGTGCAATGGCAGGCGAACTGATGCGCCCGAAACTGTTCTGGTCCCAGGCAGATGCCAGCCAGCTTGCTGCAACCGTTTGCGGCAATGCGCCGCCGGTAACAAAGCCGAAATAGCGCCCGCCAGCATTGGCAACAGTGGCAGGTGCACCAACCTCATCGAGAAACGCAATGATTTCAGCGCCTGATGACGGCCCTGAAGGCAACGGTTTTTCAAGTGCCTTTTCCAGCGGGGCAATATCTTCCGCCTTCGGAAAAACCGGCTGCTCATCCAGCTTTTCGAGGTAGTTGATTGCGCGCGCGGCGGCGTCTTGCAAAAGAGCTCGGGTTTCATCGGAGGTCATCGCTCCGACGTTATCTGAGCTCTTATGCGCTTACAATATGATTGATACGAGCTGGCGTCAGGGCTCTAGCTGAACGAGACTTTCAAAAGCTCGTATGACTTGCCGCCGCCAGGTGTGTTGACCTCAACGGAATCCCCCACCGTTTTGCCGATCAACGCCCGCGCGATAGGCGAGGTGATGGACAGCAGCCCCTTTTTCACGTCTGCCTCGAATTCGCCGACTATCTGATAGACGGATTCAGCGTCCGTATCTTCGTCAACGAGGGTCACATGGGCGCCGAACTTCACGGTTTCCCCGGACAAGCTGGAAACATCGATCACATCGGCCCGTGACAGCATATCCTCAAGCTCGGCAACGCGGGCTTCATTAAGGCCCTGTTGTTCCTTGGCTGCATGATATTCAGCGTTCTCGGAGAGGTCACCGTGCTCGCGCGCTTCCGAAATCGCCTTGATGATACGCTGGCGTTCTTCCGTCTTGCGGAATTTTACCTCGTCAGAAATGGCGGCATGGCCTGCCGCGGTCATTGGAACCTTATCCATCATCTGTGTTCATCCAACGTTATTCACTTAAACTTTGTCCGGGCCCAACTAACTTGCCCGTTTCGCCGTTGCGATTTTTTTGAATTGTCGGCTAATCGACCCGCAAATATGCTTAAATTTTCAAAGAATCGCAAGAGTCCAGTTTGATTATGCCTGTGCTGCAGTTTGTGCGGGCTCCGGCGCGTTGCCTACATAAGATTGCAATGGCGTAACTTCAAGGGTGCCGGCTTTATATGCTAAAATCGCATTTGCCGCTGCCGCAGCGCCGGCAAGGGTGGTGTAGTAGGGTACTTTGTTGAGTAGCGCTGAGCGGCGCAATGACTTGGAATCTGCAAGTGCGGCGTGGCCTTCCGTGGTGTTGATGACAAGCTGTACCTCACCGTTCGAAATGGCATCCACAATGTGCGGGCGCCCCTCCAGAACCTTGTTGATGCGCTCGCACTCTATACCGTTATCGGAAAGGCGGCGCTGGGTGCCACCGGTGGCGATAATCCGGAAACCGGATTCAGTCAGCATTCGGGAGGTTTCCACGATACGCTCTTTATCGGAATCCTTGACCGAAACGAACGCCGTGCCTTCCGTCGGCACCTTTGTGCCGCCGCCAAGCTGACTCTTGGCGAATGCCATGGCAAAGTCCCCGTCAATACCCATAACCTCGCCGGTGGAGCGCATTTCCGGGCCCAGAATGGTATCGACGCCGGGGAAACGGGCAAACGGGAATACAGCTTCCTTCACCGCAATATGCTCAAGCTTGCGCGATTTGAGGTCGAATT
>JBPCVY010000234.1:0-11207 GCA_051010055.1 Hyphomicrobiales bacterium | reverse complement strand
GGGGACACCACTGGACGCAGTCATCATGTGCCGGTCACTCCAAAGGAAATTGCTGACGCTGCTATTGAAGCGGCTAAAGCGGGGGCTGCCGTTGCACACATTCATGTGCGCGATCCGGAAACCGGTCAGGGTTCACGAGACCCTGCGTTGTTTAAGGAAACCGTGGACCGTGTGCGCGAAAGCGGCACAGATGTGGTAATTAATCTCACAGCTGGCATGGGTGGCGATTGGGTGCCAGATGCAGAAAACCCTTCCATGCCGGGCCCCGGTACGGATATGATCGGCCCCGAAGAGCGCCTCATTCATGTGCACGAATGTATGCCTGAAATCTGTTCGCTTGATTGCGGCACTCTAAACTTCGGAGATGGTGATACCATCTACATCTCAACCCCGCCGACCTTGCGCATGATGGCGGAACTGACCAAAGAATGGGGCGTGAAGCCCGAGTTGGAAGTGTTTGAGTTGGGCCATATCCGCTTTGCCCGTCAGATGATGGCGGAGGGGTTGATTGCCGAACCGCCCATGTTTCAAATCTGTCTGGGCATTCCCTGGGGAGCCGACCAGAGCGTAGACACCATGAAGGTGATGAAAGACCATTTGCCACTGGAGGCAAGCTGGGCAAGCTTTGGCATTTCGCGCATGCAGATGCCCATGGCCGCGGTTGCGGTTGCCATGGGGGGCAATGTGCGCGTCGGCCTTGAAGATAATATTTATCTCGACCGGGGTGTGCTGGCAACAAATGGCCAGCTGGTGGAACGAGCTATTGAGATAGTTGAGCGCATGGGCGCCCGTGCGCTAACCCCGCAAGAGGCTCGCAACAAACTGAAACTGCGCGGAGCGGACGCGTAAATGGCTTCTTCCGACACAGATACCGGAAGCCTGTCTTTACAGAATGTCACCAAAACATTCGGAAAAACTGTAGCGGTTGATAATGTCGACCTTGATATCCGCCGCGGGGAATTCCTGACATTGCTGGGTCCGTCCGGTTCTGGAAAGACCACCTTATTGATGATGATCGCGGGATTTCTGGACATATCTAATGGCGATATCTTGCTGGATGGCAATTCGATTGCCGACATTCCGGCTGAAAAGCGCAATTTCGGCATGGTGTTTCAAGGCTATGCGCTGTTTCCCCATATGAGCGTGCGCAAGAACATCTCCTACGCTTTGGATGTGCGAAAAAGACCGCAAAAGGAAATCGATGCCCGCGTCGATGAAATGCTGGAGTTGGTGCAGCTGCAACAATATGGTGAGCGGTTGCCGGTTCAGCTGTCCGGCGGCCAACAACAACGCGTGGCACTAGCACGCGCACTTAGTTTTTCACCACCTATTCTGTTGCTTGATGAGCCGCTAGGGGCGCTCGACAAGAAACTGCGGGTGGAGGTGCAAGAGCAGCTTAAAGACATCCATACCCGCGTGGGCACGACATTCATTTATGTGACCCACGACCAAGAAGAAGCTCTCTCCATGTCCGACCGTATCGTGATTATGCAGGAGGGCCGGGAGGAACAAGTGGGCACACCTCTTGAGCTATACGAGAAACCGCGCACCCGCTTTGCCGCAAGCTTTTTGGGCAAGAGCAATTTTCTCGAACGTGAAAGCGGCACTTATGCCCTGCGTCCGGAAAAGATTGATATAGCGCCCAAGGGCGCAGCGAATGGCGATACGGAAAACAGCCTGCAGGCCACCGTGAAATCGATTACCTATTTCGGCTCCATGAAAAAATACATCGTGGAGACCAATGAAGGCCAGGAACTGGAAGTGGATGTTGATTCCTGGCGCAATCAGTTCCCGCTTGAGCAAGGAAATGCCGTGGACATCTCTTGGCGGGAAGCTGCAGTTGTGAAGCTGGAAGGGTGAACGACAACGCCGAAGAAAATGCAATGAGTATGAAAAATCACTGAGGAGGAAAGACAATGCAAGATAAACAGTTTATGCGTGAAATGGTCGTTGAAGGAGCGGAAAAATTTGAAGCGGGAAAAATGGACCGCCGTTCTTTCTTGACGCTGTGCGCCATGGCAGGGGTGGCGACGTCCGCCGTTTTGGCGGGTGATGCGAAAGCTGCCGCAAAGCAGGTGGTGTTGTGGAACTGGGGTGGCGATTCAGAAAAGTGCCACGGTGCATCAATCGGCGTGCCCTTTACCGAAAAGACCGGCATTCCGCTGCGCTTCGACACATCTGGGCCCTTGCAGGGCAAAATCAAGGAAATGGTCGACAGTGGCAATGTGACCGCTGACGTGTGCGATGCCGATGCGTTTGACGCCATCGCCCTTGGCAAGTCAGGCCATCTTGAACCCATCGATTACAATGTGGTCGATAAGTCAAAAGTGCTTGAAGGTTTCTCCTGGGAATATGGGGTATCCATCATCTTCTATGGCTATGCCTTTATGTATGACACCAAGGCCTATGGCGATAACGCACCGAATTCATGGGCGGACTTTTTCGATACAGGTAAATTCCCCGGCAAGCGCTCTTTGTACAAGTGGGCCAATGGTGCCCTCGAAGGTGCATTGATGGCCGATGGCGTTGCCAAGGACAAGCTTTACCCGCTGGATATGCCCCGCGCGCTTGCCAAGATCAAGTCAATCAAAGATGACAGCCTTTATTGGGGCTCAGGCGCTGAAGCTCATTCAATGATTGTGAACGGTGAGGTGAGCATGGGCATGGTCTGGCAGAACCGTGGGCGCACCATCGAATCCGATACAGATGGCCGTTACAAGCTGGTGATGAATGAAGCGCTCGCTATGCCAGGTGCTTACATTGTGCCAAAGGGCAACCCGGCGGGCGCAGATGTGATGAAGTTCATCCGCGAGGCTCAAGAGCCCAAGGCGCAGCTTGGTCTACTCGGTTGTTTGGGTATGACCCCAACGAATCCGGCTGCATTTTCGCAAATTCCGGAAGCTGAACAACCTTATGCAATCACATCGGCGCAGAATATTGACCAAATCGTCTATAACGACCCCGAATGGTGGGGAGCCAATGCGGGCGATGCCGTGAACGCCTATCTGGAAGCAATCAGCTGACACTTTCGTGCTGCTCTGGTGGATTTGCCAGGGCGGCACCTTCGTTCCGCCGGCTTGAGAGACTAATTTTTGATCAGTGAAGCCCGCAAATATTTCCATCCAGGATGGTTGTTGGTGCTGCCCTTTCTGGCGGTGCTGGTCGTGCTCTATCTGGGACCGATTGTGAATATTCTCTGGCTCAGCGTGACCGACCCTGAACCGGGGCTTGGCAATTATCAGAAGCTCTTTGAAGCGCAGTCGCTCGGGCGCATTTTGTGGACCACTTTCCGAATCTGCGTCATCACCACTTTCTTTAGCGTATTGCTGGGGTATTGGGTGGCCTATGCCATGGTGCATGTCGAGGCACGCCAACGCAGCCTCATGCTTACATTTCTGCTGGTGTCGTTCTGGATTTCCATTCTTGTGCGCACCTTCTCGTGGATCATCCTTCTGGGCTATAATGGTTTGTTCAACAATTTGCTGCAAGGCGCTGGCATTATTGATCAGCCCATTGCCTTTGTGCGCAACGAGCTTGGGGTGCTTATCGGCATGGTGCATTACATGGTGCCTTATGCCATTTTGCCCTTGCTGGTGAATATGCAAAGCCTGGACAAGCGGGTGATGAGCGCCTCGCAGAACCTAGGCGCATCGGCGGCGCAAACATTCTTCAGAATTTATCTGCCTTTGACCAAACCAGGCATAGTGGCTTCTTCGCTGCTGGTCTTTATCTTAAGCCTCGGGTTTTACGTTACCCCCGCCATTCTGGGCGGCGGCAAGGTATTGATGATTGCTGAGTACATCTCCGTACAATTGCTGGTGACACTGCGTTGGGGCACGGCTGCCATGTTGGCAACATTGATGCTGTTCGGGGTGCTGGCGCTCCTATACATCATGTCCAAATTTATGAAACTTAGCACCGTGTTCGGCGGGAGCGCTTCAACATGATCAAGCGTTCCCTTGCAAGTGTGGTAAACCGTGTGGGGGCCTGGGCGCTGCTATTGTTCCTGGTGCTGCCGGCTCTGATCGCTATACCGGTGTCGTTGACGCCGAAGCGGTTTCTCACTATTCCCACCAGCAATTTTTCGCTGCGTCATTTTGGGAACTTGTTCACGAGCGCTGATTGGCTTTCCAGCTTCTTTCAAAGTGCGGTGATCGCAAGTGCGTCTTCGGTTCTTGCGACTTCGCTTGGCACCTTATGCGCCATTGGCTTGTGGCGAGTGTCATCGCGCATGAGTGAGGTGGCAAGGGCCTTTCTGCTGCTACCTCTTATTATTCCGCAGATTATTTCCGCCATGGCGTTTTACCGGTTGTGGATACCGCTTGGTATTCTCGACAGCTACACAGGGCTTATTCTCGCGCACACCATTCTTGCAGCCCCCATGGCACTGATTACAGTGAGTGCTTCTCTCGCCAATTTCGACCCGCGCCTTGAACAGGCTTCGCGCAATCTGGGCGCGTCCACCTGGACCACGATGCGCCGAGTGATTCTTCCGTCCATCAAGCCGGGCATATTCGCGGGCGCATTATTTGCGTTCATTTTGTCGTGGGATGAGATTGTTGTGACGCTGTTTATCTCGAAATTTACTGTCTACACCCTGCCCAGGCGCATGTGGAACGGCATTCGCGAAAACACTGACCCCACCGTCGCGGCTGCGGCCGTGGTGCTAATCGCACTCACCATTATTGCCTTTGTTGTTTCCGTCATTTTGTCGCGCAAACGCGCAAACTCATCAGAGTTGAGAGGTTGAAAGAGCGATGAACATCACCGTTTCTCATGAAAATGAACTTTTGCTCAACACCGTGCGCAGCTTCATGGAAGACGAAATCTACCCCCATGAGGATGAGGTCGACCGGATTGGTGAAGTGCCCGAAGAGCTGGGCCGCCAGATCGAGGCACGCGCCAAGGAGGTCGGCCTTTTTGCCTCCAATCTGCCTGAAGAGGTAGGCGGCGGCGGGCTTGGATATTCGGCTATGGTGCTGATTGAGCGGGAATATGGCAAGACAAGCCATGCGCTTCATTCATGGATTGCTCGGCCCACTGAAATTCTGCTGGCTTGCGAGGGCGACCAGATTGCCAAATATCTGACCCCCTGTGTAACCGGTGAAAAGCGTGAACTTTTCGCCCTGACAGAACCGGAAGCAGGTTCCGATGTTATGGGGATGAAAAGCTATGCCAAACGCGATGGTGATGACTGGATCCTCAATGGTTCAAAGCATTTTATCTCCGGCCCATGCATGCCGGATTTCGCCATAGTATTTGCCGCCACCGGTAAGGATGAAACTCCTCGCGGGCCGCGCAAGCGCATAACCGCGTTTCTCGTGGATGTGGGTCAGGAGGGGTTTGACTGCCGCGAAGGCAATAAGTGTGTCAGTTATCGCGGTTATAAAACCTTCCAGCTAAGTTTTGATAATGTACGCTTAGGATCCGGGCAAATTCTGGGAGAAGAAGGGCGTGGGCTCGAGCTTTCGGGCAAATGGCTCGGCATGGGCCGCATCTGGGTGGGGGCAACCTGTTGCGGCAAGGCAGAACGCCTTATTGAATTCGCCACCGACTGGGCGGCCAATCGCAAACAATTCGGCAAGCCCATTGGGGCGTTTCAGGCAACTGGTTTTCGCCTGGCGGATATGACGATCGGCCTGCGCACGGCGGATTTGCTTGTTGCCGATGCGGTGCGGCGGGCGGAAGCCGGCATTATGCAAGACGCAGATGCCGCCATGGTGAAGGTCTATTGTTCTGAAATGCTAAACAAGACCGCTGATGACACTGTGCAGATCTATGGTGGCATGGGGTTGATGGAAGAACTACCCATTCAACGCCTGTGGCGCGATTCCCGCCTGGAGCGCATATGGGATGGCACCTCTGAAATTCAGCGTCATATCATCACACGTTCAATATTGAGGCCGCTTGGCGCATGACGCCTGCACAAAAAGAGAACTTCAATAGACTGCTGAACCCCCGCCACATTGCCTTTGTTGGCGGGGCGGATGCGATTGTTGCTATTGGTGAAGCGAGACGCCGGGGCTTTGAGGGGGACTATTGGCCGGTCAATCCCAAGCGGCGCGAGATGGCGGGCCTTCCATGCTTCACCGCGCTTACTGATTTGTCCGAGGCGCCAGATGCCGTGTTTCTTGCCGTGCCCGCTCAGGCCGCGGTTGAAAGCGTGCGCACGCTTGCAGACATGGGGGCAGGCGGCATTGTCTGTTATACGGCGGGCTTTAAAGAGGCCGGTTGCGCCGGGGCCGATGCGGAAAAGGCGCTGCAAGAGGCCGTTGGCGATATGGCGCTAATCGGGCCCAACTGCTATGGTGTTATCAATTACCTCAACAATTCCGCCCTTTGGCCGTTTGCCCACGGCGGGTCATCGCCCGGCTATGGGGCGGCGATTATCACCCAAAGCGGCATGTTTTCCTCCGACATCACCATGAGCCAGCGCTCCGTGCCGCTGGCCTATATGATTTCAGCGGGAAATCAGGCGGTGATGGGTCAGGAAGATTTCATCGATTATTTGTGCGAAGACCCGGCTGTGCGCGCTATTGGCGTTCATATCGAGGGCCTGCAAGATGTGGCCCGCTTTGAACAAGCCGCCCTGAAAGCCCTTCAACACAATTCGCCCATCGTGGCGCTTAAGACCGGCAGTTCCGCGATTGGCAGCGCACTTACCGTGTCGCACACTGGAACCCTCTCTGGCGCCAATGAACTCTATGACGCACTGTTTGAGAGAACCGGTGTGATCAAGGTCACCTGTCCATCGCAGTTCTTGGAAACGCTGAAGCTTTTGTGCGTTCTTGATGTGCCGAAGTCTAATAAGGTGATGGGTTTCACCTGTTCAGGGGGAGGGGCCACCATGCTGGCCGACCACGCGGAGACGATAGATCTCTCTTTCCCCGAGTTTTCGCCTGACGATACAGAGGGTTTGCGTGAACTGCTGCCTCCCATCGCCACGGTGTCGAACCCGCTTGACTACACAACGCCAATCTGGGGACAGCCGGAAAAGACAACGCCAGTGTTTGAAACCGCGCTTACAGCGTCGGGGTGCGATGCAACCATTCTGGTGCAGGATTATCCCGCCGCCGGGCTCGATGAATCCCTCATCTATTACCGCAATGATGCTTTGGCCTTTGCGGAGGCGGCAAAAAAAACGGGCATTCCGGCAATGATTTGCGCGACGCTGCCGGAAAATATGGAGGCCGATACACGGCGGTTGCTTATTGATAAAGGTGTTGCGCCCATGCAGGGCATTCATGAAGCGCTGAACGCCATTGCCCAGGGCGCTGCTTGGTATGCCGCCAAGACCCGCATTTTGGCAAATCCGCCGCAACCGCTCCAGTCAGCAGAAGTTCCCGAGAGGATAACCGCGCTTGATGAGGCTGCTGGCAAGGAGCGCCTCGCCAATGCTGGCATACCCGTTCCCAAAAGCAAACGTGTCTCCGGAGCCAAAGTTGCAGATGAAGCGAAAGACATCGGATTTCCGGTTGTCCTAAAAATGATGGGCCCGAAACTTGCCCATAAAACCGAAGCCGGCGCGGTGTTGCTTAACGTTGACAGTTTTGAAGCGGCTGAGACAGCAATAAGTGGTATGCGCGATTCAGTTGCGCGCCACGATAAACAAGCCGTCACCGACGACTTTCTTATTGAAGCCATGGCACCGCCGCCTCTTGCAGAACTCATTGTTGGGCTTCGCCGCGATGCCCAATTTGGGGCAGCACTCACGCTCGGCAGTGGCGGCATATTGGTGGAACTGGTGGGGGATGCGAAAACCGTTCTGTTGCCCACCAGCCAAGAAGTTATCAAACAAGCCTTGCTTGGGCTAAGAGTGGCGCGGCTGTTATCCGGGTTTCGCGGTGGACCAAAAGCTGATTTTGAAGTGCTGGCGAAGCGCCTTCACACCCTGTGCTCATATTTTTTCAATCATTCGGATGATTTGGTGGAGTTGGAGATCAACCCGCTCTTTGTCTATGAAAACGAGGTGATGGCGGTTGATGTCCTTATTCACCTGAGAAATGCTCCATGAGCACGTTTAAAACCATTCCCAACCCTGATTTGGCCGTTGGCGCGGACAACAAGCAGCGCTGGAACCAGCCCCAACACCGACGCCACGGCTTTCACAACGCGCACACACTGTTCCGCAGGGGCGCAATGTTCCGCGCCCGCTCGGTCCTAGTTCTGGAAGATGCGCTTGATAACGAACTTGCCGCGCGCGGAGAAGTAGAAGAACTGACGGGCCATGATGCTTTTTCTGCGTTGGTGGTGGCGCGCGAAAATCGCGTATGGCTGGAGCGCTGCGCGGATGATTTTTCACCTCATCACCCTCACTCGATCCAGTCTGTTACCAAGATGCATATACATTTGATTGCAGGCGATCTTGTGGAGCAGGGGGTCTTGGATCTGTCAAAACCGGTCTCTCATTATTTGCCAGGAATGGGTTTAGGCTATGCCGATGCGTCGGTGCAGGATTTGCTGGATATGAATGTGGTCAATGATTTTTCTGAGGACTATTCCGACCCGCTGTCTGATTGTTACACAGAAGAGATTGCGCTTGGATGGCGTTTACCTGAGGAAAAAAAAGCCGAGCCCAGTCTCGAAGAATTCGCTTACGGAATTACTGGCACCGGCCTGACAAACACCTCCGGGCATGCCGATTACAAATCCGCCAACACAGATGTGCTGACCCTTCTTTGTTCCAGGGTTAGCGATGTTCCCTTGCACACATTGATTGGCGATATTGTTGATGCGGCCGGATATGAAGGCGCCTTTTATATCTCCACGAGCTCTGAGCATTTGCCCGCATTCTCCGGTGGTGGATGTTTGAGCGCGCGGGATTTGGCGCGGTTTGGCCTGTTATTCGCGCGCCGCGGGTTTGGCGTCAACGGTCACCAGGTGGGCAGTGCAGTTTTTATCAATAACGCGCTTCTGCGCGAGGCCCCGTGCCTTGAACCACCGCGAAACTGGATGCGCTATTCAAACCACCTCATGACCGACGGCCGGTTTCTGGGTCATGCGGGCTATGGCGGACAGTTCCTCATGGCCGACATGCAATCTGGCGCGGTGGCCGCATATTTGAGTGTTCTGGAAAATGAAGCCGGTTATGACGACGACTACCTGGCGCGCGTGGTGCAGAATCTCACAAACCTGCTCAGGAAGTTCTGATTTTTTCGTACCGAGAGCCTTTCAGTAGTAATGCCAGATCGATCGAGATTTGCCCCAGGAGCAGATAGAATTGCCCCCCATTTGCATTTATCGGATACCCAGTATCTAGCGCGGAGTTTGGTCGTGCGAGCGTTGGCGACATTCAGCGTGAAAAGGGTGAGAAAAAGGCCGCTTTGGGTCATTAACGGATATTGTGGGTCCTAAAGTCGATGTCCGCTTTTGTGAGGAAAGCAGACATAAAGCTAAAAATCGTGAATGTCCGCTATGTGCCAATAACGGACATTTTGAAATCCAGTTGAACTTTTAGATTTTATGTCATCGAACCAGTAAATCTTCATTGCTAATGGAAATCAATTTTAAGCGCGGGATAATCCCAATTTTGCAGACAAAATCGCCTTGACTGTTATTTAGAAAGTGTCACAACTGGCAAAAAAGGAGCACTTGAGAAATGGAAACCCATGGTCTCAACGCGACGCCAAAGAAGTCTTCGTACGATGTCGTGATTGTTGGCGGCGCGATTATGGGTGCTTCCACTTCCTGGTTCCTTTCTGACAACTCCGACTTTAACGGTTCTGTTCTCGTCGTTGAGCGAGATCCAAGTTATGAGAGTTGTTCCACTACGCACACCAATTCTTGCATGCGCCAACAGTTTTCTACAGAATTGAATGTTCGAATTTCCCAGTTTGCTGCGGACTTTGTAAAGAATTTGCGTCAACGCTTAGGGGGAGATGACCGAGTGCCGGATCTTGCCATCCGTAGTTTCGGTTACATGTACCTCGCTGATAACGACGATTTTGCTAGAGTCTTGCGGGAGAATCAGAACGTACAGATATCCGCCGGTGCCGCGACGCAATTGATGACTCCGGAGGAGATACGACAATCATATCCATTCTACAACGTAGATGATATCGTGCTTGGTAGCATCAATCTGAAAGACGAAGGGTATTGGGACGCTACTGCAGTTTTCGATTGGTGGCGCCGCTCGGCTCGAGAACGCGGAGTGGAATACGTCGCCAATGAGATCACTGCAATGACCAAAAATAAATCGGGTACGCATATCGATAGTGTTACCTTAAAATCGGGAGAGACTGTTTCCTGTGGTCACGTCGTCAATGCTTCAGGTCCTCGCGCTATTTTGACCTCTCGCATGGCTGGTATCGAAGTGCCGGTGGAGCCTCGTAAACGTTACTCTTGGGTTTTTGCCGCCGAGCAGCCTCTCGATCAAGATCTTCCGCTCACGATAGACCCATCTGGCGTTCATGTTAGGGAGAACGGAGGTGGTACTTACCAATGCGGAGGGCATTCAGATATCGATCCAGCTGCAGATTTCGATGACTTCACGATGGATTTTTCGCTCTGGGAGAACCATATTTGGCCAGTTCTCGCATCGCGCATTCCACAGTTTGAAACTATCAAAGTCCAAAGTGAGTGGGCTGGCCATTATGCGTATAATGTTTTTGATCACAACGCGATCATGGGACCACACACTAAGGTCAGCAACTTCATCTTTCTCAATGGCTTCTCTGGTCATGGTCTACAGCAATCACCTGCAATGGGCCGCGGCACCGCGGAATGGCTAACCTATGGCGAGTACCGTTCACTCGATTTGCGACCGTTCCATTATGAGAGGATCGAGAGAAATGAGCCGATAGTCGAGAAGGCGATAATTTGAAGACGCTGATTTATGCGAAATCATTTAAAATCTCGGCTCTTAAGTTTGTCAGGTTTTAAAAACTTTGACGCCGAATGCACTTTTAAGTCAAAAGCAGCCGTTCCCGCCAAGGAATAAAGAGTCCGCTTTTGGTGGAACAACGGACTTCGCACGCGAGTCTGCAAATGTCCGCTTAGTGCCAAGAACGGACATTCGCGACACGACAGTTCAGCTTTTCCTATGCCATTTTCCGCACATCGAAATGCGATGTTTCAATGTGTCTGTCCGTCGTCAGGGATTTCTGGACAGATTGTTGCTTGGCATAAGCAAGAGTTTGGCTCATCTGTTTGTTGAGTTTAGGCGGCGTGCTTGCGGTATTGCAAGCGCCGCTGGTTGATGGTGGTTT
>JBPCVY010000233.1:0-26518 GCA_051010055.1 Hyphomicrobiales bacterium | reverse complement strand
GACCATGATGCCGCCGGCAGCTGAAAGTTCGGTGCCCGTGTTTGGTTCAAACCAGGTTGCCGCCAGAACCGTATCAAAGCTCCAATAGTTGCGCCCGACGAAGACCTTATCCTCAAGTTCGTATTTGCCGGTTGGCGCGATGACGAGTTCGTAAATGTTGAAGTGGAAGTTTCCGTTATTCCAATAGTAGGAAACCGGTATGACGCCTATATCGCCGAGCCCGTCGATGTCCTTGTCGAACCGGACAGCCGCCAACCTGCCGGTTATGTCTCCTTTGACCCTGGAATATCCATATGGAACGTAGCCGCCGAACGCAAAACGCCCCCCGGCATCGGGAGCGTCCCAAACATACAGACCCTGTGCAAGGGTATAGAACGCCGTTGCGGTAAGGCCGGTGTCGATGCGCCCCTGGCGTACCGCGAAATCTGTTTTACCCTTGAAAAAGAGATTAAGGCTTACCGCCACGGGCCCAGGCTCGGGCGCCACTGCAACGAGCAGGTTGCCATAGGCGCCCGGGAAGTAATTCGAAGCAGCGCCCTCAGCTGCTCTGGCATTGTTGGCAAGAAACAGCGCCAAAATGGTCGCAATCAACCAAGCCATTTACATCTCCCAGCTTTTGCGCCCGGCGGGCACTATGCAATACCGCTCTGCCTCACTTTGGCGGTTCGTAAGGGTCAGGAGCGCCGGCTGGAATTGGCGGAAACTTCTTCAGGGAAGCCACGTGTTCTTCCAATTGGGGCAAGGCAGCCTTTGGAATCCAGGTGTGTGGGAACAACACATTATCGCGCTCCTGCGGATCGTTTATGAGGTTGTAAACTCTCGGCATTGTGTAGGTTCGGAGCACCCCGTTCCAGCCGGTTTGTTCTTTGAAGTGCAGTTTCCAGTCCCTCCATTTAACGCCGAAAATGTCGTTGCCCATGTAAACAATGAAACCCTCCCGGCCAGACTTTGCTTTGCGCCCGAGGAAAAACTCAGACATATCCGTTCCATCAATGACCCGATCGGATGGCACTTTCCCCCCGGCAATCTGTGCGAGTGTCGGGAAAAGGTCCATCTCGTGGACAATCTCATCACTCACACGGCCCGCTTCAATTTTTCCGGGCCAACGCATGGCAAACGGCACCCTGAGCGCACCTTCATATCCGGTGAACAATGTTGACCGCCACGGCCCTGCCGAGCCATGCATGGCGGTTTCTACAGTAATGGACGTCTCACCTGCGCTGAGTGCCTCAGGGCCGTTGTCAGCGGTGAAAATGACAATGGTATTGTCTTCGATCCCCAAGTCCTTAACTGTGCCAAGCAGCTCGTTCACATAGCTGTCAATCTGCATCAGTAAATCGCCCCATGGGCCTTTGCCCGTCTTCCCAACGAAGTCCGGATGAGGCATCGTGGGGAAGTGGGTTGCGGTGTAGGGTAAATAGACGAAGAACGGTTTTTTGGCCTCCGCCTGCCTTTTCATGAAATCAATCGCGCGATCGGTGAGGTCCCTGTCGATCAAAGGCCGGTAATCCAAGCGATATGGGCGAACCTTTTTCGGCGTGCTCCCCTTCTTGCCTTCCATCACATGGCTTTCTGAAAGACCGCTTTCTGGGAAGCCCTGCACCGATGAATAAACAGATTCATCTGTTGAATTGGGAACGCCGTACCATTCGTCAAACCCCTGATCGGTCGGGAAGCGCCCTTCGGTCCGCCCGAGATGCCATTTTCCATACATGCCTGTGGCATAGCCGGCATCGGAAAACATCTCCGCCATGGTAACTTCCCACTGCACCAGACCGTAAACGCCTTCACCCAATGGCACGGTGCCGTTGCCGCTGCGAATTGCATACCGGCCCGTCATGATGGCGGAACGTGACGGCGTGCACTGAACCTCGACATTAAAGTTGGTGAGCCGCAGGCCTTCGGCTGCGAGTTGGTCAAGCGCTGGGGTTGCAGCACCGCGAACGATGCCCCCGCCGTTAAAACCGGGCTCACCCCATCCAAAATTGTCCAGGAATATCAGCAGCACATTGGGCTTTTCCTGTGCAAAACACGATGTGGCCCAGAACATCAACAAAACCGAGATTGCTATACGAAGCCGATGCATTTCAAGAACCTCCCTCAGGTTTGATTGATCAGTCTTTCAAATCTTCAGCTTTCTTCCCGCCGGGTATAGTAGTGATTTTTCTTGTTCAGCACATAATTAAAATTTTGATGCGTTCAGAATTTTCAAGATACGGCCACGTTTTAATCTGTCTGATAAATAATTTACTTCTGCGAAACTTTGCCTTGCCAGATGCGCCAATGTAACGTTCAAGGTTTGATGGCATTGGGAGGTTTTCGATGATTTCGACCGTCCGCTTGACGATCTCAGCATATATCTGCGGACTTTTCTTAGCGATTTCCTATACGGCAAACGCGCAGGACGTGAACCCAAGCGCGATGCCAGGAGACCAGAAAGTCTACTCGCCCTATGTCGCCCGAAAAGCGGCTGATGCAAATTTTGCCGAAGGGGTCTACTGGGGTGATACCCATCTGCACACGTCCTATTCAACGGACGCAGGTATGGTTGGCGCAACCATCACGCCGGAAGAGGCCTTCCGCTTTGCGAAGGGAGAAGAAATCCTTTCGAATACAGGCCAGCGAGTGAGGCTAATCAGGCCTCTGGATTTTCTCGTCGTTTCAGATCATGCGGAAAATCTCGGATTGGCGCCGCTGATTGCAGAATCCAATCCCGATTTGCTGGCGAATGAATGGGGCAAAACGGTCCACGATCTGGTGAAAGCGGGCAAAGGGAACGAGGCCTTTCAAAAGTGGCTTGAGGATGCGGTTACTGTCTACAAAGATCCGATTGATAATCCGAAGATGACCCGGACCGTTTGGGAGCGCGAAACCAAAGCCGCCGACAAACATAATGAACCGGGCAAGTTTTCGGCGCTGATTGGCTTTGAGTGGACGTCCATTTCAACAAGGGAAAATCCCGGAAACCTTCACCGGGTGGTCATTTTCAAGGACGACGCGAGCAAGGCCAATCAGGTGCTGCCCTTCTCTACTGTAGATTCCAATGACCCGGAAAAATTGTGGAAGTACATGGAGGATTATGAACAAAAGACCGGCGGCAGCATTTTGGCCATTGCCCACAATGGCAACGTTTCAAATGGTCAGATGTTTCCCCTGAATCGGTTAAACGGGAAACCCATCGATAAGGCTTATGCAGAAGCCAGAAGGCGGTGGGAGCCTTTGTACGAAGTGACCCAAATGAAGGGCGATGGCGAGACGCATCCATCGCTTTCCCCGAATGATGAATTCGCCGATTACGGCACCTGGGACAAAGGCGATATCAGCGGTCAAAAGCCCAAGGAAGACTGGATGTTGCCCTTTGAATATGCCCGTTCAGCACTCCAGATCGGACTGCAGCAAGAAAGGAAACTCGGTATCAATCCTTATAAGTTCGGCATGATTGGGAGCACTGATGCCCATACGGGTCTTGCCACCACGAGGGATGAAAATATGTTCGGCAAGACGGCCGGGTTCGAACCAGCACCTGACCGCTTCGAGCATGTCATCATTCGAGCCCTGAGTGGCGACGATTCACTGACCACCTACGGAAGAGAGCTTCTTGCATCGGGACTTGCTGCCGTCTGGGCGCGTGAAAACACCCGCGAAGGGATTTTCAACGCAATGAAGAAACGCGAGACCTTCGCCACCACGGGAACGCGCATAATTGTCCGGCTGTTCGGTGGATGGGACTATGCTGCCGACGATGTATTCAAGCCGGATGCGGTTTCCATTGGCTATCAAAAAGGCGTTCCCATGGGTGGTGATTTGTCGCCGAAGCCAGCAGACAAAAAGGCGCCGGTTTTCATGGTAGGTGCGCTGAAGGATACCTGGTCCGGCAATCTTGATCGCATCCAGATCGTGAAAGGATGGATTGATAATGCCGGCGAACTGCAAGAGAGAATATACGATGTGGCCGTTTCTGATGGCAGAACGATCGATGCAGATGGCCGCGCCCGGACGGCGGTCGGCAATACAGTTGACGAGGCAAATGCCACCTACCTGAACAATATCGGTGATGCCGAGTTGCGGGCGGTTTGGACTGATCCGGACTTCGATCCGGCAGCATCTGCCTTCTACTATGCCCGGGTTCTGGAAATCCCAACACCTACCTGGCAGGCATATGATGCAAAATATTACGGTATCAAGATGCCGGAAGGCACCTTGTTGAGCCATCAGGAGCGCGCATACACATCCCCGATTTGGTACACGCCATAAGCTGACGCCAGGCGCCAGTTCAAGGGGTGTTCAAAAACCGCAAGAGATTTTACTCCGACCGAGCGCCAGATTGGGGTTTCCGGCGGAACAGCCCTTCACGAACTGGCGCTTTTGGGCTTTCGCGCCTGCAATCGACGCAATTCCCTCGCCGTGCGGCAGGTTATCTGCCCATTCACCTTCGTAGCGATCGCCGCCGAACCACACCTTTACGCCGCGTCCGTGCATTTTCCCGTTTACCCAATCACCTTCATAGCGGTCGCCCCGGGCCTGCGTTAACACGCCTTTTCCATGGAATTTGTCGTCCTTCCATCCGCCCTTGTATTGATTTCCGGCCCTGTCGATAGCGGCTCCCGTGCCGTTCAGCTTTCCGCCCATGACATCGCCGGTGTAGGTGTTCTTGCGCCTTTCACCGTGCAGCATGAACGTCCACAGCAATTCCCCCCTTGCCGTGAACCTTGCCGTTCTTGCATCCGCCCGACCAGGTGATTTTTTCCTGGGCATTGGGATGTTCATTCCACAGTTTACAGTCAGAACCTGCAACGGGCTGCCATCTCGGGCGGGTGTCAGGATGTTGCCGGGTCAATCTTAGAATCAGTTCTTCAGAAATTTTGCCGGTGACCGGAAGCCCCCAATCTTTTTCATAGGCCGCGATCACATTTTCAGTTTCAGCGTTGAAAGTTCCATCAAAGGTCCGGAGACCGTAGCCGAAGAGATGTCGTTGAACGGTCTTCACTTCTGCCGCTGATTGCGCAACCGCCGGAAGGGTACCAGTTGCCACAGTGAGAAAAGCCGAAAACGACATTGCGAGCATTGAAGCTCCCCGGACGGGAAAAAAAGGCTTGCGAAATTCGTTCAAAAGAATTGTGCCGCGCGGGCGCTTCGCGCCAAGGCACTGAGATGATTTATCCATTATGCCCTCCGATCTTTTGGCGTGGTTCTATATTGAAGGTTTGGAACTGGAGATTCTACCTCTGTCTAATTCGATCAATTAATTCTAACCTCAAAACAGTCTTCCTTGCCTGCGCATGTCAAGGAACCAATCAACCCGTGGGAGATGCTGATGAATATCGCCTGGACTAGCCTGATAGTTGCTGCTCTGTTTGAAATTGGCTGGCCTGTTGGTTTGAAAAACGGTTGGGCTGATGCCGGCGTGAACATTGGATGGATAGTATTTGCCGCAGTTTGCATGGCCGTAAGCGGCGCATTGTTGCTCTATGCGCAGCGGACCATCCCTATCGGCACGGCCTACGCGGTTTGGACGGGCATTGGCGCGGCAGGCACTTTCTTTGTCGGTGTTTATTTCTTTGGCGATACGCTCACCGCGATGCGCCTTATTGCGGTATTGCTGATAATTTCCGGCGTTGTCGGGCTGAAGATTGCCTGAGCTTTAAGACCGTGCGCGAAGCCGCGAGATGAAGAAACCGTCCATGCCGCCGGGCGCCGCCCCTGGCGATTGGCAGGGTAGGGTTCTGACATCGCCATCAGCGGTGACAGCTTCTTTGAGCCCGTCAATTTCAACAGCACTCACATGCAACCGTTCCCAGGCGCCGGATTTCAGTGTGGCTGCGATTTGGCGCTCGCCTTCTTCAGGTTGCAGTGAACAGGTGCAGTAAACAAGAACGCCACCTGGTTTGATGAGCGATGCCGCCTTGGCAAGCATCGCCTTCTGAACCTGTGCGAGGGCCTTGACTGTGCCCCTCGTTTTCAGGTGCGGTACATCCGGGTTACGGCGGATTGTGCCGGTAGCTGAACAGGGCGCATCAAGCAGTATGAAATCTGCCAACTCATCTGGCGAAAACTCCAGAACATCGCAACACACGGTGTCGGCATCAAGATTGAGCCGGGAAAGATTTTCGCGCACCCGCTCAAGGCGTTCAGCGGAGTTATCAACCGAAACAAGCCTACCGCCGGCAAGGGCAAGTTGCGCGGTCTTTCCGCCAGGTGCTGCGCACAAGTCAAAAACACGTTTGCCCGCCACATCGCCCAACAGCTTTGCCGGAAGGCAGGCGGCTGCATCCTGCACCCACCAGACGCCTTCTTCAAAGCCTTGCAGATTTTCGATTTTGCCGGGGTTTTCAGAAAGGCGCACGGATCCGGTTGCCAGAACGTCACCGCCTAACACTGTCGCCCATGTGTCCGCATCTGCCTTTACGGTGAGATCGAGCGGTGCTTCTTCCAGATGCGCAAGGGCGATTTCTTCTGCTCCCTTGCCGCCATAGGCTTTTGTCCAGCTTTCATAAAGCCAGCCCGGTGTGTTGAGCCGTGCAGGATTTTGCGAGCTGACTATTTCCGCGCCCTGGCGCTCCACATTCCGCAAGACCCCGTTCACGAAGTTTACAAGTTTGCGCCCGCCGGTAAGATCATGGGCCAGCGCGCGCGCAGCAAGGTCAATTGCCGCATGGGCCGGTACCCGCATGAACAAAATTTGGGCAGCTCCGGCAAGAAGCGCCTCATAGGCAAGGCCGGATTTTTTCCGGTTCAGGGGCGTTTCGATAAACACGTCAAGCACATCGTCAATCTGGCCCTTGCGGCGCAAAGCGGTGGTTGCGATTGCCCGGGCAAGCGCCCTGTCGCGCGCGTTCAGGGCCTGCATGGATGCCCGCTCAAGAGCGCTGTCCAGGGGCAGTTTCTTATCGAGTGTATATTTGAGCGCCTTTATAGCCGCCCGCCGCGCAGGCAAGCCCACTTGTGCATTCTTGCGGGATTTATCCCGGCCTGCCTTTTTCAAACTCTTTGTCAAAATTATCCCCAGGGGCCCTGGCGCTCGTCCGTAGAAGTCTGGTTCCAAGGCCCATCAAAATCACTTGCTGAACGTGTGTCGTTACCACGGCTGTGCCTTTCAGCGCCAGGTGTGTCCCACTCATTCGCCATTTGTTGCAACTCCGAAATGCGGTTTTCAACATTGGGGTGAGTGGAGAACAGGTTGTCCATCCGTTCACCCGACAACGGATTTATAATGAACATATGGGCGGTGGCCGGGTTTTCTTCCGCATGGTGATTTTCCACCTGCTGGGCGGTGTTGGAGATTTTGCGCAAAGCACCGGCAAGGGCCATGGGCCGGCCGCAAATCTCAGCGCCCAGCCGGTCGGCGGAATATTCGCGGGTGCGCGAAATGGCCATCTGCACCAGCATTGCCGCCAGCGGGGCAAGTATCACCATGGCAATCGTGCCGATAAACCCAAGCGGGTTTTCCCGGCCACGGCCGCCAAAGAACAGTCCAAACTGGGCCAGCATGGATATGGCCCCGGCAAGGGTTGCCGTCATGGTCATAATCAGGGTGTCACGATTGTGGATATGGGCAAGTTCGTGGGCAATCACGCCGGCAATTTCTTCCCGGTTCAGCCGCTGCATCAGGCCGGTTGTGACGGCGACAGCGCCATTTTCCGGGTTGCGGCCCGTGGCAAATGCGTTGGGCTGGTCTTCATGCATGATGAAAACGCGCGGCATAGGCAAACGGGCGCTATCGGCGAGCCCGGCCACCATATCGTAAAGCTCAGGTGCCGATTGCCGGTTCACCTCTTCAGCGCCATGCATGCGCAGTACCATGTTGCCGGAATTCCAATAAGCAAAGAAGTTTGTGGCAACGGAAATGCCAAGCGCAATCAACATGCCAACCTGCCCGCCGATCAAATAACCGACGGCCAAAAAAAGGCCGGTCATCGCCGCTAAAAGCATGCCAGTGCGCATAATGTTCATTGCCGAAGCTTCTCCTTTTCGTTCCTTTGGTTATAAAATGGGTATTCAGACGCCCCAGTACAAGTTACCGGATTGTCATCTCAGCTATGAAAAAACCGCAGAAAAATGACAATAAGAAGAAACTCAGCCCCGAGGCTGAGCGCGCCCTTGCAGAGGCCACCGAGCGCCGGAAAGAGATAGACGCCCGGGCCAAGCGCGCCGAAAAGGAAGTGGACGGGCGCGGCGGCCTGGAACCTACCCGGTACGATGATTGGGAAGTGAAGGGCATCACCAGCGATTTCTAGGCAGCAATATTGTTTCGCATTCGAAACAATCCTTCAAATCACTAGTTTACAATCACTTTGGCTCCCAATTTCACCCGGTTGTAGAGATCAATAATCTCATTGTTGACGAGACGGATGCAGCCTGACGATACCGCCTGGCCGATTGTCCATGGGGCGTTTGTTCCGTGAATACGGTACAGCGTGTCTTTACTGCCCTGAAAGAGATAAAGCGCCCGCGCCCCTAGCGGATTTTTCGGTCCGCCTTCCATTTTGACCGGCAGGGTGCGCCCATATTGGCGTTTTTCGCGCTCTATCATTTCCTGGGGCGGGTGCCAAGCGGGCCATTCGGTTTTACGCTTTACATTTGCCGTGCCGTACCAGGTGAACCCGCGCCGGCCGACGCCGACGCCATACTCAATGGCTTTTCCGCCTTTCAGGAAGAAATAAAGCTTCTTCCTTCTGGTGTTGATGACAATTGTGCCGGGTACTTCTCCGGTCGGATCTTTGATTGTGCGCTTGCCTTTATAGCGAACCGCTGTGCCGCCGCCTTCCGAGCTGAAGTTGAATTTCGATTTTGCGGTGGCCGGTTCGAAACTGCCTGCAAAAGCTGCAGCGGACATGCAAGCCGCGATGGCAAAGCAAAACATCTGCTTGTGCGAGGGGCTCATGGCAATGGTCCTTAAACTGTTCTAATCCACGCTTTAGGTCCCAGCCGATAGTATTTAGCCCAATTTCAGGGAGAAATTGAATAGAAATCTTTTGCTGAAAAGTAGCCCGGCGCAGTTCTCATGGTTGCGCCGGGCTTGCTTGGCGGCCATTTAAGTCACGACAACTTTGGCGTTGATCTTTGTCCGTTCATAAAGATCGACCACTTCGTCATTCAGCATGCGGATGCAGCCAGATGACAAAGCCCTGCCGATTGTCTGGGGCGCGTTGGTACCATGGATGCGGTAGAGCGTATCCTTGTTGCCCTGATAAAGATAAAGGGCGCGGGCTCCGAGTGGATTGTTGATGCCGCCCTCCATGCGCGCCGGGAGCGTGCGGCCATAAAGCTTTTTCTCCCGTTCAATCATTTCTTTCGGCGGGTGCCATGCAGGCCACTCTGCTTTTCGGGCAATGCGGGCGGTTCCGCTCCATGTGAAGCCTGCCCGACCCACCCCAACCCCATACTCGATGGCATTGCCGTCATCGAGAACAAGGTAGAGCTTGCGCTTGCGGGTTGAGACGACAATCGTGCCGGGGCCTTCGCCGGTGGGGTTTTTAATGATGCGCTTGCCACCGTAACGGCGCCGCTGCTGGGTGGGGGCATCGCTTGTCCGGGAGATGCGCGTTGGCCGCTTTTTGGGTGCCCTCGGCTTCTCAGCTGTGAAGTTGAATTTGGATTTGGCAGATGCAGGCACGCCCAAAAGCGCTGCCAGGGCGCCGCCCGCCAAAATTTTGGTAACTGTTCTACGTGAGCTGTTCATTTCTTTGCTCCTTGAGGAAACTGTTGTGTTTTCTGCACATGGATGTGCAGAGAGAACTGACGTCAGCGCTAAATGGCGCTCAGCCGCCGGCGCTGGCGCGAAAGGCCAGCAACAGTTTTCTCAGAGCAAAAGGCGTCCGGTGCGGGCGTAAACTTCCGCATATCGGAAGGGGGATATAATCACATCGGGCGGCGCACGGGCCTGAACCTCTTTCACGGGCGCCAAAGGATGGGTTGCAACACAAAGCCCAGGCTTCAGTTTGGCGTCTATCTTTTGAGGCGGGAAGAGAGCTACTTCCTCATCGCGCACCAGCGCTTTCCACCCTCCACAGCATGAAAGGCAGGGCAGCAATGATTGCTTCTTGCTGCCATTGGGCTCACTGGCCTCAACAGTTTGTACGCCATCGCTTGCCGCAGCGTGACCAGCAAAAGCTTTCATGCACAAAGGCATGATGAGCCCGGCGATGAGCAAAAGGGCGATGAGTTGTGAACGTTTGAGCAGCATGAATGCACCCAGCCATGGAGTTGAAAGCGAAACTCTCAGATTTACTGCTCGCAGACAACCAACACAAATTCACAAATCCGTCAGGCAGCAAAACGGGGGCGTTACGCCCCCGCTTCAAAACACTCGATTTAGCAGATAACCGCTAGCGGTTTTGCCTGTTTTCTATGAGATCATCGACCACGGCGGGCTCTGCCAGTGTTGAGGTATCACCCAGGTTGGAGAAATCATCTTCCGCAATCTTGCGCAGGATGCGGCGCATGATTTTGCCTGAACGGGTTTTCGGAAGCCCCGGCGCAAACTGGATAAGGTCCGGTGAGGCAATCGGGCCAATTTCGTTGCGCACCCAATTGCGCAGTTCCTTGCGCAAATCGTCGTCTGGTTCTTCCCCGGCCATCAATGTGACGTAGCAATAAATGCCCTGGCCCTTGATGTCGTGGGGGTAACCGACAACCGCGGCCTCGGACACCTTGTCGTGGGCAACAAGCGCAGATTCAACTTCTGCAGTTCCCATCCGGTGGCCTGACACATTGATTACGTCATCAACACGCCCGGTAATCCAGTAATAGCCGTCATCGTCGCGGCGGCAGCCATCGCCAGTGAAGTATTTGCCTTTGTAGGTGGCAAAATATGTCTGCACAAAGCGGTCATGATCGCCATACACAGAGCGCATCTGGCCCGGCCAGGAAGCTGTGATGCACAGGTTTCCTTCCGCCGTTCCGCTCAGAACCTTTCCGTCATTGTCCACCAGTTGCGGCTGAACACCGAAGAACGGCTTTGTGGCAGAGCCGGGCTTCTGGGCGATGGCCCCTGGCAGCGGCGTGATTAATATGCCGCCGGTTTCCGTCTGCCACCAGGTATCGACAATCGGGCAACGGCTGTCGCCGACAACCTGGTAATACCATTCCCAGGCTTCCGGATTTATCGGCTCTCCCACCGATCCCAGCAACCTGAGGGATGCGCGCGATGTGGACGTGACGTAATCATCACCACCCCCCATAAGCGCGCGGATGGCGGTTGGAGCTGTATAGAAGATGTTGACCTTGTGCTTGTCGCACACCTGCCAGAAACGGGATGCATCGGGATAGTTCGGAACCCCTTCGAACATAAGCGTCACAGCGCCGTTGGCCAGCGGCCCATAGACAATATAGGAGTGCCCGGTGACCCAGCCCACATCTGCGGTGCACCAGTAAATGTCGCCATCGTGGTAATCGAACACATACTGATGGGTCATGGAGGCAAAAACCAAGTATCCCCCAGTGGTGTGCATGACGCCTTTCGGTTTGCCCGTGGAACCGGAGGTATAAAGAATGAACAGCGGGTCTTCGGCGTTCATTTCTTCCGGCGGGCAATCATCAGAGGCCGCATCCACTGCCTCGTGGTACCAGACATCGCGCCCATCAACCATGTTCACATCACCGCCGGTGCGCTGGACAACGATCACGGTATCGACCCTGGCGCCATCTCTAGCGGCAATTTCAACGGCCTTGTCCGTATTGGCCTTGAGCGGGATTTTACGGCCACCGCGCAAACCTTCATCAGCGGTGATGACAAAATTGGAATCGCAGTCTTCAATGCGCCCGGCAAGCGCATCAGGCGAAAAGCCCCCGAACACGATGGAGTGCACCGCGCCGATACGCGCGCATGCCAGCATGGCGTAAGCTGCTTCCGGGATCATCGGCATATAGATGGTTACCCGGTCGCCCTTCTTGGCGCCTTTATCCTTCATGGCGTTGGCAAGCTTGCTAACTGCCTTGTGCAGCTCATTGTAGGTGATTTTCTTGTCATCGGTGGGCTCGTCGCCCTCCCAGATAATCGCCGTCTGGTCACCGCGCGTTGCCAAATGCCTGTCGACACAGTTTGCACACACATTCAGCGTGCCGTCTTCAAACCATTTGATGGAAACATTGTCGTATGCGAACGAGGTGTTCTTGACTTTTGTATAGGGCTTGATCCAGTCAACACGCTTGCCGTGCTCGCCCCAGAACCCTTCAGGGTCTTCGATTGAGGCCTTGTACCATTCTTTGTATTTGGCTTCGTCGATATGAGCCCGCTTGGCCCATTCGTCCGTGACAGGATGAATCTGGTACTCTGACATTGTGTGGTTGCCTCCAGTTTATTCTGATCGGAATTTTGCGCACATTATGATGTCAGGGCACCCGAAGGGCAACCGGTCCGGCATGACACTTTGGTAGGGGCGGGCGGCGATGTTCCCGCGGCCAGATATGTATGAAATTTCAGGGATTGGACCCTAGTTCACAGGGCGGGCATCTTTTGCTGCCTTGTCGAACTCACCTGAGCGTGCGCGCACTTCGTCCAGCTTGGTGCGGGCCTGCTGGCGGTGTTCTGGCTTCAGGTGGGTGCGGATCATGGCAAGGGCTGTGGCAATGACCGCTGCATCATCAGTAAAACCAAGACCCAGTATGAAATCCGGGATCGTATCAAGGGGCAAGATGAAATAGGCAATCGCGGCAAGCAGAATGCCCTTCACACGCAGGGGCGTGGCTGGGTCGAAGGCACAGAAATAAGAAGCCACCACATCTTCGGCAAATGGAATCCGCGCAGCGACTGCTGCCATTTTGCTCCAGAAATCCTGACGCACCGTATTTTCATTGTCAGCCATAATGGTTGCCTCCAAAATCTCCTCAATGTCTTCAGGGCCCGAAAATGGGTCTTTTGCCCGATTTTTTGCCATTCCCTCTTCCGCCAAAGCTGGAGTAAATCTTGCCTCTATGGGCATCTAAATATATGGGAACTTACATGGATATGGGAGTTTTCCGGCTGGTTTGCAAGAATTTGACTGTTTTTGGAGGGATAACTTTATGAAAATAAATGAAAAAACGAGTGCGGTCGTCACCGGCGGCGCATCCGGTTTGGGGGAGGCATCTGCGCGCCGTCTGGCATCGGCAGGCGCTAAAGTCGCCCTTTTTGACATGAATCAGGAACGCGGCGAAAAGGTTGCCAAGGAAATTGGCGGAATTTTTTGCAACGTTGATGTTACCTCCGGTGAAAGCATTGAAGCCGGGCTTGAAAAGGCACGGACTGCCCAAGGCCAGGAGCGCATTGTTGTAAACTGTGCCGGCATTGCGCCTGGCCAGAAAACCGCCTCGCGCGACCGCAAAACCGGTAAGGCGAAGGCGCACGACCTTGCCACTTTCGCAGCGGTCATCAACGTCAATCTCATTGGCACTTTCAACGTTATCGCCCTGTCGACGGCGGGCATGCTCGATCTTGACCCTGTAACCGATGATGGCGGGCGCGGTGTGATCATCAACACCGCCTCTATCGCCGCGCAGGATGGGCAGATTGGCCAGGCGGCCTATGCCGCATCGAAAGGTGGCGTGCTTGGGCTCACTTTGCCGGTGGCCCGTGATCTGTCCCGCGAGGGCATACGTTGTTGTACTATCATGCCGGGCCTGTTCCACACACCATTGTTCGATTCCCTTCCCCAGGAAGCCCAAGATGCCCTTGGGGCATCCGTGCCGCACCCTGCCAGACTTGGAAACCCGGATGAATTCGCCCGGCTTGCAGTCCACATTGTGGAGAACAATATGCTGAACGGTGAATCCATTCGACTTGATGGTGCGCTGCGCATGCCGCCACGCTAAAACGCATAAAGATATGGATACAGTCACGCAAATTGCATTGGGCGCATCGGTGGGCCAGCTTGTGGCCGGGCGCACGCTCGGGCCAAAGGCAATGGTCTATGGCGCGGTGGGCGGGCTGTTGCCCGATCTCGATGTTTTTTTGGGTTCTGATGAACCTCTGGCGGAATGGAAGTATCACCGCGGGATGACCCATTCCCTGTGGTTCGGGCCGGTGGTGGGCACTGCGCTTGGCTGGTTGGGCTGGAAGTTGGCGCGCTGGCGCAAGCCTGACAGCCCGAGCGCTGGCGATGATGCCCTCAAAACGTGGATATTGTTGTGGGTTTTGACTATTTTCACCCATCCTCTGCTTGATCTTTTTACCGTCTATGGCACCCAGCTTCTGGCTCCGTTCTCGCGGGAGCGGTTTGCCATTCCGGGTGTTCCCATAATCGATCCGGTATATACGCTTATCTTACTGGCGGGGCTGGTTGCTGCTGGAATCTTTGGCGTGCGCACCAGAAAGGCTGTGGTTGCAAGCGGTGTGGCGCTGGCGCTGACCACCAGTTACCTTATCTTTGGCTGGGGCCAGAATGCCCGTGCTGAAAACCTGGCGCGCGCCTCCCTTGCCGCACAAGGGGCAAATCCTGAAAGCGTGAGCGCCTACACAACCATGTTTTCGATTTTCCTCAGAAGGATTGTGGCAACCGAACCGGACAAATACCGCATCGGCTTTGTTTCAACGCTCAATCCACAGCCCATTGAGTGGCGCGTTGTGAAACGCAATTCGAACGCAACAACCCTAGCAGAGGTCGCACTGGTCACACCGGATGGCAAAGCATACCGGAAATTCGCATCAGGGCCTTTGTTTGCTGAAATCGGCGAGGCCAGCGGCGAGCGCGTCTTGCGCCTGCACGACATGCGTTTTGGCATGCCCGGAAGCAGCCTTACCGGAATTTGGGGGGCTCAATGGCCAATTAATGGCAACCGCACCCTCGCAACGGTTTCCAGATTCACCAACCGGCCAAGTTTTGACCGGCCTGGAGCTGCATGGAATTTCGTTGTGCAGACATACCGGGCAGCATTCGGATTGCCTGTTTCGTCATTTTGACAAAACAAAGCTTGCAGCCCACATCGCGCTGGCTATAGTGCGCGCCTCTCGATGAAGTTTCAGGAACTTGACGATGTCTCAAGGCGACGTGAAAAAAGTGGTACTTGCCTATTCCGGCGGGCTCGACACATCCATCATTCTGAAATGGCTCAGTGAAACCTATGGCTGCGAAGTGGTGACGTTCACCGCCGATCTCGGCCAGGGCGAGGAACTGGAGCCGGCCCGCAAGAAGGCGGAGATGCTTGGCATCAAGGAAATTTATATTGAGGATTTGCGCGAAGAGTTTGTGCGCGATTTTGTGTTCCCCATGTTCCGGGCCAATGCGGTTTATGAGGGCGTCTATTTGCTTGGCACATCGATTGCCCGCCCGCTCATTTCAAAAAGGCTGGTCGAGATTGCCCGCGAAACTGGCGCTGATGCCATTTCTCACGGCGCAACAGGCAAGGGCAACGACCAGGTGCGCTTTGAACTGGCCGCCTATGCGCTCGATCCAAACATCAAGGTCATCGCCCCCTGGCGCGACTGGGATTTCAAGAGCCGTTCGGACTTGATCGACTTTGCTGAGAAACACCAGATACCGGTGCCGAAAGACAAACGCGGCGAGGCGCCCTTCTCTGTTGATGCAAACCTGTTGCACTCATCATCTGAAGGCAAGGTTCTCGAAGACCCGGCAAAAGAGCCCGAGCCATACGTTTTCCAGCGCACAATTGCGCCGGAAGATGCACCCGATGAGCCGACATATGTGGAAATCGGTTTTGCCAAGGGCGATGCAGCATCGATAGACGGCAAAAACCTCTCCCCGGCTGAACTGCTCACCAAACTCAACCAGCTTGGCCACGACAATGGTATTGGCCGGCTTGACCTGGTTGAAAACCGTTTCGTTGGCATGAAGTCACGCGGCGTATATGAAACTCCAGGCGGCACAATTTTGCTTGCCGCCCACCGGGCAATGGAATCCATCACCCTGGACCGGGGAGCTGCTCATTTGAAAGACGAGCTGATGCCGCGCTATGCAGAACTTGTCTATAATGGATTCTGGTTTTCCCCGGAGCGCGAAATGCTGCAAGCGGCTATCGACAAGAGCCAGGAAAATGTTGAAGGCACCGTGCGCTTGAAGCTTTACAAGGGCAACACTATTGTCGTTGGTCGGGAAAGCGCCAAGTCGCTCTACAGCGAAGAACTGGTGACATTTGAAGATGATGCCGGCGCCTATGATCAATATGACGCCAAAGGATTTATCAAGCTGAATGCGTTGCGGCTCAGAACTCTTGGGAAACGTGACCGCTCATAACATGGTTTGGGGTGCCAATTAGGCGGCATCCGCGTTTTTGCTGAGCTCCTGCCAGGCCATATTGATACGCCGGGCCATTGAGTCCACGTATTTCGACATTTCTTTTGGCAGGTCCATACTGGCAAACCGGTCGGGGTGATATTGGGTAGCCAGATCCCGGTAGGCAGCTCTTATGGCTTCAATATCAGCACCTTGCGGTACACCCAAAATCACGTACGGGTCGAAACTGCCGGTTTGTTTCAGCCGGCGTTTCAGTTGATCAGTGCGCGGTGCAAACACCGGCTCAATCGATTTGATGGTGTCTTTCGAAATAATGCGGACGACGCCTTGGGCGTCCTCAATTTCGATGAACATATCCGCACCGTTGAGAATCCCTAAAACCGAGTGATGGGATGCAGAAAACAACTTAACAAAATGTTCTTCTCCATCGTCAGTTTTTAGGCGTACAGAGAACTCGTGCCTGTCTCCATATGACTGACCGCTGCCTCGATTGAACATCTTCGCCGCCTCCTGTCCCAATTTGGAACATAAATGTCCTATACCAGATTCAATGCATGATTCGTGCCGGTTGGCCGGAAAGCGCCCGGTTTGCCCATTTTCCTTGCGCAAGCTGTTCGTCACGTATAGATAGCGCCAAAGCGGGCTGGCAATTGTTGCCGCACCTCGAACAGGACATATTATGAGCCTCCGTAACATTGCGATTATTGCCCATGTTGACCATGGGAAAACGACACTTATTGACCGGCTTCTGGCTGAGAGCGGAACCGTGCGCGATAACCAGCGGGTTGCCGAGCGGGCGATGGATTCCAACGATTTGGAACGCGAACGCGGCATCACTATCCTGGCGAAGGTAACCTCCATTCAGTGGAACGATGACCGCATCAACATTGTCGACACACCAGGCCATGCTGATTTTGGCGGTGAGGTGGAGCGCATCCTGAATATGGTTGACGGCGCGGTGCTGCTTGTTGATGCAGCCGAAGGGCCCATGCCGCAGACCAAGTTCGTTCTCTCCAAGGCGTTGGCGCTGGGCCTCAAGCCGATCGTTGCAATCAACAAGATCGATAAACCTGATGAGCGCCATACAGAAGTGCTTAATGAGGTTTTCGATCTTTTCGCAAGTCTTGACGCCACCGACGAGCAGCTTGATTTTCCGGTGCTCTACGGGTCGGCCAAGGAAGGCTGGATGTCCGGTGATCCCGCCGGGCCAACAGATGATATGTCGGCCCTGTTTGAGCTGGTCATGAAGCATGTCCCAGAACCATCCGTAGAGGAAGGGCCGGTGCGTATTCTGGCAACAACGGTAGAATCCGACCCCTATCTTGGCCGCATCCTTACCGGCCGTGTCACATCAGGCACCGTTATGCCGAACCAGCCGGTAAAGGCACTCGACCGTGAAGGCAAAGTTATCGAGCAAGGGCGCATTTCCAAAGTGCTGGCCTTTCGCGGCCTTGAACGCAAACCTATCGACCGGGGCGAAGCAGGCGATATTGTCGCCGTTGCCGGCCTAACCAAGGCAACTGTTGCAGACACCATCTGCGATATGGCTGTGAACACACCGATTGAGGCTGACCCCGTCGACCCGCCTACTCTTGCCATGACGTTCCGTATTAATGATGGCCCGCTTGCCGGCAAGGAAGGCTCAAAAGTTCAAAGCCGGGTCATCCGCGAACGCCTGTTGCGTGAAGCGGAAGGGAATGTTGCCCTGCGGGTTGCAAAAACCGGCGATGCGGACGCTTTCGAAGTGGCAGGGCGCGGCGAGTTGCAGCTTTCTGTGCTCATTGAAACCATGCGCCGTGAGGGCTTCGAGCTGACGGTTGGCCGCCCGCGCGTGGTGATGAAGAAGGACGATAGCGGCGTCTTGCTTGAGCCGGTTGAGGAAGTCACCATTGATGTGGATGATGAATTTTCCGGCGCCGTTATCCAGAAACTTTCTGAGCGCAGGGCAGACCTTATCGACATGCGCCCCTCAGGCACAGGCCGCCAGCGCCTCGTGCTGCATGCACCCACGCGCGGCCTCATCGGTTATCTTGGTGAACTGATGACAGATACACGGGGCACGGCGATTATGAACCGTGTCTTCCATGATTATTCGCCTCATCTGGGCGCAATTCCGGCCCGCCACACTGGCGTTCTTTTGTCGAACGCGGAAGGCGATGCGGTGGCCTTTGCCCTTTGGAACCTGGAAGACCGTGGGCCGATGTTCATCACACCGGGCACCAAGGTTTACCGCTCCATGATTGTGGGCGAGCACACACGCGGCAACGATCTTGAAGTGAACGTGCTCAAAGGCAAGAAACTCACCAATATGCGTGCGTCCGGTAAAGATGATTCAATTCAGCTTACACCGCCGGTCAAACTGACTCTGGAGAAGGCGCTTTCCTTCATAAAGGATGACGAACTGGTTGAGGTGACGCCTGATTCAATCCGCTTGCGCAAAGCCATTCTTGACCCCCATGAGCGCAAACGCGCCGAGCGGGCAAAAACAGTTGAAGTGGCATAAACTCGTAGCAGGCTAGAGGCTTACCAAAATGCCGGTAAGCCCCCCTGCAATGATAAGAGCTAGCGCTGGCACTTTGCCCGACCAGACGGCAATTCCGGTAGCGATGGTTATTGCAAGGCTTGTCCATGAAGGCTCGCCGCCCGGGAAGCAAACGGCCAGCAAAAGAAACAAGGCAAGCTTGGCGATAACCCCGACAACTGCCGCCGAAATTCCTGAAAGCGCAGCGCGAATGCCGGCAATGGCATAAATCCGCTCAACGAACGGCGCGCCTGCCAGCACCACTGTAAGGGAGGGCAGAAATGTGTAGAACACCGCCAACGCCCCGCCGGTTATGGCCCCGGCAATGCCGTGAACATTGCCAGCAAGGGTGGCGATATAGGTGTTGAACAAAACCAGCGGACCCGGGATTGTCTCCGCAACGGCGAGCCCATCCAGCAATGCGGTTTTCGATACCCAGCCCATGGTGGTGGCGGCCTGTTCGCCCACATAGGCAATCACCGCATAGGCACCGCCGAATGTCACCAGCGCAGCGGTGGTGATAAGCCGGGCAATGCCGAGAAACGGCTCGGCCGGGAGTAGAAACGCGCACATGGCGGTAATTAGGCACCACAAGCCAATCCCAGTGCCAAATATGATGACGGCGCGGCGTTTGCGGCGTGGGGCAGGGCCAAGCTCATCTTCACTTTTCTCGCTCTCATCTGGCCGCAGTTTGCCGATGGCAAGGCTAACAAGCGCTGCCACCAATGCGATTACCGGAAACGAAATGCCGAGAAACTGGCCCGCCACAAATGCCAACACCGCAATGGCAATTGCAGCCGGGGCTGTCAGGGCGCGCCGGCCAATATTGTAAAGGGCGTAAGCAACCAGTGCGACAATGACCGGCTGCACACCTTTAAAGATGGCCTGCATAAAAGGCACATCACCGCTCAGGGCAAGGAAAATGGTTGCTGCAATCATGAAGACGGCGCCGGGCAGAACAAATCCCAACCCGGCAACAAGCCCGCCAGGAATGCCGCCAATGCGCCAGCCTAGATATGTTGCCAATTGCTGCGCCTCCGGGCCAGGCAGAAGCATGGCAAAGTTCAACCCCCGCATAAAGCTTTGCTGGCTTGCAAGTTTGCGCCGCTCGCACACCTCTGTCTGGATAAGGGCAATATGTGCTGCCGGTCCGCCAAACGAAATCAGGCCGATTTTCAGCCACATGCCGGCATGCAATTTGCCTCCGGAGGCCTGCAAATCGGGTTTGTTCATACTTGTCCCCGGTAAAATGTCGAATTGTTGGCCGGTATCTCTTGCATTACAAACGATTATGACGTTTTGTCCGCCGCAAATTTGTTAATTTTTTCCCGAGGAGCAATTCCTATGCGCTTGGACGCGATTTCAATCGGCAAAAACCCTCCAGAAGAGGTGAATGCCATTATTGAAGTGCCAATTGGCGGCGAACCCATTAAGTACGAAATGGACAAGGAAGCCGGAACCATGGTGGTTGACCGGTATCTCTACACGTCCATGCGTTACCCAGGAAACTATGGTTTCATTCCCCACACATTATCTGAAGACGGTGACCCGATTGACATTCTTGTTGTCTCCCAACGGCACCTGGTTCCAGGCGCGATTATTGCTGTCAGGCCAATCGGTGCGCTGGAAATGATTGATGAATCAGGGGGTGATGAGAAAATCATTGCTGTTCCCACCACCCGCATAACCAAACGCTACGAAGACGTTATCGACTATACTGATTTGCCGGAAATTCTGGCCAGGCAAATTGAGCACTTTTTTGTGCATTACAAAGATCTGGAGCCGGGCAAATGGGCCAAAACAGGCGGCTGGCAGGACCATAAAGGTGCGGAGAGATTGATTGTTGAGGCAATCGAACGGGCCAAAGCCGCAAAAGACTGACGAGAAGGCGCACGGTGGTCACCAAACAGGTGTCACCGTGTATCCCTCATTTCGGAAAAGCTCGACAAGTCCGTGTTCGCCGGAAAGATGCAATGCGCCAACGGCAATGAACACTTTGCCGTCCTGCAAAAGGGGCAAGGCGCGCTCGAGCATCACAAGGTTGCGCTTGGTAACCAGCTTTTGGTGAAACTCTTCATAGGCATCAGACACGGTTGCGTCGTTGCCGGCGAAATAGCGCGCCATTGCAGAAATGGCGCCTATTTTACGCTCCAGATAAAGCGCGATCATGGTTTCCAGGAAATCTTCTGATTTCGTGGCAAGCCGGGCGCTTGATGTGAGAAAGGCAACCTGGGCTGGCATGGGCAGGGAGGCCATTGCGTTGATTTGCTCGGCAATGGTTTCAAGGCTCACAAGCTCTGCATTGTTGGCGCGTGCGCGTTCAACGATTGCCTTGTCCAGGAACGGTTCGCCTGCCGCCTTGCGTTGCTTTTCACATAAGGGAAGCGCAAGCAGGGAAGCGGCCATCCACGGTTTCAATTTTATGACCTGGGCAAAGGAAAGCTGAAATTTCCGCGCTGCTTCACGCAGCACTGATTGTTCACCTTCATCCAGATGGTCGCGCAAATCCGTGCCATCAAGGAATGTCATCTGGCCGGCAAGCGCGCGCAATTTCAGCTGCGTCTTGGCTTCGTCCATAACATCCAGGTTTTCCACCGCCACAGTTGAGGCGTGATTGAGCGCATCGCGCACCTCTTCCGGGACATCGCGCAGGCGTTTATCGGTCACATGCATGGTGCCAAACAGGTAGGACGCCGCCGTGTCGGATTTCTCAATCTTCCAAAGTAGGGCATTGGCGTTGGCTTCGCGTGTCCCATCGGTAAGAATTTCCTGGAAGTCTTCTGGCTTCTCGCGCGCCAGTTCGTCCATGAGGTTTGTGCCGGTGCACGCAGGCGTATAAGCACCTGCCTGCATCGCGCCAATGCAGATCATAGCTACGGCACAAATGAATGTGTGGACAAAGGGCACCACAAGACCGTCTCCAGTTGAGATCGTTCTATGCCTGATTATGCCGGGCAGATAATGCAATTTGGTAAAGAAAAACCCCGAGTTAACGCCCGGGGGAGTTGTTTCTGAGATCGTAGATTACGTTATTGCTATTCAGTGGCCGTCGGCGGGGTAACTACCGTTTGTCCACCGTCAGCAACGGTCGTCGGCTTCATCGATTGCACAGCTTTCTGGTGCGCACCGCATGCAAATGCTGCGCTGGAAGCTGCGAAAAGAACCATTGCACTAATAGCCAATGTCTTCTTAATCATATTGAAGCTCCTTAATTTCAGGCAGGCAGCCGTCAACCGGCGCTGCCAGAACGTCAACGTTAACACATGTCCGTGAGGAGTCAATCGGTTGACGCTCACGTTTTCGGGATGCGGAGAGGCCCAGAATTTCGCAATTTGTGCCTCAGGCACGTGGGTGGGCTTTTTCATATTGGCGCAAGAGATGGGCTCTATCGATTTCGGTGTAGATTTGGGTTGTCGACAGGCTGGCATGGCCCAGCAATTCCTGGATAGACCTCAAATCGGCGCCATTGCTGAGTAGATGGGTGGCAAATGAATGACGCAGGGCATGGGGTGTTGCGGTGTCCGGCAAACCCAGATGACCGCGCAGGCGCTGGATAAGCAATTGCACATTGCGCGCATTAAGCCGGCCTCCGCGCACCCCGCGAAACAGGGCTGAGCCGGATGAAAGCTCATAAGGGCAGCTTTCCTGATACCGGGCAACTGCATCAGATACTTGTGCCAACAGCGGCACCATGCGCACCTTGCCGCCCTTGCCGGTAATCTCCATTGCCTCCTGGCCAACTTTTGGCGCCTCTTCCGCGTTGAGCCCCAAAGCCTCTGAAATGCGCATTCCGCAGCCATAGAGCAATAGCAAAACCGCATAATCACGCAGGAGTTCCCATTGCGGCGCATCAGGGTGGGCAGCATCTGAGGCGTTCTCCAGAACCCGTGACGCCATTTCCACATTCAAAGGCTTTGGAACCGAATGGGGTATTTTCGGCGATTGCACGGCGGCAAGACCTGCGTTTTCGGCGAGCCCCGCCTTTTCAAGATGGCGAAACAGGGAGCGGATTGCCGAAAGCTGGCGGGCAAGGGTGCGCGATGATGCGCCATCGCGTCTGCGCATGGCCAGAAAGGCGCGGAAATCGCCAGCTCTCAGCGCCGATAAGTCCTTCAATCCCACCGGGCCACCAAGATGGCTGGTGAGAAACTTTGCAAACTGCTGCACATCGCGGCCATAGGCTTCAACGGTTTTTGCCGCCATGCGGCGGACCGATTTAAGGCCGTCTAGCCAATCGGCGAAGGCCTTGGCTGCCTGTTGATCAAACGATATCAGCAATTCGGTGCTCAAGTTGCGCTCCCTTAAACGATTTTCTGGCCGGTTCTTTCCCAATCGGCAAGGAAGGCATCCAGCCCCTTATCGGTAAGCGGGTGCTTGACCAGCGCGTGCAGGACCTTCGGCGGCACGGTCACCACATCTGCAGCGGCAAGTGCTGAATCCTTGACGTGATTTACCGAGCGGATGGAGGCAGCAAGGATTTCGGTCTCAAGGGCATCATAATTGTCGTAAATCTGGCGGATTTCCCCAATCAGCTCCATGCCGTCCAAGCCGATATCATCAAGCCGCCCGATAAAGGGTGAGACGAACGTTGCCCCTGCTTTCGCCGCAAGCAGTGCCTGGTTGGCGGAAAAACACAATGTAACGTTCACCATCGAGCCCGCATCGCTCAGCGCCCTGCATGCTTTAAGGCCTTCGAACGTGAGCGGCACCTTGATAGCGACATTCTTGGCGATCTTCGCAAGTTCTTTGCCTTCGGAAATCATGGCCGGCGCCTCAAGGGCGGTTACCTCAGCACTGACGGGACCTGCTACAATCTCGCAAATTTCCGCCACAACTTCCTTGAAATCGCGGCCCGATTTGGCAACAAGTGACGGATTGGTTGTCACCCCGTCAACGAGCCCGGTTTCTGCAAGGTCCCGGATTTCGTCAATCTCGGCGGTGTCGACAAAAAATTTCATGAGCTTGCGCCCCCCAATTCATGTATTTCGTTCGGTCATTGCAGAGAATTTTATCATTTCTATGGTTTCCAGAGTATTTCCGAATTTGCGGCAAATTTACCGGCCCGGCGCGTTGCAAATCGCGGCCAGCTCCGACAGGTTGGGGCCATGAGCAAGGAAGCTGAGGCGGTTGCGCCTGAATATTGTGTGAATGTTCTTTTGCCCCTGGCGCTTGAAAGAGCCTACACATATCTGGTGCCCGATCACATGCCGGTGCAGCCGGGAAGCTATGTGCAGGTGCCTTTGGGCCCGCAAGAGCGCATAGGTGTTGTCTGGTCGGAGCCCTTCAGCATTAGCGAGGTGGAAAAGCCTGACCGCCTGCGCGAGATCACAAAGCTTTACGAAGCCCCGCCCCTTAAAGATCTGAATCGCGCCTTCATTGACTGGGTGGCCCAGTACACTTTATCGCCGCCAGGTTCAGTCTTGCGCATGGGGTTGCGTGTTCCTGATGCCCTTTCTTCACCGCGCACCAAAACCGGCTACCGGGCAAGCGGTGTGTTGCCGGAACGCATGACTGCCCAGCGCGAGCGCGTTCTGGAAGTGGCCGGCGAAGGCCCAGCGTGGACGGGAGCGCAACTGGCCGATGCTGCCGGGGTTTCTGCCGGTGTTGTCAAATCCCTGGCGGAGTCAGGCGCTCTTGAGAAGGTTGACTTGCCCGCCTTTGCACCGTTCATCCCGCCCGATCCGGCAGCAGCTACCGTTACCCTGAGCAAGGCGCAGACAGATGCTGCCAAGGAGCTGCGCCAGGCAGTGGCCGCGCGCGATTTCTCCGCGACACTCATTGATGGTGTTACAGGCTCGGGCAAAACGGAAGTTTACTTCGAGGCGATGGCGGCAAGCCTGGCTGCCGGCAAGCAGGTTCTGCTGCTGTTGCCGGAGATTGCGCTTACCGGGCGTTTCATTGAGCGGGTTGAGGAGCGTTTTGGTGCAGCCCCTGGCGAGTGGCACTCCGCCCTTCGGCCACGCGAGCGCGAGCGGGTTTGGCGCGGGGTTGATTCTGGTGATGTGCGCATTGTTGTCGGGGCACGCTCCGCCCTTTTCCTGCCATGGACGAACCTTGGCCTTATCGTGGTGGATGAGGAACATGAGCCTGCCTACAAGCAAGATGACGGGGTGTGCTATCACGCCCGCGATATGGCGGTCGCCTTGGGGAGCCTTGCGAAATTTCCTGTCGTTCTGGCATCAGCTACGCCGTCTCTTGAAAGCCTGGTGAATGTGGACCGGGGCCGCTATGGCTCAGTGCACTTGCCCGATCGTCATGGCCGCGCCGAGTTGCCCGACATCATGCTGATTGATTTGCGCGAAACACCGCCAGCGCCTGGTCAATGGATATCAGAACCGCTTTGCGAGGCGGTTGAGAAAACTCTTGAAAACGGCTCACAGGCTTTGTTGTTCCTGAACCGGCGCGGATATGCCCCGCTCACCTTGTGTCGGGCCTGCGGCCACCGGTTCGAATGCCCCAATTGCGAGGCCTGGCTGGTGGAGCACCGGTTCCGCCGCCTGCTTATGTGCCATCATTGCGGCCATGCCCAGCCAACCCCGCCCTGCTGCCCCAAATGTGAGGCGGAAAATGCGCTGGTTGCCTGCGGCCCAGGCGTTGAGCGCCTTGCCGAAGAGGCACTGGCGCGGTTTCCTGAGGCGCGCATTACCATTCTGTCTTCCGACCTTTCCGGCGGCACCGCGCGCCTGCGCGAAGTTCTGCGCGATATCGTTTCCGGCCACTACAACCTGATTATCGGCACTCAGCTTGTGGCCAAGGGGCACCACTTTCCAGAACTTACTCTTGTCGGCATGGTTGATGCGGACATTGGCCTTGGGAATGCGGACCCGCGGGCATCAGAACGCACCTGGCAGCTGCTTTCCCAGGTGGCCGGGCGCGCCGGGCGCGGTGAAAAACCGGGCAGGGCCATTATCCAAACCCACATGCCAGACCATCCACTCATGGTGGCGTTGAAATCAGGTGACAGGGAAGGCTTTTATACCCATGAACAGCACGCTCGGAAAATCACCACCCTGCCGCCCTCTGGCCGGCTTGCGGGAATTGTCATATCAGGCGCAGACCCTGCAGAGACGGAGCGCTTTGCCCGCAATCTTGCCCGCCAGGTGCCGGTAGCAGAGGATGTGAAAGTTCTGGGCCCGGCACCCGCGCCCCTTGCCATGATACGCGGCCGCTACCGCTACCGCTTTCTGGTGAAAACCGGGCGCGATGTGAACATACAAGGGTATCTTTCAGCCTGGCTCGGCGGCGTCAAAACCCGCGGCTCCATCCGCATGAGCATCGATGTGGACGCCTACAGCTTCGTGTAACTGGAGTCTTTAGGCCGCTCTACTTATGCCCCTTCACCCTTCGATTACTCTGCTGCTTTCACCAGGCCGAGGCGCGAGCCGTCGTAGCGGTTATCGCGCAGCGGGCGCCACCAATTTTCGTTTTCCAAGTACCAGCGAACAGTTTTTTCAAGGCCCGATGCAAAGCTTTCCGTGGGCGTCCAGCCAAGTTCATAGGTGATCTTGCTGGCATCTATTGCATAGCGCAAATCGTGCCCTGGCCGGTCTTCCACATAGGTGATGAGGTCGCCATAGGTCGCGCCTCCGCCCCGCGGTTTCACCCCATCCAGAATCCGGCAAATCTCCTGCACCACACCGATATTGGTCTGCTCGGAGTTACCGCCAATATTATATGTCTCCCCAGGTGTACCTGCCGTTAGAACACGCTCAAGCGCACGGGCGTGGTCGTCCACATAAAGCCAGTCGCGCACATTTTCACCTGTGCCGTACACTGGTAACGCCTTACCGTGCAGGGCGTTCAAGATCATCAGCGGAACGAGTTTTTCCGG
>JBPCVY010000232.1:0-2767 GCA_051010055.1 Hyphomicrobiales bacterium | reverse complement strand
ATTTGGAAGGGGGTGGCGGTCCGTTGTCCCAAGGTCCGCGGATATCCAAATTTTTCTTACAAATATCGCGGTTATGCCACCTATGGCCTCGCATGGTCATTGCCATATTCATTACCGACGACAGGTTAGTGCTCCTCGCTTCAACCGGAGTGCCTGTGGAACCTGACGACTTCACAGTGAACATATTCCCATGTTCCTCTGGTAGCCCCTTGGTTATCAAACGGTCCAGGTTTTGTTGGATGGTGGTGCGGTCGATCAATGGTAGGTCGGTGTAGAGCTCGGCACTTAACGCCAGTTCTGAAGCGGAAACAAACCGGGTCAGAAGGGGCCTATAGTTCAAGCCTTGATAGTAAGGGACGGTACTGAGGCTGTGGCGCAGCAATCGCTGCAATTGCTGGAGTTGATGATGAGCAAGTTTAGCTTGTGGCCAGGTTTCAATATCTTCCAGTTCATACTGAAGCGCCAACGCCTGGGCAACATGCTCTGGTTGGATAAACGGCCAAATCGGTTCCTTTCTAGACACCGAAATCTTCTTTCGAGGTTTGTTTTTGGCGAACTTCCCTCGCGACCGTCTTTGGGTCGAACCATTAGATCGGCCTTTCTGTCCCATCATTGAAACTCGCGAACTTCTTCTCTCGAGTTTCGTATAGTGCCTATAAAGCAGCGCGCGATCAATGCAGTTGAAACCCTTAACAATTTGCTATCGAATCTTATGGTCCGTGATTATCGGCAGACTTTTTTTAGTGGGTTGATTTCTGTTAGCTTAATCCATTCCCATCGAGCGCCAACAAAGTCCTGACGTTCGAGACAATTATCGGTATTATTTTGAACAGCGCGTTTCGGTAGCCTCTTTTGGCAAGACGAAAATAGACTGTTCTAAGCCCCTAAGATTTCTTCGTGTTTAACCCAATAATGACTGGAGGCGATATCGCTGAACATCGCATGCACCCTGATAGCGGCCAAGTTTGTTTCGATTTTCTCCCATGGCCGCGTGAACTCGATAAAATATGAACAGTATGGGCAAACGCTATCCAAAGGCAAAATCATTGCGGGGTCTGGAGGAGTTCGCGTTAAGTCTTCACGAAAGTGGGAGAGTGATCCTACAGTACTCTGAGAAATCGATAGATCATGCTCTCTTGTGATATCGAGCTATTCAATCCGCAATGCCCTATGGCTCTCTCCAGCGCAATAGATTACCGTGAGCATCGGTGTGACGCGACAGATTAACGTCGACAAGCAACCCTTTACATATGCGGATTATCTCGTCCGCTTTGGGTCATAAGCAGACATTGGTCAGGTTTCGTTTGATGTCCGTTTTTGCAGGAAAAGCGGACATTTCAACGGAACATCCTTGAATCTTGTCGCTATTGATCGCATCGATAACTGAAAGCATAAAAAATAGTTTAATTAGCTACAATATTCTAATGGTAGGCCCACCAGGTTCTGGTAAATCCATGATGGCAGAGAGGTTGCCATCAATCCTGCCGCCCATGAACGCCCGTGAAATGCTCGAAGTATCGACAATTGCTTCTGTTGCCGGTGCGCTTCCTGCCGGCGGACTGTCAGAGAACCGGCCCTTCCGCAACCCGCACCATTCAGCCAGCCAGGCAGCACTTGTGGGCGGCGGATTGCGGGCAAAGCCGGGTGAAATGTCACTTGCCCATAATGGGGTTCTTTTTCTGGACGAATTGCCTGAGTTCTCCCCCAAGGTGCTAGATTCCATGCGCCAGCCCATGGAAAGCGGACAAACTGTCATCGCGCGGGCGAACCATCACGTCTCCTATCCCTCAAGGTTTCAGCTGGTGGCAGCCATGAACCCGTGCAAATGCGGGCGTGCCGGCGATCCGGGCCACACGTGCCGATGTGGCGCCAGGTGCGCTGAGGACTATCTTGGACGTATTTCCGGCCCGCTGCTGGACCGCATTGACCTGCAAATCGAAATGCCAGCTGTTTCCGCATTTGATTTGGCATTGCCTCCGGCCAACGAAGGCTCAGACGAAGTGTGCGCCCGCGTTGCCAGGGCCCGGCAAATTCAGGCTGAGCGCTATGCCGACGCAGGCGATGGAAATGTGTTCCTCAACAGCCAGGCAGGCGGTGAATTGCTGGAAAAAGCAGCAACACCTGATGAGGCGGGTCTCAGTCTCCTGCAAGATGCGGCCCATGTTATTGGCCTTACCGCCCGGGGTTACTACCGTGTGCTGCGTGTTGCCCGCACCCTGGCAGACCTTGAAGGCCGTGAAAGTGTCGGGCGCATGCACATTGCCGAGGCTATTTCCTACCGGCGGGTTTTGCGTGAAAACAAAAAACCAATCATCTCGGCAGTGGCCTGAAACACTGCCGCAAACGCAACGCTGGTAAAGAAAATTGGCGTCATTCTCCGTGGACGGGCACTGTTTGCGAGCCATTTTCTTGGCCATAGGAGCCACAAGTCCACCAAATTCCTGGTAAAATCCAGGCCGAGGTGAATTTTTCCGGCAAAAAGGGTAAGGTTTTCTAAAGCACGAAATGCGATGGTGCGATTGGCGGGAATTGCCATTTGAGAACACCGATGTCGGAACAAGCTTTAAAGCATGGCTCCCCTCAACGCGTCAGGGGAATTGGCATGCTGAAACCGAAACCACCAGCCAAACTCTCCGCTCTTGCCGCCTGGCGCCCGGAATCGAAATTGCCGTTTGCTGATGCCGCATTGTTAGGAGTGTTGCTGGTGTGCGCACTCACCGGTCTGGTGTTTGCGGGTACAATACTATTCTCGATGATTGCACATGGC
>JBPCVY010000231.1:0-20344 GCA_051010055.1 Hyphomicrobiales bacterium | reverse complement strand
GCAATGTACCACTGATATTCCTTGGAAGCACTTTGATGGCGGGTGTTCTGGTGCTTGTCATGCAGGCCGCCAGTTCCGTGTTTTCATCTGACTTTTCTATTCTTTACCGCTTCACAACCCTCATGGGCCTTGTGGCGCTCGGTGCTGCCGTATTCGCCGGTTTCTGCCAACTTTCAAGAGTCGTCACTGTCAGCGAGCTGCGCAAATTGCTGAGCAAACAATCATAAGACTTGGCATAGTGCCTGCAATCAGCCATATAGCGGGCCGGTCAAATAAGCGCAGGACCTCACAATGATTGAACAAAAAGAACGCGTCTTTTCAGGCGTGCAACCAACCGGCAACCTGCACCTTGGCAATTATCTGGGTGCTATTACCCGGTTTGTCGATTTGCAGCGCTCCCACAACTGCATCTATTGCGTGGTTGATCTTCACGCCATTACCGTTTGGCAGGACCCGGCCGAACTTGCCCATAATACGCGCGAAGTCACCGCCGCGTTTGTCGCTGCCGGCATCGATCCGCGAGAGCAGATCGTCTTCAATCAATCACAGGTTCCCGAACATGCTGAGCTTGCCTGGGTGTTTAACTGTGTTGCCCGCATTGGCTGGCTGAACCGCATGACCCAGTTCAAGGAAAAGGCCGGCAAGAACCGTGAAAACGCTTCCGTCGGGCTTTATTCCTACCCCAACCTTATGGCCGCGGACATTCTCGCCTACCGGGCAACTCATGTGCCGGTCGGTGAAGACCAAAAGCAGCATCTGGAGCTGTCGCGCGATATTGCCCAGAAGTTCAATAATGACTTTTCTGAACAGATTGCGGCGCTTGGGTATAAGGATGGATTTTTCCCACTCCCCGAGCCGCTCATTACAGGTCCTGCGACCAGGGTTATGAGCCTTCGCGATGGGTCAAAGAAGATGTCGAAATCGGACCCGTCGGACCTATCGCGCATCAACCTCACCGATGATGCCGACCTCATCGCCAAAAAGATCCGCAAGGCTAAAACCGATCCCGAACCTCTGCCCTCAGAGCCCGATGGCATGAAAGGCCGCCCGGAGGCAGAAAATCTGGTCGGCATTTTTGCAGCACTTGCAGGCCAAAACGCCGAACATGTGCTGCGCGAGCATGGCGGTTCACAATTCTCAGGCTTCAAGCAGGAACTGGTTGATCTGGCAGTGGAAAAAATGAGCCCTATTGGCCAGGAGATGAACAGGCTGATGAACGATCCAGCACATATTGATTCCATTCTCGCCTCCGGTGCTGAGCGTGCCAGAGAGCTGGCCAGGCCCATTTTCGCCGATGTTAAAAAGATAATCGGGTTGATTTGCTAATGCGGTTTGCCTGGACTTGAGACCAGTTTAGAATTAATCTAAAAACCGATGCGCGCCGTAGAAGCGTTTAAGCATGAAATTCTGGAGCCCCAGCAATGTTTATCCAAACTGAAGCAACGCCCAACCCGGCGACCTTGAAGTTCATCCCGGGTAAAATCGTTCTGGAAGACGGCACCCGCGACTACCGGGATGCGGAAGCGGCAGTTGCATCGCCTCTGGCCGAGCGCCTTTTCACCGTTGCGGGCGTAACGGGCGTGTTTTTCGGCTCTGATTTCATCACCATCACCAAAGATGATTCAGATTGGCAGCACCTGAAACCGGCCATACTCGGCGTCATCATGGAGCACTACATGTCGGGCGCCCCAATCACAAAAGGTGGCGAGGGCGCACCACCTGTAAGTGATGAAGATTTTGATGAAGCGGATCAGGAAATCGTCGACACCATAAAGGAACTTCTTGACACGCGCGTGCGCCCGGCGGTGGCCCAGGATGGTGGCGATATCACGTTCCATGCGTATCGCGATGGCATTGTCCATCTTCATATGCAGGGTGCATGCGCAGGATGCCCATCGTCGACGGCAACCCTGAAGCAAGGCATTGAGAACCTGCTGCGCCACTTTATTCCAGAAGTAAATGAGGTTCGCCCTATCTAAATCTCCTCAGGCCCCAGAAAAGACTTAGATAAAAGCCCCTTTTCTCTACATCTTTACTTTCAGCCACCATTTAAGTGGTTGCCCCTTTGCGTTTTTCATTTAGGCTAGTCACAGGACATAGACGCCGAACATTTCGATGCACATAAATGTTCGTGAAAGACTTAGAAGGGAGGAACGCATGTTGAAGAAACTACTCGCCGCTGCGGCCATGTCGATGGCATTGGGCCTGCCGGGCGCATTTGCCGCTGAGATGGGCGCGAAGGATGAGGCAATAAAACTTGCCATCAATGAATGGACGGGCCAGCACATCTCAACCCACATTGCTGGCGAAACCCTCAAAAAGGCAGGGTACAAGGTTGAATATATCACCGCCGGTTACGATTCCCAGTTTACCGCTCTGGGCGATGGCGAGTTGCATGGCACCATGGAAGTGTGGAGCAGTAACGCGCCGGATCTTTGGAACAAAATGGCCGACGCCGGCAAGGTGGTAGACATTGGCGATACCGGCCTGGAAGCACGCGAGGGTTTTGTCTATCCGGTTCATGTGAAAGAAGTCTGCCCGGGCCTGCCAAAGTGGGAAGCTTTGAAGGAATGCGCGGCCAAATTCGCAACCGCTGAAACCCTGCCACAAGGCCGGTTGATTGACTATCCGGCAGACTGGGGCACACCGGGCGCAGACCGGCTGAAAGGTTTGGAGCTACCGTTCAAAGCCGTGCCGGCAGGCAGTGAAGGCGCGCTAATTTCTGAACTGAAAGCATCGGTTGCCAAGAAAACCCCGCTTTTGATCGTCTTCTGGCAGCCCCATTGGGCACTTTCAAAATATGAAACCGAATGGGTGGATTTGCCGAAAGCAGAAGATGCCTGCTTCAACGATCCCAAATGGGGGGTAAACGAGAATGCGGTAAACGACTGTGATTTTGCCCCTGCCCGGGTGTTCAAGGTTGTGTGGACCGGTTTTGAGAAAAAATGGCCGGCAGCGCACACCATCCTTAAGAACGTCACAATCCCCACCACCGACCAACAAAATATGATGGCTCAAATCGACCAGGAAGGCGGCAAGTTGGAAGCGGTTGTTGCCGACTGGATGGGCAAGAACGAAGCCATGTGGAAGAAGTGGGTGGCTGCAAGCCAGTAACCACGAATTGGAACAAAGACCAACGCGCGCTTCGGACATGAGGTTCGTGGCGCGCGTTTTTCGTTTGATTGCCCGCAAGCGCGCTGGCTATGCTACATCTGCGGGCATGGGAGGGAATGTTTTAAATGAGTGCGAATGGTGAAACCGCCCTTGAGTGCAGGAGTTTGTGGCGGGTGTTTGGCGCGGGCCATCAAAGCAAATTGAAGAAAGACGCTCTGCCCAAGGGTGAAAACGCGATCAACTTTGCCGACAAACTGCGCACCGCCGGCGACATTGTGGCGTGCGGCGATATCGATCTGAAAATCAAACAAGGCGAATTCTTTGTGCTTATGGGCCTGTCCGGCTCGGGCAAGTCTACATTGATGCGGTGCATGTCACGGCTCACCGAACCAAGCGCTGGCGAATTGTTGGTGGATGGCGAAGATTTTTTGAACATTTCCGATAAAGAGCTGATGGAAGTGCGCCGCCGGAAAATGGGCATGGTGTTCCAGCATTTTGGCCTGTTCCCGCATATGACCGTACAGGAAAATGTTGCATTCCCCTTGAGGGTCCAGGGAACATCTGACGAAGAGCGCAACGAAAAGGCCCAGGAGATGATAAACTTGGTGGGCCTTGAAGGCCGCGAAAGCGCCTATCCGCACCAGCTGTCGGGCGGCCAGAAACAACGGGTCGGTATTGCCCGCAGCCTGGCGGTTGACCCGGAACTTTGGTTTCTTGATGAACCGTTCAGCGCCCTAGACCCGCTTATCCGCTGGCAAATGCAATCAGAACTGCTGCGTCTTCAAACCCTGTTTCACAAGACCATTATTTTCGTCACCCACGACTTCATGGAAGCGGTGCGCCTTGCAGACCGCATCGCCATCATGAAGGACGGGTTGATTGTGCAAGTGGGAACGCCGGAAGACATTGTTCTGAATCCTTCAACTGACTATGTGGCCGAGTTCGTAAAAGAAGCACCGCGCACCAAGATCATTAAGGTGTCCCAGCTCATGGAGCCCCTTCCCAAATCCGGCAGAGGCCGTCCCAAGGGTGAAGCGCTGCATTGCGATATGACCCTTGAGGATGCTCTTTCCTGGAGCGCGGAACGCGGCGGCGCCCTGCCGATTGCCGATGAAGAAGGCAACATGATCGGCACAATTACGCCGGAGCGCCTTACCGAGGCATTGAGCGGCGAAAGCCATGGCGAGTGAAATCACCAGCGGGCTGACGGCCCCGAGGTTCGCTGCCTTATTGCCAAGAGACGCCTGGCCATGGTTTGGCGTGCTCACATTGGCGCTGGTGTGCGGCCTTCGGCTCGAGGCTTTTGTGTGGCTTACGAAATTCCCGGCAGAATTGACCATTCCCCTGGCAAGCTGGATTAACGCTTTTACGGATTGGTTCGTCGACCTGGCCGAGCCGGTTACCCGTTTCATCGCCAAGCTTTTGGAATTTCCCATGCTTATATTGCGCGATCTTTTGCAATGGGTGCCGTGGCCGGTGACCGTCCTGAGCATTGGCTTGCTTGCCTATCATTCTTCCGGCTGGCGGCTGGTTGTGCTGTGCGTGGTGGCTTGTCTTTATGTTGCCCTTTCCGGCTATTGGGAGCAGGCCATGAACACCATGGCGCTGGTTGGTGTTGCCGTTCCAATGTCTTTGGCGCTCGGGCTGGCCATCGGCATTTTCGCCAACCGGACAGACCTTGGACGGCGCATTGTGCCGCCCATTCTCGATTTGATGCAGACCATCCCAACTTTTGCCTATCTCATTCCGCTATTGGTGCTGTTCGGATTTGGCCCCGTTGTCGGCCTCATTGCCAGTGCTGTCTATGCCTGCCCGCCCATGGTGCGCAATGTGGCGCTAGGCCTGCAGCTGGTGCCTGAAGAAATCCGCGAGGCTGCCCGCATGAGCGGCTGTTCGCCCATCCAACGCCTGTTCTGGGTCGAGATCCCGGCCGCCATGGGCCAAATCAAGGTGGGCATCAACCAGACAATCATGGCCGCCTTGTCCATGGTCATCATCGCATCGGTGATTGGCGGATTTAACGATATTGGCTGGGAAGTGCTCAGCACCATGCGCAAGGCGCGGTTTGGCGACAGCCTGCTTGCCGGTGTGGTGATTGTTTTTATCGCCATCATCATGGACAGGATTTCCGCTGCCTATGCCAGCCGCGATAAGGCAAGAGCTGGCGGCGGGGCAGACGACCGCCGGAATTTCCTGATCGCGGCAGGTATCCTCGCAGTTCTGTGCGTCATCATGAAAGCGTTTGGCTTGGGCGAAACAATCGAAAGCGCTGCGTGGACGAAAAACCTAGCCGACTGGCTCAATGTTCAACTTGACGCCATCGTCACCGCCTACGGCAACACGCTCACCGCCATCAAAAACTTTTTCTTCTTCTTCTACTTGCTGCCACTGCGCACGGGCCTGTCCCAGTCAATCCTGCCGTTCACCTGGGGCTTTGACTTCACCATGCCCATGCGCATTGGTTATGGCGCCGGGTGCCTGATCTTTGCGGTTTTCGCCGGTTACAAGTGGAGCTGGCGGGCCAGCGTTGTTGTCGCCGTTCTGGGCTATCTCCTCTATTTCGGCACCACCGGCATGCCGTGGAGCGTAGCCGTCGCCGGAATGACCGTGATTGCCTGGCAGGCCGGCGGAAAGAACACCGCCCTTTTTGTTTTCTGCGCATTGGCGTTCATTCTTTTAACCGGCATGTGGGACCGGGCCATGCTGTCAGTTTACTTGTGCGCGGCAGCGGCAATATTGTCATTCGTTTTCGGCGCCTCACTTGGGGTGTGGGCTGCATCCAACGATACGGTTTCAGCTATCGTGCGCCCTATTTGCGATACCTTCCAGACCATCCCGTTGTTCGTGTTCCTCATCCCCATGCTGATGTTTTTCCAGGTGGGCGAGTTTACGGCACTTCTGGCTATTATCGCCTACGCTTTCGTGCCGGCGGTGCGCTACACGGAAAATGGCTTGCGTGAAGTTTCGCCCCAATTGCTGGAGGTTGCCGTTGAGCAGGGCTGCACCCCATCGCAGATTTTCTGGCAGGTTAAAATGCCCCTGGCAATGCCTTCCATTCTCGTTGGCCTCAACCAGACGATAATGTACGCCTTTGCCATGCTGGTGATCGCTGCCCTTGTGGGCACCACCGGGCTTGGACAGCAGATTTACCTATCGCTCAGTGCCGCCAATACGGGCGAAGGCCTTGTGTCGGGTCTTTCCATGGCGCTTCTGGCGATGATCGCAGACCGTATCCTTCAGGCCTGGGCAGCGAGCCGTTTTGCATGCCTTGATACAACCTAGGGTCAGAACAGCAATGGAACCGATAAAGCTCTGGTATCAAAGTTACGTCGACTACGAAAACGGCAAGTCCTATTGGGACGCCCTAAGGGTCCACCTCGATGAGATTACCGATGAGGGAACCAGCGTCGATATCAATGGCATTACCCCGTTTGATTCCTATGCTCACCCGATTGTCGAGTTCCGCTGCGCGCGTGAGGTTATCTGCAATGCGGTGCGGGCCGAACGGGAAGGCTATGACGCATTCATAATCGGTCACTTCCAGGATGCCGGCCTTTATGAGGCCCGTTCGGTCGTGGATATTCCGGTGGTCTCCCTTGGCGAGGCTTCCATGCTCTATGCCTGCCAGCTCGGCCAGCGTTCCGGCATTGTCACCATCAACCCGCGCTTCATTCCGTGGTTCCATCATCAAATCGGAAAGTACGGATTGGAAGAGCGGGTAACCGGCGTGCACGCCATGACTTTTGAGCCGGGACAAATTCTGAGCGCCTATGGTTCGGAAAAAGACGCCGTCAAGGTGAAAGGTCTTTTTGATAATCAGGCAAAGCCCCTGGTTGAACAGGGCGTGGATGTGCTCATCCCCGGCGGCGGTATTCCCATGCTGCTCTTCTCCCAGTTCCGCAATCACCAGATAGACGGTGCGCCTGTAATAAACGGCATACCGATTGTGGTGAAAATGGCAGAACTTGCTGTGAAGCTGCGCCGGCTTACAGGGCTCGGCGTGAGCAGGGTTTCCGATTATGCCAAGGCGCCCGATCACATCATCGAAGAATTCATGACCCACCCCAAGGGGTTGTGACGCCCTAGCTGCCCGGCACCAGTGCAAGCACCCTCAAAGGGCTGCCGGAGCCGTGTTTGATCTTGAGCGGCGGGCAAATCAGCATTGCGCCTTGTGCTGGCAAGGCATCAAGATTGGCAAGGCATTGAAGGCCATAGCGCCCGGCCCCATGAAGCAGGTAGTGAGCTGGATAGGGGGGTGAAAGATGGGCCGCCTGGCCAGCATCAGTGCCGACGGTTTCGGTGCCGAAACCAACAATTTTGCGTTCTTCGATCAAGAACCTGATGGCATCTGGATGAGGCCCTGGCGTGTGGGCGCCGTCCTCGCGCATATTGAGATATCCAGCCCCTTTGCGCTTTGACCAGTCCGTGCGCATCAAAACCCAGTTTCCTGCCGGGATTTCACCGTTTTCAGCTTCCCAGCCGGTGATTGCATCAACGGTCAAAAGATAGTCCTCATCTTTGCTCGCCTCACCGGAGCAATCGATAACAGAAACTGCGCGCACGAAAGCTTCTTCCGGAATGGCGTCAACCGTGGCGTTTGGGAGGTCCTTGCCTGACACCCAATGGACAGGAGCATCAAAATGGGTGCCCGTATGCTCGCTGCAGGAAAAGTTCCGCCAGTACCAGGCAGGGCCGCGTTCGTCATACCGGGAAACTTCCTCAACCCGGAACCGTGCGCACTGACCAAACTCGGGGGGCAAGACAATCACCGGAAAGTCAGGGTCAAGCGTGTGGGTGAGATCGACAATCCGCACAGACCCATCGCCCAGAGCTGCAGAAAGTTGTGTAATTACATCCATCTGTTATCTCCACTACCCCACCTGAGCTTGAGTGAGCTCGCGCTCAAGAACCCTTGGGTCCTCTTTCCAGCGCGCCACCACATCTTCTGCCACCGCGCCCACACTGAGTTCTTCCAGGCCTTGCTGCAATCCGCCCACAACCGCCTTTGCCAATGCTTCAGGCGTTACCTTGGGCGGGGGCAGGGGCTGGCGCCAATCTTCCTCTATCGGCCCGAACAAAACATTCATGACCTTAACGCCGCTGCCCAGAAACTCTGACCGGAGGCATTGCGACAGGGAATAGGCCGCAGCCTGGCTGGCCGAAGTGGGCCCGAAGGACGGCATGTTAGACAGGGCGTAAACCGACATAAGGTTGACCCATGCGGTTGCGCTGTTTGCCCCATCGGCGCCGCGCCCGCGCATTGCCGGGCCGAATGCCTGGATGAGCCGGAGCAAGCCGAAATAGTTCGCTTCCATCTCATCGCGTGCGGTGATGAGTCCTTTAGAGGTCATGGCTCCGCCGGGGCGCACATGTTCTGCCGTATTTATAAGAATATCGGTTTTGCCGCCAATTTCCCCGGCAAGTTCGTTCACTGAAACCGTATCGGTCACATCAAGCGGCATCACCTCCACATTGGCGATTTCCCGCAGGCTATCCTCGCCGGTTTCACCGCGCCATTGCTCGCCAATGCCGACAAACACAATCGATGCGCCAGCGGCTGAAACCGCCTCTGCCATGGCGCGGCCAATCTGGGTGCGTCCGTCTGTTATCAGCACCCGGCGATGTTTGGGGTCACAGGTAAGCTCCCGTAATTTTGCTTCATCCGCCATGTTTTCAGTCTCCTTTTCCGGCAGGGCCATGAGCACTCCCTGGCCTGCCTTGTCGGTGCGCGCGATCATTTTCACCCTGGCGCCGGAGCGCACGTCATCATGAATGTGCGCAAGTACCGCTGGGCCCTCATCCAGCTTTACAGTGCCAATGCGCCAGGGCGTGCGTTCGCGAAAATAGGTGTTGGTGCTTGTGTGGATTGTTGATTCTGCAATCAGTTCACCGCCGGGGGAAATATCTGCCCAGAACAATTCCATGGACAGGCATAGGGGGCATGCTTCGCGCGGTGGATGGATTACCGCTTCGCACCCAGAGCACTTTTGCAATGAGAACCGCCCTTCGGCGGCTGCCACAGTGAACCCGAGCGCTTTCCTGCTGCGCGGCATGGGCGGCAGGGTGGGCGAAACGGTCCGCTTTTGCGGGTTCTTTTTCTTAGGCCTGGCAAGAGGGTCAACCATCATTCAGCCCCCGCCAAAACCACCGCACCTGAACATAAGCCACGGTCGTAATTGATCATGCCGAAACCGGAAACCATCCCGATGCGCGGGTTTTTCACCTGCGCCCCGAGCGCCTGGCCGGAAAGCTGGCGCACAGCTTCAACCAGTCCCAAAAACCCGCCGGCAGCTCCGGCCTGACCAACAGATAGCTGGCCGCCTGATGTGTTGTGCGGAAAGCTTCCGTCAGCTTCGAACGTATTTGCGCGAACGAATTCGGGCCCAGCGCCCTTTTCGCAAAACCCCAAATCTTCAAACTGCATCATGCATATGACCGGATAATCATCATAGGTCTGGACGAAGCTGACATCTTCAGACCCGGTTCCGGCCATAGCCCAAAGCTCGTCCCTGTCCAGCTCCCAGCCGCCACGGTACTGCACCAAATCATCCGGAAATGCGTTGTGCCGCTCAACAGCCGATAAAAGCCGGACAAACGGGAGTTTGAGATTTTGCGCCATTTCCTCGCGCATCACCAGAAACGCTTCCGCCCCCGCACACGGCATAACGCAGTCGAACAGGGCAATCGGGTCTGCAATGGGCCGCGCGTTGAGATAGTCCTCCATCGTCAGCGGTTTTTTCATCAGCGCATGGGGAAAGGAAAGCGCGTTATTGCGCTGGGCAATGCACAGCTTGCCGAAATCCTCACGCTTTGCTCCATAGGCACGCATGTAGTTGTCGGTCAAAAGGGCAAAGCTGCCGTTTGGGCCGCCGGCGCCGTAGGGGTAGGAACCATCCTGGGCAAAGCGGCTGAAGCTCGAAAGCATGCGGCGGAAAGAATCCACGTGGTTGGTGTCACCGGCAATGCAGGCAACCAGCTCAGCATCACCTGCTTGAACCGCGCGCGCTGCCCGGCGCAACGAAACCACGCCGGATGCCCCGCCCATTGGCACATGGTCGAGCCAGCGCGCGGTGAGCCCCAAATGTTGCGTGAGCCCAACGGCTGTGTCCGGAAACACGGTGAAGGAGGAGATGCAAAAACCATCTATGTCGTGGTGTGTGATGCCGGCCTGTTGGGTCAGGTCTTTGAGTGCGCGGGCAATCCACCAGTGAGCGGTTTCGGTTGAATAGCGCTCATAAGGAACCGTTACCGGTGCAGCCAGTACTACGCCGTCATATGCCTGCCGCTTTGCACCGCCGGTCACTACGCCACCACTCTTTTCTTGAACTGGCGCAAATCGATGGCTGCGCCTTCATTGTTCAATTCCGTAACAAGGCTCTTCAATGCGCCTCGGTTGATTTTGTTGGTTGATGTGAGCGGAAGCTCTTCAACAAAGGCGAAAAAACCCGGCGCTTTATAGTAGGCCAATCGTTCCCGGCACCACCGGAAAAGCCCATCTGCCAGTTTCCCGGTCTCTACCTCCTCGGCTGGAACGATACACGCAAAAACCTCATCCCCGCGCAGTTCATCCGCAACAGCTGCAACGGCAGCGGCGGCAACATCGGGGTGCTGCATCAGCACAGTTTCGACCTCCACGGCAGAAATGTTTTCACCGGATCGGCGGATGACATTTTTTTTCCGGTCAACGAAAACCAAGGTGCCGTCCTGGTTCTTTCTCACGACATCTCCTGTATGAAACCAGCCGCCGCGCCAGGCTTCTTCTGTGGCTTCTTCGTCTTTCAGATAACCGTCGAAAAACCCATAGCGCGGGTTGGCCCCAGACCGGCGCACCAAAAGCTCACCGGGCGTACCCAAAGATGCTGGTTTTCCGCGCTCGTCGACAATCTTGATTTCTACGTCCGCACTGGGCTTGCCGATGCAATTTGTGCCCACATAGCGGGGTTCGCTGGATGCGGCAATCACCGCGCCATTGCCGGTTTCTGTCATGGCCCAGGCCTCTATCAGCGGAAACCCGAAGCGTTCTTCAAATGGTGCGTGGAGGGCACGGTCGACGCCCGCGCCAAAGCCGAAACGAACGTTGTGACCACGCTCCGCCGGCAATGTTTCCAGTTGCATCAAGATGGCCGGCATGACGCCCAGATAGTGGATGATGGATGCCTTGGAGCTCGCTACATCCTGCCACCAGGTTGACGGATGAAACCGGTCGAGCACTGTAAGGCAGCCACCCACTGCAATCATTCCCATCACCGAACAGGCCATGGCATTCATATGAAACAGGGGCAGCGGCGTGAGCATCCGTTCGCCATCCCGGTGCAGCGTGCAATGGCCACCAACCGTGCTGTACCCATCACCGCATTTGAGAAAGTAACTGTTAGAGAGCATGCACCCTTTGGGCATACCGGTCGTGCCGGAGGTGTAAAGCAGTGCCGCTTCTTGAAAATCATCTGGCCCCGGCTCTGATGGGGCAGGCGGTGCTTCTTCTTCCGGCGCAATGACCTTAAGGCCGTTGACTGCTTCTTGAAGTTCCCTGATGCGCGGTTCAATGGCAATCGCCAAGCACTGGTCTGAATGGCCGATCAGATATTCCAGCTCCGCTGAGCGCAAGTCCGGATTTATCGGCACAACGGAAACCCCTAAGCTGTTGAGAGCAAACCAATTGACGAAATAGCTGGGGCGGTTTTCAAGCAGCAATCCTACCCGGTGGCCCTTCCCATAGCCTGCTTTTTGGAATTCCCCTGCCCTTGCATCAACTGCGGTCAGTATTTCTCCGTAGGTGATTTCACCAGCATCAATGCCATAGGCAGCTGCAGTGGCTTCAGTGATGTTCAGGAAAGGGCGCGCGGAATTTTTGTGCGCCGTTTGCGCGAATTGCTCATAGACGCTCTGCGCCATCATGAGGCTTTCGCGCGCTGCTTGGGCTGACTGAAACTGGCCACAGTTTTAAGAGCGCCGTCCAACGCCTCGCCTTCGGCATCCACCAGTGCTGCTTCCCGCAACCGCCGTGCCCAGTCTGCAGCATCCTTCCGGCCCGCCACGCTGTCGATACCGGCGACAACCATTCCGAACTTGCTGAGCGATCTTTCATGGGTATCGCTGTAGCCTTTAATCAAGCGCTGACAGCGGGCGATTTCAACCGCAAGTTCATAGTTGGCGGGAGCGGCGGCCATAACCCGCGATGTCCAGTCATCCATATGGGCGGTTTCGATTTCGTGACGCAGGGATATGGGCCGCCAGCTGCGAAACGCGGAAACAGCATGCAAAATCAAATGGCCGAATATGGAATCTGTGCGCACACGCTTACCGCCTTCAAAAAGGGCCCGCACGACCGCGGATAAGGCTTTGCTGTTTTCGACTTTACGGCCAAAACGCGCAGGAAGAACCGAACAGATTTCCTGAAGACGCGGATGCATGTATTCGGTGATCTTGATGATTTCGCCATTGCCCGCACCGCTTTCCCGGCGCACACGGTTAAAGCGGGCCTGCCGGGTTTTAAGATCAGCAACGCGGATAACATCATTGTATGCCATGGCCGTTGTGAAATACTTCGCCATTTCACTTGTGAGCTCAAAGTTGCGCTTTTCACCGCCTGCATCGCGGTCAGCCTCATGCACCGCACCTATGCGCTCAAGATACTCCGCGCCATACCCCACATCCTGAAAATCCACCACCCTGTTGAGCCCAAGCTGCAACATCTGGCGGCAGGGGTGTGGAAACTCCGCAACAATGCGCTGGCACAATACCTGATAGGCCTTACGGTCGTCCTCAGCGCCACCGGTAAGAACGGGTAGCTCTGGCTCTTCCTTCGCCTGCGCCGGTTTTGATTTTTCCGGATTGGCAACCGCATCAAAGCCGGCAGCAAAGGCAGCCAGGCTTGCAGTGACGCCAACCCCTGCGCCTTTTATAGCTTCCTCAAAAGCTGAACGCTCAAACGGCAACACGCCGGAGGCGGCAATTGCGCCAAAGAGCGAGGCGGAAATAACGCTGTTATGGCGCCCGGCAATAGCAGCCATATCAGCTGCATGGTAGGCCTTGGCAGCGCGCCGGGCAGCCTTTTCGATTAGCGGTGCATCGATTTCGGCCCGCGCTGGAGCTGACTTTTCGGCAATCGCCAAAGCCCTGTGGGTGGAGGCAACGAGGGTTGTTCTCTCCCGGGAGACAAGATTTCTCTGAATGGCCCTCGCCACTTCGGAAAACTCCGCTGCCACCAACAGGTCCACCTCGCCCGGCACAGGCATCATGGACAGAACCGGTTGATTCATTGAGCGGGGAATGATTTCCACGTGATAGATGGTTGCGCCAGTTCGTTGGGCAACGCCGGGCACGCTGGTTGACTGCGCATACCAGCCCTGGGCCTCTGCCAGGTTTGTAAGCCATGAGGTCAGCACACCGCCCCCCTGGCCGCCAATAGCAAGAATGGTAATGGAGATGGGCCTATCTTTGGAAAGCATAACCGCCATCATTCAAGCCCCCCAGCGTCCGACAGGTGGCGTCCTTGATGCCGGGCTTGAAGTTTTTCGATAATCCAGGAGCGCAGGCTGGATAGGCGGCCGTCAAACCAATTGGGATTCTTGATGATCGCGGATTTGTAGAAGGACGGGCACAGAATCGCGGCATCGGCCACCTCGCCGCAATGGCCGCAGGCAACGCAGGAATTATCTACCGCCGCCACCGGGTCATCACGCAATGGGTCGTCGGTATCTTTCAGGCTTAGCGAAGGACATCCCGAGATGCGGATGCAGGCGTGATCGCCCGTGCACACATCTTCATCCACCCCAAATTTTTCCACCTCCAGGCGCTTGCCATTGCCCAATGCAGCTTGCTTCACCGGCCTTTCCCGGCGCTGGCGGTTGAGCATGCATTCGCTGGAGGCAATCACAACCTTCGGGCCAGCCTCCTCGCTTGTCAGTGCGGCCCGCAATGTATTCTTCATGGCATTCACGTCGTAAGTCTCATCGATGCGGCGCACCCATTTCACCCCGACGCCCTTCACTGCATCTTCAAGCGGGTGCCGGGTGGAACGGGAGAAATTTTTTGCCCGTGATGACAGGACGTCCTGGCCACCCGTTGCAGCGGAGTAGTAATTATCTACGAGCAGAATAACGTCATCGCTCTTGTTGAACACCGCATTGCCGATGCCGCTTGTGAGCCCGTTATGCCAGAACCCGCCATCGCCCATAATCGCGATGGAGCGCTTGCCTTTATCAATGTTCAACCCAGACGCAGATGCTGCCCCAAGGCCATAACCCATAGTGCTTGCGCCAATGTTGAACGGCGGCAGGGAAGAGAAAAGATGACACCCAATGTCGCCTGTAATGTGCCTTTCCCCCAACTCATCTTGCACCAGCCTCAGGGCTGAAAAAATTGGTCGTTCCGGACATCCCGTGCAAAAACCCGCTGGGCGCTGGGGCACCACTTGGGAAACCGCTTCCTGCATTGCTTTTGGCAAACCGCGGCTGGTTTTCTCAACTGAATTGGGCACTGCGCCGGACTCACATTTTTTCAGGAATCCGGAGATGCCATCAATAAGCGCTGCCGGTGTGTATTCCCCAAATGCCGGTAAAAAATTCTTGCCGTGCAGCGGCGTGATGTTGCCAGCCTTACGCAAAATAGCGTTCACCGCTTCTTCAAGATGGGCTGGCTGGCCTTCTTCCACCATCAGCACCGCTTTCTTACCCTTGCAGAATGAGGCCACCTCCTTGTCGATAAGCGGATATGTGACGTTCAACACATAGAGAGGAATGCGCGTTGCCCCATAAACATCAGCGAGGCCTAACGAGCGAAGCGCGGCGATAACGCCATTATACATTCCGCCCTGAAGGATAATGCCGATATCGGATATATCGCCCTTAAACACCTCGTTGAGTTTGCGCTTCTGGATGAACTCAACGGCAGCTGGCCAGCGCTCTTCGATTTTCTCCCGCTCCTGCTCATAGGAGGCGGGCGGCAGCACGATGCGGCTTGTGTCACGGCGCGGATTGTTGCGTGCCTCTTCCAACGAGAAGTCCGGGCGTTTGTTTTCTTTGGCAGTAAAGGCCCCGCGCACATGGCAGGCCCTGATACGCAACTCCAGCATAACCGGCGTGTTGCTTGCCTCAGACAGCTCAAACCCGTCTTCAACCGCCTTGACGATGCTTGCCACATTGGGGCGCGGGTCGAGCAGCCAAACCTGTGATTTCATGGCGAATGCGTGGCTGCGCTCCTGCATAATGGAGGAGCCTTCCCCATAGTCCTCGCCAACAACAATTAGCGCACCGCCGGTAACCCCGGTGGAGGCAAGGTTTGCCAATGCATCAGACGCCACATTGGTGCCAACCGTGGATTTCCAGGTGGCTGCACCGCGAATGGGATAATGAATGGAGGTGGACAGCATGGCAGCGGCAGCTGCTTCACTGGCGCTCACCTCGAAATGAACGCCAAGCTCATCCAGAATATCCTGAGCATCGGAAAGCACGTCCATCAGGTGTGAGATGGGCGCGCCCTGGTAGCCGCCAACATAGCCCACCCCTGATTGCAGCAGCGCTTTGGTGACGGCGAGAATACCCTCGCCGACAAATTCCTCCCCTTGGCCAATCCGGAGCTGGGCAACTTCCTTTTTGAAGGATCTTTCAGCCATAAAATCACACCCAACGCGTTACTAAATCCTGCCTTTTGATGCTCGCATTATTCAGTAATGTTCGGCAACCATAATGCGATCTGCGGCCAGATGATCAACAAACCGACCAGGACGATTGCGCACGCCATATAAGGCAACGCACTAACATAGATATCCCGCATTGTGGTGCCGGGCGCCGACACGCCCTTCATAACAAACAGCAGCAATCCGAACGGTGGGGTGGTAAAGCTGATTTCCAGCGCCAGCAGAATGACCACCCCAAACCAGATGAGGTCGAACCCCAATGTTTGGGCAAGCGGGAAGAATATCGGCACCGTGAGCAGCATCATGGAGAGCTGGTCCATGAACATGCCAAGCACCAGAAGAATGCAGAACATCACCAGCAGCATGGTGACAGGTTCCAGGTCATATCCAGTTGCCCATCTGATGAGCCCTGAGCTTGCGCCAGAAAACGCAAGAAGAGCAGAGAAAGTTGCCGAGCCGAAAATGATCAAAAGCGCCATGGTGGTAACCCGCAGTGCGCCATGAATTGATTTCAACATCGCCTGCCAGGTGAGCTTTTTATAGATGACCGCGAGTATCATTACGCCGAGACACCCAAACGCTGCAGATTCAGACGGCGTTGCCCAGCCATTGAGAATGAGCAAGATAACGCCGACTACGATAGACAGCATGGGCAGGACATCGCCAAAGAACAGTTTGAACCGGTTAAGCCAGCTGGTTTCAGCAACTTCGTAAGGCGGGGCTGCTTCCGGGTCGATGAGGCACATGGCAAGTATGAGCATGGCGTAAAAACAGGCCAGAACCAGTCCCGGCACCACGCCCGCAATGAGCAATTTGCCCACATCAAGGTTCGCTAGGGTAGCCAGCAACACGGCAAGAGCGGATGGCGGGATGAGCATGGCCAGGCCGCCAGTACCCAATATGGGGCCAATGGCCATATGCTTCTTGTAACCTCGCTTTTGCATTTCCGGTACCATGAGCGAACCTAGAAGCGCTGTTGAGCCCATGGAGGAGCCGGACAAGGTGGCAAAGGCGGTACCGCCGGCAACGGTGACAAAGGAGAGCCTTCCGGGAAGCCGGCCCATTAATCTGTCGATGGCGCCAAACATGCGCTCTGCAAGGCCGGTGAAAAAGAATATCTCACCCATCAGCAAAAACATTGGCACCGGCATGAGGTTGAAAGTGGTTACCGTGGGAATGGCGTTGTTTGCCAACTGGCCGATGCCGCGCGACATCTGGGTGAACAAATCGCCACTGCCGCCCATAAAATAGGTGGCGCCGATCATGTTTGCTGCAAGAAACGCCAGCGCTACGGGCACGCCAATGAACATGAAAAACAAAACCATGCCCAAAAGGAACGCAAGCGCGAAATACCACTCCATCAACGCGCGCCCCCGGGTTTGGCATATGTGTTCGCCCTACTCATGAACACCTGCTTCACCGGTATGCAGGGTTTGCGGGCCGAAAACAAAGCGTGAGAACTGTACGGCCATTAGGCCGAAACAAATAGGCATGGATCCCAGCAAGAGCCATTTCGGCATGTCGATGGAGCGCATATCCGCATCACCGCGCGAATAGGCCAGGAGAGTAGCCTCGGCGGTGTACCAGAACAAAACCAGGCAAATGACAATGCACAGGGCCGATATGATGCGGGAAAAAGTTTTTGTTAAAGGCGCTGGAACAATCGCCGTAAACAATTCAATGAACACATGGCCCTTTTCGCGGACCAGCCAGGGTGATGCAGCCATGGCGATATAGAGCAGACCATATTCGGTAAACGTAAACACGTGCGAGGAACCGGAAAATCCAAGCGATCGGGCGGTTGCCTGAAACACAATTCCGCACATGATTGCAAAGAGATAGGCGCCGGCAAAAATGGCCAGCCAATCGCAAATCCTGTCAATTATGCGCATATTCCAAGTGACGGGGCCGCCAGATGGCGGCCCGCCTTATTTTCCTGTTATCTATTCTTTGTAGTAGAGTTTGCGGAGCTTGTCGTAGTTTTCCGTGCCACCCATTTTTTCAAGCCTGCCCTTCATGCGGCCCCAGGCTGCATCTTCAGACATCATGAGATATTTGCTTGCAGCATCCGGCTTCATGGACACGAATTTCATACCCCGCTTTTGCAGTTCGGCAGCATCGGCTTCGCGGTCCTTCTGGCGGGCGTCAAACGATTTTTGTTCCCACTCAATGACCGTGTCCTGAATCAGCTTCTGGGATTCCGGAGAAAGCTTGGCCCAGGAATCCTTGTTGAAAATGATGCCGATATCCGTGTTGTAGAATTCCGGATCAATCCGGTATTTGAGGAACTTGTCCCACTTGAGATCCATCAGCCCGATAGATGTCCACGCGGCAGCATCAACAACGCCTTTTTCAAGTGCGGCATAAACCTCGGTGGCTTTCATTGACGCAGTAGTAGCTTTGAGGGATTCAAAGAATGCGTGATAAATCGGATTATCACGCAGCTTCACGCCGGTCAGGTCGATAACTCCATCTTCCCCAAACTTGAAATCCTTGGAACTGTAGATATGAAAACGGATGCCACCATCAATCCAGCCAAGATGGCGCACGTTAAAGCGCTTCTGGTGGATTTCATCCATAAGCGCAGCACCGCCATTCTTGCGCGCTTCCATAGGCGTAACGCGGGCGGCAACCATGGCGTCGATTTCAGGTACTGACGCACCATAAAAACTGCCTGGTGTCTGCACCATATCGACAACACCATCACGCACAGCGTTCGGTTGCTGGAACATGCCGATTGCCTCGGGCCCGCCGCGCACCTCGATTTCCACAACGCCCTTGCCCTTGGCATTGATGTCTTCCACCATCGCCAGGAAAGTTTTCGTGTAGACCAGGAAAGTGGGGAAGGCGTGAACCGCCGATACTTTGTCGGCCGCAAAGGACGGCGATGCCGCCAGGGCCAGAACACCGGCGCCAAGCACAGTGCTCAACAATTTCATTTTCATAGATTTAAAAAGGCTCATCCTGCTTTCACTCCCTTGTTTGATTCAGTCGTTCAGCACACCCAAAGTGTGCCAAGTTTTGTTCTTATTTTTCCAAAGCCGGTTGGCCGGTGGGCGATTGCAACACCCTCATCCAAGGCAAAACTGTGCCCAGCCAGCAACTTCCCCCTTGGTGTTACAACCTATGAGACAATTTAAATTGCAAGAGATCAAGCCTCTTTGCCGGTACGATAATTTCGAATGGTTTACGGCATACTTGCTGGCTGTCAGCTATCAGGTATGCTCATGGTCTTGAGCAACGGAAAAGAAATATGGACATAGCGGTACTGGGAGGCGGAAACGGGGCACATGCCGCCGCCGCAGATCTGTCGGAAGCCGGGCATGATGTTCGGTTTTGGCGGCGCGATGAGGCCGCCCTTGCCGGTTTGCGCCAACAAGGCGGGGCCTTGCGCATCAAGGATCACGCCGGTGCGCGCACGGTTTCGATAGCGCTGGTGACTGATAACATTGCCGAGGCGGTAAAGGGCGCAGAGCTTATTGTCTGCCCCACACCAGCGGTTGCGCAGGAAGACATTGCCCGCAACCTGGCAGGCCATCTTGCAGATGACCAGGTGATTTTTCTGCCGCCAGGAACATTTGGCAGCTACGTCATGGTGAAGGCCCTGCGTGATGCAGGCGACAGTTCCGATATCGCGATTGCCGAAGCCGGGACGCTGCCTTATCTGGCGCGCTTGCACGGGGCAAATGAAATCGCCATCACAACGCGCGCAACGAGGCTGCCATCTGGCACATTTCCGTTGCGCAAAAAAGACCATGCTCTTGGAGTTATCCGCCAGGCTTACCCATCGGTAGAAGATGCAGGTGATGGGATTTCCGGTGCGCTGATGAACGCCGGTCCCATCATTCATCCACCACTCATCATTATGAATGCCGGGCCTATTGAACACTTCGATCACTGGGACATTCACAATGAAGGAACCCAGCCCTCGGTCCGCCGGGTGACCGACCGGCTCGATGCAGACCGCATTGCCGTCCGTGAGTCGCTTGGCTATGGCGAGCCGCACTTTCCCCTTGCCGATCACTATGATGTTGAGGGCGAGGAATGGATGTACGGCAATCTGGCCCACGAAGAACTTGTTGATTCCGGTGACTGGCGCGAAAACCTTGTGCTGACGGAACACCGTTACATGCGTGAAGATGTGGCCATGGGACTTGCGTTTCTGGTTTCAGTGGCAGACTGGGCCGGCGTTCATGCGCCAACCGCAACAGGGCTGCTTGCCATCGGTTCAGCTGTTTGCGGCGATGATTTCCGCAATTCAGATAGAACCTTGGACCAGCTGGGCCTTGCGAATTTGAAAGCAAATGAAATGTCTGCACTGCTCAAGGATGGCATCTAGATGAACGCAAAGCCGGTCATCGCTTCTGCCGGCGCCGGGCGCATGGGCCGGGGCATTGCCATTGTCTTTGCGTTTGCTGGCTACGATGTGCGCCTCATCGATATGAAAGCGCGCAGCGCAGGAGATTTTGCCAGACTTTGCGAGAACGCAACCAGTGAAGTCAGCACAACCCTTGCCCAGTTGGCCGATTTTCAAATGGTTGCAAAGAAAGAAATTGAGGAGATTTCAGGCCGTGTAACCATCCACCCTTGCGC
>JBPCVY010000230.1:0-15435 GCA_051010055.1 Hyphomicrobiales bacterium | reverse complement strand
GGCGAAGTGGGCATGTATTTGGCGCTTACCGGCGCGCGGCTCAAGGCGGCTGAATGTCTATATGCCGGACTTGCAACGCACTATGTTCCCTCTGGCCGTCTCAAGGCGTTGGAGGAGGCGCTGGTCTCGTCTGATGATGTGGAAGAGGCGCTGAAGGGCTTTTCAGCCGATGCAGGAGAAGCCGGCCTTGGAGATGTGCGCGGCGATATTGACCAGCACTTTGCGGGCGCAGGGGTTGAAGAAATTCTCGAAAGTCTGGTTGCGGACGGGTCGGAATGGGCAGCAAAGCAGGTCGGTGCCATTCGCTCCAAATCTCCAACCAGCCAGAAAATTGCCTACCGGCAACTGCGTGAAGGCGCAAAAGCGCGGTTTGAAGAGTGCATGAAAATCGAATGGCGCATGGTCAACCGTATCTATACCGGCCATGATTTTTATGAGGGCATCCGTGCGGTGGTGATTGACAAGGATAATGAGCCGCGCTGGCAACCGGCAGATTTGCAATCGGTTGGCGAGGCGGATGTGGCGGCATATTTCGCGATGCTTGAGGATGAACTGGCGGTTTAGAAACGAAGATAAAGAGGAACGGGAAAGATGACACAAATCGGATTTATCGGCCTTGGCAATATGGGCTCTCACATGGCGGCGAACCTTGTGAAGGCAGGGCACAATGTCAAAGGTTTCGATGTTGTGGCAGAAAACATTACCCGTTTTGAAGAAGCTGGAGGCAGCGCAGCCGGCTCTGTTGGAGATGCGGTGGCAGATGCTGAGGTGGTTATCACCATGCTGCCTGCCGGCCAGCATGTGCGCGCCGTTTATACCGGTGGTGACGGGGTGCTGGAGCATGCCTCAGCCGGGACTTTGCTTATCGACAGTTCAACCATTGATGTTGCCAGCGCCCGCGATGTTGCAGCAGCTGCCGAAGCTGCCGGCATGACAATTATAGATGCACCCGTTTCCGGCGGCGTCGGCGGAGCGGAGGCTGCAACACTCACCTTTATGGCCGGTGGCCCGCAAGACGCATTTGACCGGGCCAAGCCGCTGCTGGACGCAATGGGAAAGAACATCTTCCATGCGGGCGGTTCGGGAAACGGACAGGCGGCGAAGGTGTGTAACAACATGCTGCTCGGCATATCCATGATCGGCACATGCGAGGCATTCGTGCTGGCTGAAAAGCTCGGCCTTGATCATCAAAAACTGTTTGATATCTCATCGACCGCGTCTGGCCAGTGCTGGTCGCTGACAACTTACTGCCCGGTTCCCGGCCCAATTCCAACCACGCCGGCCAATAACGACTACAAACCGGGTTTTTCGGTGGACATGATGCTGAAAGACCTGAAACTTGCCCAGGAAGCTGCCCAGGCAAATGGAGCGGCCACGCCGCTTGGCGCCCAGGCGGCGGCTGTCTATGCCTTGTTTGAGGCAGCGGGCAACGGTGACACGGACTTTTCCGGGGTCATAAAGCTGCTGCGTGGGCAGAATTAGCGCCCGACAAATTACCGAAGTCGAACCGGTTTTCTGAAAAATTGCAATATTCAGAGTCAATGAATCCTTTCCAAGGACTCAGTAAAATGCCGCATTCGTAAACAAAAACACCCGGCTTTGCTTAAATTTTGTCTCAAACGGAGCCAACTGGGATAATATTTCAACAAACGGTTTACCGGTTCTATTGAGAGGATTTTTACACCGCTCCCATACATTACTGCTCATTGAGACGACAAAAACAAAATCAGTCTCGTAAAACAGGGCAGGTGTTGAACAATGAACGACGCGACATTTGGAGCGGCGGTGGATACCGCCAGTGAAAACGGCGAAATCAAAGGCCGCTATATAGATTCTCTAAATCTTATTGAACGGCTTCACAGGCGGTTGCTTGATGTCATAAAGGACGAGTTTGAGCGCCGCGGCGATCAAGACATTAACGCCGTCCAGGCGCTATTGCTGTTCAACATGGGCGGACAGGAGCTGACCGCAGGCGAGCTGCGCTCACGCGGCCATTATCTCGGATCAAACGTTTCCTACAATCTCAAGAAACTCGTGGACATGGGCTTCATCCACCATGAACGCTCTTCCGCTGACAAACGCTCGGTGCGCGTAAGACTTACCGAACGCGGCGAAGTTGTTCATGATCTGGTCGATGAACTCTATAACCGCCAGCTCCGCTCAATCCGCGAAGTGGCAGGTTTCAGTGTCGACGAGTTTGACCGGCTAAACCACGCCCTTGCACGCCTTGAGCGGTTCTGGACCGATCAAATCCGCTATCAGCTTTAGACGCGTCTGGATTACGGAACCTTATTCCCCGGCGGCGGGTGCGCTGCCGGCATCTGCCTATCAAATTTTCGCCTGAATTCACGTGCATTTCTACGAATTGCGCTGACACCTGTTGCAAACAGGCGTTGCGCAGGCCCTTTACTAGTGTGTCATCGGGGCGCGTGAACAGCGATTTGTTCAATTTGAAGATGAATCAACACATCCTGAAATCAGTTCAACTGATTGTGTAGGTTCATCTTTGTTTTTGACCACGGGCTGAGATTGCTGGTAAAGGGAACTATTATATTCACGAGGTTGCAGGTCAGTCTGAGCAACCCATATTTCGCTTCGAGAGCCGAAATCGATAGGGGCTACGGTCTTGTTGGCATTGTTTAAATCTAATTCGTTACGCAGTGTGGCGTTTGCGGGCGCAAGCGTTGTGTTGCTTACGTCGGCATCTATTGGAATACCGTCCAAGTCCGGCATTTTCAATTTTGTGGCGCCGGCGGCAGCTGCACAAAGGACCAAATTTGGCTCGGCAAAGTACATTCCGGCGCCAAGCAAATCGGAAATCGTCATCGACAGGAATGAGATGCCGGTCTTGCATGCGCAGAGCATGAATGCGCTGCTGAATGCAATTGCGCGCTATGACATTATCGTGCGCCGCGGAGGATGGCCAAAAATCTCTACAAAGAAGGCGTTGATTCGCGGGTCCAAAGGCAAAGCTGTACTGGCGCTGCGTCAACGCCTGGCGATTGAGGGCTACCCGGCTGATATGTCGGTGAGGAACCCGAAGAAGTTCGACAGGGGTCTTGAACACGCAGTCAGGCTCTATCAGGTGCGGCACGGCCTGCGTGTAGACGGCAAGGTTGCCCGTTTCACGCTGAAGGCACTCAATGTGCCCGCATTTTTGCGGCTGCACACGTTGCGCCAAAACCTTGCACGGGTGGAGGCCTATACCAAGGATCTCGAAGACCGTTATGTTTTCGTGAACATTCCCGCAGCCCAGCTTGAAGTTGTGGAATTCGGCCGGGTTTATTCCCGTCACAATACGGTTGTTGGGAAACAGGAGCGGCCTTCGCCGATATTGGGAAGCCACATCAGCGAGTTGAATTTCAACCCCTATTGGCATGCGCCGGTGTCGATTGTCGAAAAGGACATCCTTCCCGAAGTGCGCAAGAACATCAACTGGCTGAAGAAGATGGATATAAAGGTGTTCGATGGCTATGACGGCCCGGAAGTCGACCCGCGCACACTTGATTTTAATAATATCGATCCCAAGCGCTACATGTTCCGCCAGGAACCGGGCGGTGAAAACGCCATGGCGAGCGTTAAAATCAACTTCCCGAACAAATATGCCGTCTATCTTCACGACACACCGGGCAAGCAATTGTTCCGCCAGGCGAGCCGTTATTTTTCTTCAGGCTGTGTGCGTGTAGACAAGGTTCATATTCTCACTGAGTGGTTGTTGCGGGGCCAGGAAGACTGGAACAGCGAAAAAATCACGACGGTGGCAGACTCAGAAGAGCGGGTAGACGTGAAGCTGCAAAACCGCGCGCAGCTCCGTATTGCCTATCTCACTGCCTGGGCCCAGCCTGACGGAGCGGTGCACTTCCGCCCCGATACCTACAGTCTCGATGGAACGGGATTTGTTGCCGGCCAGCCAGTGCCTGAAGGGGAGCGGGCAATTGCCTATGCGCCAGATGGTTCACTCCTGGATGCTGAAACCGGATTGCAAATTGATAAACCCGCGGCACAGCAAGAGGCCAAGCAGCGTGAGCTGAAGCAAGCAAAACAAAAAGATCTGAAAGTCCAGAATAAACGGCGCAAGCGCCGGCTTGAAGAACGCTGAAATCCTGCAAGTCTTCCAGTAGTGGCTCAAATAAGGCGCTGGTATATTGCCGGCGCCCTTTGGTTTGGCGGTCATGGTGCGACGCTTTCGCACCATAATTTGCCGCCAAAAACTTGGATCGGGCCAAACTGGTGTGCTAGTCAGCGTGCTTGATCCATTTTCCCTGAGATATTTGAGGGTAGCGCAATGTCCGTATCCGATACCGGCCAAGATATTCTTTCCGGCTTTTTCTCCGCCAGCCTTGCTGACACTGATCCTGCGATTGCCGAGGCAATCGAAAAAGAAATGGGACGCCAGCGTCACGAAATCGAGTTGATTGCATCTGAGAACATTGTCTCGCGGGCAGTGCTCGAAGCCCAGGGCTCGGTTTTGACCAACAAATATGCAGAAGGCTATCCGGGCCGGCGCTACTATGGCGGCTGCGAATTTGTCGATATTGCTGAGATCCTAGCTATCGACCGCGCAAAACAGCTTTTCGGCTGCGAATTTGCCAATGTTCAGCCGAACTCGGGCTCGCAGGCCAACCAGGGCGTGAACATGGCGTTGGCCAAGCCAGGCGACACCATTCTAGGTCTTTCTCTTGATGCAGGCGGCCACCTTACCCACGGTGCGCGCCCGAACTTGTCAGGCAAGTGGTTCAACGCTGTTCAATATGGCGTGCGCAAGGAAGATGCACAGATTGACTATGATGAGCTTGAAAAGCTTGCCAAAGAGCACAAGCCGACAATCATCATTGCCGGTGGCTCAGCCTATCCGCGCACCATTGATTTTAAGCGTTTCCGCGAGATTGCTGATATAGTTGGCGCTTACTTCCATGTAGATATGGCCCACATTGCGGGCCTTGTTGCAGCAGGCGTTCACCCGAGCCCGTTCCCACATGCCCATGTGGTGACCACCACCACCCATAAAACCCTGCGAGGGCCCCGTGGCGGTATGATTTTGACCAACGATGCGGAAATTGCAAAAAAGGTCAATTCTGCAATCTTCCCTGGTCTTCAGGGCGGCCCGCTTATGCACGTGATTGCCGGCAAGGCTGTTGCGTTCGGCGAAGCTCTTCGCCCGGAATTCAAGGCATACGCCCAGTCTGTTGCCGAGAACGCAAAAGTGCTGGCTTCAACGCTGCTTGAAAATGGCTTTGACATTGTCTCCGGCGGCACAGACACCCATGTGGTGCTTGTTGATTTGCGGCCGAAGAATCTCACCGGCAAGGATGCCGAAGCTGCCATGGGCCGCGCCAACATCACTTGTAACAAGAACGGCGTTCCGTTTGACCCGGAAAAGCCGACGATTACCTCAGGTGTGCGCCTGGGAACCCCGGCAGTAACAACCCGCGGGTTCGGTGTTGCCGAGTTCCGCAGCGTTGCAAACATGATCACTGAAGTGCTCGATGGCCTTGCCGCAAATGGCGAAGATAACAACGGCTCGGTTGAAACTGCTGTTAAAGAGCAGGTGATTGCTTTGACGGACCGGTTCCCGATCTATAACTAATAAGAAGAATGTTTCGAATCGGTCTGGGATTGGGCGATGCGCTGTCCTTATTGCGGCAATGGCGACACACAGGTGAAGGACTCCCGTCCCACCGAAGACAATACCGCAATTCGCCGGCGCCGTTATTGCGCCGACTGCGGCGGCCGGTTCACCACATTTGAGCGTGTCCAGTTGCGCGAGTTGACAGTCGTCAAACGCACTGGCCGCCGGGTACCGTTTGATCGTGAAAAACTCATGCGGTCGGTTTCCATCGCATTGCGCAAGCGCCCGGTGGAACCTGAACGTGTTGAGCGCATGGTTTCCGGAATTGTGCGCCAGCTCGAAAGCCGCGGCGAGAGCGACGTAAAGGCACAAACTATCGGCAAGCTCGTGATGGAAGGCCTGCGCGTTCTTGACGATGTTGCCTATGTGCGTTTTGCCTCCGTCTACAAGAATTTCCGTGAAGCCAAGGATTTCGAGGAATTGCTTGGCGAACTGAGCGTTGATGAAGATGAGGAAGACTGATTTCCCCTATTTGGTGTCATGAGCTCCGGCCATGAAACCTTCATGCGTCTGGCCCTTGCGGAAGGGCTGAAAAACCGCGGCGCGACTGCCGAAAATCCCTCTGTTGGCTGCGTCATTGTTAAGGATGGCAAGATTCTCGCGCGCGCCGTTACTGCAGTTGGCGGGCGGCCCCATGCAGAATCACAAGCGCTTAATGCAGCAGGGGCGGGCGCCGAAGGTGCAACCGCTTACGTAACCCTTGAGCCGTGCGCCCATGAGGGCAACACACCCTCATGCGCAAAGGCCCTGGTTCATGCCGGAATTAGCCAGGTCGTGACTGCTTTGGAAGACCCTGATCAACGCACAGCCGGGAAGGGGCATGAGATATTGTGCACTGCCGGGGTTAAGGTAATTTCAGGCGTTCTTGAAAGTGATGCCCGCGAGAACCTTGCCGGATTTTTGTCCCGCCATGAACGCGGCAGGCCATTTGTGACCCTCAAACTGGCCGTATCAGCAGACGGAATGATTGCCGCCGCACCAGGCAAGCAGACCGAGATAACAGGCGAGGCGGCGCGAGACTTTGTTCACCACATGCGCGCTGAGGCAGATGCTATCATGATTGGCGCTGAGACCGCCCGCACCGACGACCCCTCCCTGACCTGCCGTATCGCCGGGCTTGAAGACCGCTCGCCTGTTCGTGTTGTGGTCACGTCCGAGCCGCAAGAATTGCAACATCTTTCCATGCTTAAAACGGCCCACGAGGTACCGGCATTATTATTGAGCTCTAGGGAAGGGGCAAACATTATTGCCTGCGCCGCAAGGGAAGACGGGAAAGTCGACCTCAACGACGGTCTTGGCGTCCTTGCCGGGCGCGGGATAAGCCAGCTTATGGTTGAAGGTGGCGGCGAACTTGCCCGCGAGCTTCTCAAAGCGGATCTTGTCGATGAGATTGCGCTTATTCGTGCACCGGTTGAGTTCGGAAAAGGCGGCGTTGCGGCGCCGCTTGATGCCATTGATGAAAAGAAATTTGCCCTCAAGGCCACCGAAAGCCTTGGTGCCGACACGCTGACCCTATACGTAAGGGCGGCTTAGAGCGAGACGGGATTTTATGTTCACAGGTTTGATAAGTGATGTTGGCGAGGTGCGGGAAATCCGCAAACGGGGCGATACCTGGATTAGGATTGCGTGCAATTACGATCCCGCTTCAATCGCCATTGGCGCTTCGATTTGTTGTGATGGAGCCTGTTTGACAGCGCTTGAAACCGGCACTGATGGCGAGCGCGGCTGGTTTTCCGTCGAGGCCTCCCAAGAAACTCTCGACAAGACAACTCTTGGCAATTGGCGCGAAAGCACCCGCATCAACCTTGAGCGCTCCCTCAAGCTTGGTGACGAGCTTGGCGGCCATCTTGTTTCCGGCCATGTGGACGGGGTTGGCGAAATCGTAAGCCGTATCTCTGAAGGCGATTCCGTCCGTTTTGTTTTCCGCGCCCCTGATGAGCTTGCCCGCTTTGTTGCCCCGAAAGGGTCGATTGCGCTTAACGGCACATCGCTCACTGTCAATGAAGTGAACGGCAACGAGTTCGGGGTTAATCTCATCTCCCACACGCTCGGTGTGACAACTTGGGGAGAGGCGGCTGCCGGGAGCAAGATAAACATTGAAGTCGATATGCTGGCGCGCTATGTGGCCCGTCTTGCCGAATTCCAGCCTGGAGCTGAAACATGACGTCACCTAATATCCTGCTTGTAGAAGCGCCTTACTATTCGGAAGTTTCCGAGGAACTGGCTGCTGGAGCAATCGCCGCCCTGGAAGAAGCGGGCGCCTCTTTTGAGCGCGTCGCCGTTCCAGGCGCCCTTGAAATTCCCGGTGTAATTGTTCTTGCCGAAGAAGCCGGGCGCTTTGATGGATATGTTGCCCTAGGGTGCGTCATCCGCGGTGAAACCAGCCATTACGACATTGTGGCCGGCGAAAGCGCCCGCGCTTTGATGGCGCTTACCCTTGATGGGCTTGCCATCGGCAATGGCATTCTTACCTGCGAAAACCGCGAACAAGCCATGGTCCGCGCTCGTGTTGCGGACAAGAACAAAGGCGCTGATGCGGCCAATGCCGCGCTTGCCATGATTTCCCTTGCCGGGGAGTTTGCAATTGATGGCTGACCAGCCCAAACGCGCAGCTGCCCGTTCTGCAGCCCGCCTTGGCGCGGTGCAGGCGCTTTACCAGATGGATATCGCCCACACGGATTTATCTGACGTGTTGGCGGAATTCAGCTCCGTGCGAGTGGGCGAGGGGTTCGAAGAGGGTGACAGCATTGAGCCGGATTTCAATTTCTTGCGCGATATCGTCATTGGTGTTGTCGATCATCAACGGGCGGTCGATCCGGATATCAATGAGCGTTTGAAGGAAGGCTGGAAACTCCACCGTATCGATGCCACCTTGCGTGCGCTGTTGCGGGCAGGGGCCTATGAACTCAAGCATCGCCAGGATGTGCCGGCCAAGGTTACCATTTCCGAATATGTAGACGTGGCCAAGGCGTTCTTTGAAGGTGATGAGCCAAAGGTGGTGAACGGGGTTCTGGATAGCCTCGCCAGGCATTTTGAGCGGGTGGAGATCAACTGAGGCGGCAACTAGCTGGTTTTCGAGAGTTTCACGGCCTTTTCCCGCATTCCCCTTTGGAGAAGTTTGGATAACCTCAGAAAATTTCTGAGCTAATGCTAAGTTGCGGATAGATTATTGGTCATGGCCCGTGATTCCCTGCAATTCATTCACCTGAGAGTGCATTCAGCTTATTCGCTGCTGGAAGGGGCGCTGCCCATCAAGCAAATCGCGAATCTGTGCCATGAATTTGCCATGCCGGCGGTTGCGATCACCGATACAAACAATATGTTCGGGGCGCTGGAATTTTCCGAGACCATGTCCCGTGAAGGTATTCAGCCGATTGTTGGCTGCACATTGCCGGTTCGTTTTGACGAAAGCGCAGATATTTCGGCAAACGGCATGGAGACGTTGAACCTTCCGCTCTTGGTGAAGGATGAACTGGGCGCCCAGAACCTGATGAAGCTTTCTTCCAGAGCCCATCTGGAGCCTTCTGAGAACGAGCCGCCCCACATCTCCCTTGAGCAGTTGCGCGGCCATTCTGAAGGTCTCATCTGCCTTTCCGGCGGGCCAGGTGGCCCCCTCAATCAGGCGCTTGTGAACGGTCAGAGCGCGTTGGCGGAAGAACGGGCCAGGCTGCTTTTCGAAGTGTTCGGCGACAGGCTCTATGTGGAGCTTCAGCGCCATGAGATGGCCGAGGAAATCGAAACCGAAAGCGATTTGGTAAAGCTGGCCTATAAGCTTGAACTGCCTCTGGTGGCCACCAATGAGCCGTTTTTCCCGCGCTCTGGCGACTTTGCCTCTCATGATGCTCTGATTTGCATTGCAGATGGGGCAGTGGTTGCCTCAGATGACCGGCGCCAGCTTACAGCTGAGCATTTCTTCAAAAGCCAGAAAGACATGGCGGCGCTGTTTGCCGACTTGCCCGAAGCGGTCGAAAACACAGTGGAGATTGCCCGGCGGTGCGCCTACAGGCTGCGCCCGCGCAGTCCTATTTTGCCGAAGTTTGCCGCCGGCCTGGATGAAGCAGCCGAGTTGCGGCGCATCGCAACTGAAGGGTTGGAAAAACGCCTTGAGATGCACGGCACCGCGCCGGAACATGAAAGGCAGGAATATTTCGACAAGCTTGAATACGAGCTTGATGTCATAATCCAGATGGATTTTCCTGGCTACTTCCTGATTGTTGCCGACTTCATCCAGTGGGCCAAGAACCAGGACATTCCGGTGGGGCCGGGCCGTGGTTCAGGGGCCGGCTCGGTGGTTGCCTGGTCGCTGACCATCACCGATCTCGACCCGCTGCGCTTTAACCTCATTTTCGAGCGGTTTCTTAACCCTGAGCGTGTGTCGATGCCGGACTTTGATATCGACTTCTGTCAGGACCGGCGCGATGAGGTAATTGCCTACGTTCAGGCGAAGTATGGCGTCGATCAGGTGGCGCAAATCATCACCTTCGGTAAACTGCAGGCGCGCGCGGTATGTCGAGATGTGGGCCGTGTGCTGCAGATGCCCTATGGCCAGGTTGACGGGCTTTGCAAACTGATCCCCAACAATCCGGCAAACCCGGTCACCTTGCAGGAGGCCATTGACGGTGAGCCCCGCCTTGCCGAAGAGCGCCGCAATGACGATCAAGTAAAACGGCTTCTGGATTACGGTCTGAAGCTTGAAGGCCTTTACAGGCACGCATCAACCCATGCCGCCGGGGTGGTTATCGGCGACCGGCCTCTGGAAGAGCTTGTGCCCATGTACCGGGACCCGCGCTCGCCCATGCCGGTGACCCAGTTCAACATGAAGTGGGTAGAGCAGGCGGGGCTGGTGAAGTTTGACTTCCTTGGCCTTAAAACCCTGACCGTTCTGCAAACAGCGGTAAAACTTCTGGCGGACAGGGGAGTGGAAGTGGACCTTTCCAACCTGCCGCTTGATGATGAGAAAACCTACGAGCTTTTGTGCCGGGGCGAGACGGTTAGTGTGTTCCAGCTCGAAAGTTCGGGCATGAAAGACCTCATCCGCCGGGCCCGCCCGGGCAATATCGAGGATATCATCGCCCTTGTTGCCCTCTACCGCCCGGGGCCGATGGAGAATATTCCCAAGTACATCGCCTCCAAGCATGGGGAGGAACAACCTGAGTTCCTCCACGAAAAGCTCACCCCCATTCTGGAAGATACCTACGGCATCATCATTTACCAGGAGCAGGTGCTGCAAATTGCCCAGGTATTGGCGAGTTATTCCCTTGGCGAAGCCGACTTGCTGCGCCGGGCGATGGGTAAGAAAATCAAATCGGAAATGGACGAGCAAATGGCTAGGTTCGTTTCCGGTGCTGTGAAAAACGGTGTGGAAGAGGCCCAGGCGAAGTTTATTTTCGAGCTGGTGGCGAAGTTCGCAGGCTACGGCTTTAACCGCGCCCACTCTGCAGCATATGGGTTTATTGCCTACCAAACGGCCTTTCTGAAGGCCAATTACCCGGTGGAGTTCATGGCAGCTTCCATGACCCTTGATGCGGGCAACACGGATAAGCTGCTCATATTCAAGCGCGAGGCGGACAGGATGGGAGTTACCGTCAATCCGCCCTCCATTAACAAATCTGGCGCCGACTTCATCGTTGAGAACGGTGAGATTCATTATTCCCTGGCGGCGCTCAAGAATGTCGGGCGCGGCGCCATTGAGGATATTGTCAACGCCCGCGAAAAGGACGGCCCGTTCACTTCATTGGGCGACTTTGCCCGCCGCATCAACCCGCGCATCATCAACAAGCGAATGGTGGAGAACCTTGCCCGCGCTGGCACCTTTGATGCGTTCAACGCCAACCGCCGCCAGGTGGTGGCTGGAGTGGAGGCAATTCTCGCTCTGGCCGGACGCATGGCCGATGATAGGGAAGTGGGCCAGAACTCGCTGTTTGGCGGCAGTGGTGGCGATGGCGAAGATGTGATTTTGCCCACCGGCGTTGAGCCCTGGCTGCCCATGGAGAATCTGGCTGAAGAGTTTGATGCGGTGGGTTTTTACATCTCCGGCCACCCGCTTGATGAATATATGGATGCGCTCACCCGCATTGGCGTGGACAGTTGGGCGTCTTTCTCTCACAAAGCGCTTAACAAAGGTGCGAACGGCGGCAAGCTTACTGGCACCGTAACCTACCGCCAGGAGCGCCGCTCCAAGAATGGCAACAAGTTTGCATTTGTTGGAATTTCCGACCCGACCGGCCAGTTCGAAGCGGTGGTGTTTGGTGATGTCTTGGCGAATGTGAGGGATTTTCTGGAGCCGGGCACAGGCGTCATCATCAAGGTTGAGGCAGATGTTGAGGGTGAAGAAGTGCGTTTGCGCCTGCAATCGGTTCAGCTTTTGGAGAAGGCTGCTGAGAGCATCGCTTCCGGACTAAAGATTTATGTGAAGCAGGAACCGCCGCTCGATTCAATTGCCTCGCGGCTGAAAAATGGCGGCAAGGCGCCTGTGAGCCTCATTTTGCAGCTGCCAAATGCGCGCGAGGTTGAAATTGCGCTGGGGGCAAAATTCACTGTTACCCCGCAAATCAAAGCGGCTATGAAAGCCATACCCGGCGTTCTGCATGTTGAGGATATGTAGCCAATAGCAGGTGTTGCCCTTATTCATTTAAAAGTAAAAAATATAAATGTTTAATGAGAGTCGATATGATCGTTGATGTGCGCACCGGAACAATTGTGTTTTCTCGAACTGAATTTCGAAAACTGGCGCAATCTGGTTTTTATTGTGGCCGCGGTCTTTGGAGTGTCCGCTGTTGCCTGGTTTTTTTTTGGCGATCGGTCAACGCGGCGGGCAAATCGGAGGCCATGCGATTGCTCAGTCTCTTCCAAAGGTGTGCGACGATGCTTGGTGATCCAAAATCTGAAGTGCGCCAAGCCGGGATTTTGGGGCTTGAGATGCTGGCCCGCGATAATCTCGATGACTACTTCAATCCGGTTCAAAAGGTGCTGTGTTCGTTTCTGTGCAATGGAAGTGCGGCCCACCCTGCCGCGATAAGAGCGCCAGCAAATGCCGTTGGCGCAAGCCGGGAACTTGCAGGTGCCCACCTACCAGCGCAGGCGGATTACCGCACTGCAATTATTGCGCTGTCCAGGCTTTGCGAAAGGGCAAGGGTTCGCAAGCTTGCCGTTGAAGGCCAGTTCGATTTGGCCGGTTTAGGGCTGAAAGTGGGCAAACGGCGGCGGCCCCCGGAAAAGTTGCCCGATGCCAGGGAAATCAGGGCTGGTCCGAAGTTGATTGATGCAACTGTTGCTGGCCCAACCGGCGCGATTACTGAAACGGTGCAAACCATTGCGCCAACCCACAATGACGTTGTGGCGGCCCGATCGAAGAAATTGAGAAAGTGGAAAAAAGAACCAGCTCTGGTGAAAGCGGCACAACCGGCGGCCAAAACTGAAAACGTGAACGCCGGACCTGCCCAAAAGGGGACACGGCGGGAAGTGGTTATCCCGCCACAACCGGCCCAGGCGAATCCGGCCGATGAGTATCGTCAAGCGGCAAAAAGCAGTTATGCATTTGCGGAACCAACCGGGCCTATTCAAAATGGCTCCGATGCAGATGCCGCGCACGATGCAGCCGCCCTCTTGGAATCGCTGGATGAGACCCTTGAACAGATACGTTTATCGCTTGGTGCAGATGCCCGGGAAATAGACACTGGCCCGGCAGCTTAACGCTGGCCGGGCCAATTTTTCTCATGTCTTGAACTGCGGCTAGCTATTTCTCAAAGACTTTGACTTTTGCAGCGTTGCGCAAACCGTCAATGACGGTCGCATAGCGCTCGCTGGCCAACATACGCTTGATCTGTTCGGCCACTTCTTCAAGTGGTGGAACGGGAACTTCGCGCTGAGCCTCGACTTTTATGACATGCCAGCCAAACTGGGTTTTCACCGGCTTGGGCGTATAGGTGCCAGGCTTGAGCGTGAATACAACTTCATCAAACTCCGGAACCATCCGCCCCTTCGGGAAAAATCCAAGATCACCGCCGGAAGGACCGCTTGGGCCGGCAGACTTTGTTTTTGCCAGTTCAACGAAATCGGCGCCATTATCCAGCTCTTTGATAATGGCCGCCGCATCGGCTTCATTTTCCACAAGGATGTGGCGGGCGTGAACTTCAACTTCAGGCGACAGTTTGGCCACTTCCAGGCTGTAACGCTTTTTCACATCATCATCTGAAATTTTCGAGCGCACTTCCGATTCCACATAAGAATCGCGCAGCGCACGCAAATCAAGAAATTTGATGCGGCGTTTGTAAGCATCTGTCTCCCGCACACCTGAACGCTCAGCGGCATTGGCCAGGAGGTAGGTTTCCACCAACAGCTCGATAATGCGCTTGCGCTGTTCATTTTCAGGAATTTGCTGCAGGCTCTCGCCAAGGAGCACTTTCGCCAATGCAATATCTTTCTCGGTGATTTGCTCTCCATCCACCGTTGCCAGGACCTTATCATTTTCCTGGGCAATTGCTGCTGAAACGAGGGGTGCGCTGACAAGCGTTACGCCAAGGAAAGCAAACCCGATCAAAGCTGACCGGCTGAATTTTTTATCTCGAGACATTTTGGCCTTTCTCATCACGAAGGAATTATGGCAGGGGAAAGTGCTCCGTGATTTCTTTGCGGATTAACTGTATGCCAGAACGCATGCCCCAGCAGGTCAGTAGGTAGCAAAAACTTAAGGCAAATAATAGGCCGTTTCGTGGCTTGCATTTACCTTCGAATATGCCTATAAGCCGCGCCATCACACATGTGTGCGTTCGGGCAGGTGCACCCGATTATCATAGCATCTCGTCCATCCGGTGTCCCAACAGCTTTGAGAGCAAAGTGCGGGATCACAAGCGCGCACAGAGGATTAACCGGAAAAGGAGCAAAGGGCATGTCCTTGCCAGATTTTACCATGCGTCAGCTGCTGGAAGCAGGCGTTCACTTCGGCCACCAAACTCATCGCTGGAACCCGAAAATGGAGCATTTCATTTTCGGCTCGCGTAATGGCATTCACATCATCGATTTGGCGCAAACCGTGCCACTATTGCATCAGGCGCTCGTTGCGGTGCGCGATGTGGTTGCAGCAGGCGGGCGGGTTTTATTCGTCGGCACCAAGCGTGCCGCCTCTGACGCGGTTTCCACAGCAGCCAACCAGTCGGCACAATACTATATGAACCATCGCTGGCTCGGTGGCACGCTGACCAACTGGAAAACCATCTCGAATTCGATCAAGCGCCTCAAATCACTTGAAGAAACGCTTTCTCAGGACAATCTTCCTTTCACCAAAAAGGAACTTCTGGGCCTTACCCGTGAGCGTGACAAGCTTGAGAAAGCTCTTGGCGGCATCAAGGATATGGGTGGCGTGCCCGATTTGGTTTTCGTCATCGATACCAACAAGGAATCAATTGCCATCCAGGAAGCTCAAAAGCTGGGCATTCCAGTTGTGGCGGTACTCGATTCCAACTGTGATCCTGATGGCATCACTTATCCGGTGCCGGGCAACGACGATGCTGGCCGCGCCATCTTGCTTTATTGCGATTTGGTTGCCCGCGCAGCGCTGGACGGCATTTCGGAATCTGCTGTTTCTTCCGGTGTTGATTTGGGCGAGGCGGAAGAGCCGGTGGCCGAGGTTATCTTGACCGATTCGGCTGCTGAAAAAGCTGCACCTGCTGAAGAAGCCGCTCCTGCCAAAGAAGCCGCGCCTGCTGAAAAAGCTGCACCTGCTGAAAAAGCTGCACCTGCTGAAGAAGCTGCACCTGCTGAAGAAGCTGCACCTGCTGAAGAAGCTGCACCTGCTGAAGAAGCCACAG
>JBPCVY010000229.1:0-3805 GCA_051010055.1 Hyphomicrobiales bacterium | reverse complement strand
GCTGAAACCTTAGGCCGGCGCATAAGTTCCAGCGTGCGCAGCAAGGCCGCGCTGCCGCCGGTGAGCGCCAGTTCGCTGATATCAGCGGAATTTTCGTGTCTACGATCTTTCATTGCCCAACCCTGTTTTTAGCTTTGTCTTCAAGCTTCAATACAAGGTGTTAAGCTGAGGTTAACAGCACCCGGTTTCAGCGCCCCGCTGTTAACCTTTAAGGCTCTGGATTTCCGCTAAAGCTGTTATTATAACGGCGCCAACAACAAAAATCATTGCAACGGGCGCGCAACGCTTGAAACGGGCGTTGGCGGGAAAGGGGTGTCATGGCCGGACATTCACAATTTAAGAACATTATGCACCGCAAGGGCCGCCAGGACGCGGTTCGTTCAAAACTGTTTTCCAAACTGTCCAAGGAAATCACGGTTGCCGCCAAGGTTGGCGGGACTGACCCGGACGCCAATCCGCGCCTGCGCCTGGCTATCCAGAACGCCCGCTCCCAGTCCATGCCGAAAGAAAATATTGAGCGTGCGGTCAAAAAGTCTGAGGCAGGTGATGCCGATACCCTGGAGGAAATCCGCTATGAGGGCTATGGCCCCGGCGGCGTGGCGATGATTGTCGAAGCGCTCACCGATAACCGCAACCGCACGGCTGCCTCCGTGCGCTCGCACTTCACAAAGCATGGCGGCAATATGGGCGAGACCGGCTCAGTTTCCTTCATGTTCGACAGGGTGGGCGAGATTGTCTACTCCACCGAGGCAGGCGACGGCGACAAGGTGTTTGAAGCGGCCATCGAGGCGGGCGCCGAAGATGTCCAGTCAGACGATAACGGTCACATCATCATCTGCGCATTTGATGATTTGGGTGAGGTCTCCAAAACCCTTGAAGAACTTTTGGGCGCTGCAGAAAGCGTCAAGCCTACCTGGAAGCCGCAAACCATGACGCCCCTTGATGAAGACAAGGCCGGCACCATGATGAAACTGCTCTCGGTGATGGATGACGATGAAGACGTGCAAAACATCTATTCCAACTTCGAGGTTTCCGACGAGGTGATGGAGAAGCTAACGGCTGCTTGAGGGGGAGTGAAACCTCAAACAAGTGAAATGTTCTTGCGGGCTGCAAGTAATTCAGCTTGTCGTATTTCAATTTATTGTTGAGCAAAACGTCAACACAACTATATAGTGGCGCTAGTGAAGCTTAGGCTTTGTGGGTATATCGCTATGTCAAAAGAAAAACAAACGTTTGATCTCGCAATCGCTCGAGCGGAGCACTTCCTAATTCTTTACGACATTACAAAGAATAGGAGGAAAAGAAGTGTTCGAAGCGATTGGTCTCAAAATTTCAAAAGCTGCATGAACTGGAAACAAAGTGACACCATCATGAGGATTGATGGTAAGGACAGTGTCCTCATCCTACGTACTCCGCCGGAAGGCCTAACGTCTGAAAATTTTGAGCACGACTTCGCGTCTGAATTGCTGCGATCAGCGCTGGTCGCGTCAGTTTCAGCTTTAGATCGCTATATGCATGATATCGTCGTGAACAGAGCATTGCAGTTGTTGAACGGGCCTAAAAAGGATGTTCCGAAAAAACTCAAGAATTTGGATTTGCCAATTTCGGTTACCTTTGACGCCATGAAAAAATTGAGAAGTGATCGAAATTCCAGGCCCGGAAATCAGGTGAAGAAAGCCATACAGGACCGGCGTCATAGACAAACATTTCAAAGCACATCCGGGATCGACAATTGTGCAGCGCTGCTTGGAAAAAGCGGAATCTGGTCACAGGTTGGCACCAGAATGTCTATTAGTATGGATCCTGATCCACCGCAAAGAGAACTTAACAAGATCGTAAAGCGAAGAAACCAAATCGTCCATGAAGCCGATTTGGAGAGAAAGATCAGCGCAAAGAAAGACACATTGCGCAAAATTGAGCGAAAAGACGCTGCCGGCGCCATCGGCCTCATTTCTGATTTTGTTAATGCGGCAGATGGCATCCCTACTGCAAGATAGTTCCTAACAGACAAGCTAACGTTCTTCCCCCCTCCATTGCCTCGCCAGCCAATTCGACTAGACTCTCTCCCAATGAACGAAACGATTCGCATAATTGGGATTGATCCAGGGCTGAGGCGTACCGGGTGGGGCATTATATCCTCCACCGGTGTCAATCTTGCCCATGTGGCAGACGGCACCTTGAAATCAGACCCCAAGGCAGACCTTGCCACCCGTTTGTTGCAACTGCACCGCCAGCTTGCCGCGGTTCTTGCCGAATGGGGCCCCGAAGAGGCCGCCGTTGAGGAGACATTTGTGAACAAAGACGCCCGTGCCACGCTCAAGCTTGGCCAGGCTCGGGGTATCGCGCTTCTGGTGCCCGCCGCAGCCGGGCTTTCGGTGGCCGAGTATGCCCCAAACATGGTGAAAAAGTCGGTGGTCGGCTCCGGCCACGCCCATAAAGACCAAATCGGCCATATGGTGCGTATGCTGCTGCCCAAGTGCACGCCTGAAAGCGCCGACAGCTCCGATGCGCTGGCCATCGCCATCACCCATGCCCACCACCGGCGCACGCTCAGGCAGGTGGCAATCGCATGATCGGCAAGCTTTCAGGGTGCATCGACAGTTATGGCGAGGACTGGGTGATTATTGATGTGGGCGGGGTTGGCTATCACGTCACCTGTTCAACCAAGACATTGCAATCCATGCCGCACGTGGGCGAGGCTGCCTCTGTGGCCATCGAAACCTATGTGCGTGAAGACCAGATAAGGCTGTTCGGCTTTGCCAATGACAATGAGCGCGACTGGTTCCGCCTTCTGTTGACGGTGCAGGGCGTGGGCACAAAGGTTGCCCTTGCGGTGCTCTCAACACTTTCGGCCCATGACTTGGCCAACGCCATTGCCCTGCAGGATAAGGCGATGATTGCGCGCGCCCCCGGCATCGGCCCGAAGGTTGCCCAAAGGGTGGTTGCCGAGCTGAAAGACAAGGTGCCCGCGCTCAGCCCAGCTGGCGCTGGCGCAAAAGGGCTTGCCGATGCCTTGGCAACGCCTGGCGGCACCGCGGTGACGGATGCCATTTCCGCGCTCACCAATTTGGGCTATGGATCAACAGAGGCCGCGCCCGCCGTCTCGCGCGCGGTGGCAGAGGCCGGCGAGGATGCGAGGGCTGAAACCCTCATCAGGCTGGCCCTGAAGGAATTGGCAAGATGAGTGACGACCGGCTGGTCGATAGGCAAACAAGCCCGGGCGATGAAAGCGAGGCCTCCTTCCGCCCGCTGGTGCTTGATGATTTCATTGGCCAGCGCCAGGCCAAGGCAAACCTGAAAGTTTTCATTGAGGCCGCCCGCAGCCGCGGCGAGGCGCTGGACCATGTGTTGTTTGCCGGCCCGCCTGGCCTTGGCAAAACCACCCTGGCGCAAATCGTTGCCCGCGAGCTGGGGGTGAATTTCAAAGCAACCTCCGGCCCGGTTATCGCGAAAGCGGGAGATTTGGCAGCACTGCTCACCAACCTGGAAGAGCGCGATGTGCTTTTCATTGATGAAATACACCGGCTCAACCCGGCGGTTGAAGAAGTGCTCTACCCGGCAATGGAAGACTTCCAGCTCGATTTGATTATCGGCGAGGGGCCGGCGGCCCGCTCCGTGCGCATCGAGCTTGCCCAGTTCACTCTTGTGGGCGCGACAACAAGAACCGGGCTTTTGACAACTCCGTTGCGCGACAGGTTCGGCATTCCGGTGCGCTTGAACTTTTATGAAGAAGATGAACTTTTGCTCATTGTCGAGCGTGGTGCGCGGGTTCTGGGTGTTTCTTTAAGCGAAAGCGGTGCGCGCG
>JBPCVY010000228.1:0-4446 GCA_051010055.1 Hyphomicrobiales bacterium | reverse complement strand
GCGCAGGCTGGATTTTACCTGGGCGATCTGGCCGTACCGATCGGCGAAAACACCTGGCGCTCATGCGTAACATCCACTCACAGCGCCGTGGCGGCGGCAAATGCCGTGATTTCGGGTGACCGGTTTGCTTACTCTTTGTGCCGGCCATCAGGCCATCACGCCCGCGCGGACAGGGCATCCGGCTTTTGTTACCTCAACAATTCGGCAATTGCTGCTGAGCATCTCAAGGCCCGTTTTGAGAAGATCGCCATCATCGATGTGGACACCCATCACGGCGATGGTACGCAGGAGATTTTTTACCGCAGGCCAGACGTGCTCACCGTGTCCCTGCACGGAGATCCTGAGAAATATTACCCGTTCTTCACAGGCTATGTAGACGAAACCGGTTCGGGCGAAGGTGAAGGGTTCAATCTCAACGTGCCCCTGCCCGCCAGAACCGGTGATGAGGCGTTTCTTGAAGCCCTTTCGAAAACATTAGATCGGGTTGCGCGGTTTTCACCAGACGCGTTGGTGATACCCCTTGGCTATGACATCCACCGGGACGACGCAATCGGCATTTTTGACGTTTCCACCGGCGCATTTGCTGATATCGCCAAACAGATCGCACAGCTTGGCCTGCCCAGTGTCATTGTGCAGGAAGGCGGCTACCAGGTTTCTGTCATCGGCAACTGCCTGTGCGAATTCCTCACCGGCATCAATTCTTGATGATGTTGTGTTCCGGCCCGAACGGGAAGCCCGTGATGTTTTCTGCGCCATCTTCGGTGACAATGAGAATATCGTGCTCACGGTAACCGCCAGCCCCCGGCTCACCCTCCGGCAGCATGATCATCGGCTCCATCGAAACAACCATGCCCGGCTGCAGTTCGGTGGTTATATCTTCGCGCAGCTCAACATCTGCCTCACGCCCGTAATAATGGCACAGGACGCCAAAGGAATGCCCATAGCCAAATGAGCGGTATTTCAGAAGATCCCACTGGCGGTACATATCATTCAGTTCACTGGCAATTTCGTTGCAGCGCGCGCCCGGCTTGATGAGCTCCAGGCCGCGCCGGTGCACCTGACAGTTCTTGTCCCACAAATCCAGATGGGCATCGGAGGCAAAATCGCAGAACATGGTGCGCTCCAGCGCCGTGTAGTAACCGAAAATCATCGGAAAGCAGTTGAGCGAGAGAATGTCGCCGGACTGCACGGTGCGGTTCGTTACCGGGTTGTGAGCCCCGTCCGTGTTGATGCCTGATTGGAACCAGGTCCAGGTGTCCATAAGCTCCACGAAAGGATAGGAAGCAGCAATCTCGCGGATCATCGCATTTGTAGATGCAATGGCAACCTCGTGCTCCGGCACCCCTGCCTTAAGCGCCTTTGCCACCGCTTCACCGCCAATATCGCATACCCGCGCGCCATTGCGGATCACCACGTGTTCTTCTTCCGATTTGATCGTGCGCATCCACATGGATGGCTTGCCCGCATCGACAAACTCCACACCCGGCAACTCGTCGGCCAGTTGCTGACGCAGCTCCAGATTGACATGGTCAAACTCAATACCGAGCCGTTTAACACCTTTGGTGAGCTGGCGCACGGCGCGGAAGTAATTGTCCTTGCGCCAATCGGAATAGGTAACGTTGTTGCCGAAACTGCGCCGCCATGGCTGGCCGCCGTCAATTCCGGCTGAAACGGTAGTTGCCTGCTCGTGATCGATCACCAAACCGTACTTGCGGCCAAAGTAGCAATACAGCCAGCCGGAATAATAATTGATGCAGTGATATGAGGAGAACAGGCACGCATCCACATCATTTTCGACCATCCAGGTGCGCACATCATTTTGCCGCCGGGCCATTTCCTGGTCGGAAAATGGTGAGTATTCCTTGTCACCATTGTGCCACTCCATCACATGGAGCATGCCTTCGCTCGCGTCTGCCACCATCTCACTCCTCCCAGTAACCGGTTTTCAAATCCTTATCTCCAAGCACACATTTTGCAAAGATGGAAAATTCGGCAAACAATTCACCAGTGGTTACGGCAATTAATTGACCAAACGGTCGGTTTATGTTAGATAATTAGCTCAAGACTGGTTATTTTTCTGCCTTTGGTACTGCGCATTGCGCTCAGAACACCAGTGAATTCGCCCAGATACTTCGTTGAAAGATGAGATTCCGGGCTCTGATTTCAGTAGACCAAGTTGATGAGACGGTTTTAGATATTACATTTAGGGAAATCCGACGCTGAAGGAACGGGACACGATTCCCGGAGATGGAGGAAATCATGTACGCGCAAATGGTGAAATCCACCGGTGAGAATGTAAAAACTGCAGAAGAAATGCTGCCTGAAGAACGAGCCTTCCAGGAACGCATTGATGCGGATGAAAAAATCGAGCCCAAAGACTGGATGCCGGATGCTTACCGCAAGACACTGATCCGCCAGATCGGCCAGCACGCCCATTCGGAAATTGTCGGCCAATTACCGGAAGGCAACTGGATTACCCGCGCGCCAAACCTTGAGCGCAAGGCAATTCTATTGGCCAAGGTGCAAGACGAGGCCGGCCACGGGCTTTACCTCTATTGCGCAGCAGAGACGCTGGGCGTCAGCCGTGATGAGCTGATTGAGGCGCTGCACAGCGGTAAGATGAAATATTCCTCCATATTCAACTACCCCACCCTCAACTGGGCAGATATCGGCGCTGTGGGCTGGCTGGTAGACGGAGCCGCCATCATGAACCAGGTGCCGTTGCAGCGAACCTCATATGGCCCATATGCGCGCGCCATGGTGCGCATCTGTAAAGAAGAAAGTTTCCATCAGCGCCAGGGCTACGACATCATGATGAAGATGTGCAAGGGCACCAAGGAACAAAAGGAAATGGCCCAGGATGCGCTGAACCGGTTCTGGTATCCGTCCTTGATGATGTTCGGCCCGTCGGACAAGGAATCCGTGCACTCGGCCCAGTCCATGGCGTGGAAAATCAAGATCAACACCAATGATGAATTGCGTCAGAAGTTCGTCGACCAAACGGTGCCGCAAGCAGAATTTCTTGGTCTCAAGGTGCCCGATGAAAATCTAAAATGGAACGAAGAGACCGGCCACTATGATTTTTCTGAACCGGATTGGGCGGAGTTCTTCCAGGTGATCAAGGGCAACGGGCCTTGCAACAAGGAACGCCTGGCTGCACGTGTCAAGGCGTGGGAAGACGGCGCCTGGGTGCGCGAGGGATTTCTGGCCCACGCTGAAAAGCGTGCAGCAGCGCGCGTTGCCGCAGAATAGGGAATTTTATTCATGTCGAAAGAATGGCCACTTTGGGAAATCTTCATCCGCGGCCAACACGGCCTGTCCCACCGGCATGTGGGGAGCCTTCATGCCCCCGATGCGGAACTGGCAATACGCCATGCCCGCGATGTCTACACAAGGCGCAACGAGGGGGTTTCCATCTGGGCTGTTAAAGCGGCTGATATTGCCGCTTCATCGCCGGATGAAAAAGGCCCGCTCTATGAGCCCTCCAACTCCAAGGTTTACCGCCACCCCACCTTTTTTGACATTCCAGATGAGGTTGGAGCGATGTGATGAAGGAAACCGAGGCGCTGTTTCAGTTTCTCTTGCGCATGGGCGACAACACCCTGGTGCTCGGCCACCGCACATCAGAATGGTGCGGCCATTCTCCGGTGCTGGAAGAAGATATTGCGCTGGCCAATACCGCGCTTGATCTCATTGGCCAAACCCAGCTGTGGCTTGGCCTTGCCGGTGACGTGGAGGGCAAGGGCCGCACGGCGGACGATTTGGCGTATAGGCGCGATGCCTGGGATTTCCGCAATGTATTGCTGGTTGAACGCCCAAATGGTGATTTCGGGCAAACAATGATGCGCCAATTCCTTTATGACGCCTGGTCTCATCTGATGCTCCAAAAGCTTTTGAGTGCAACGGACAAGCGCATTGCCGATATTGCAGAAAAGGCCTCGAAAGAAGTTGCATATCACATGGAACGCTCCGGCGACATTGTTGAGCGCCTTGGCGATGGCACCCAGGAAAGCCACGGCAGGATGCAGGCAGCTCTTGATGATTTGTGGCCCTATACGGGCGAGCTGTTCATGGCCGATGAGGCAGATGAAATTCTCTCTAAGAAAGGTATTGCCCCGGACCCGGCATCGCTTTTTCCGGAATGGGAAAATCATGTTGGCGCAGTGTTGAAGAAATCAACTCTGGTGGCCCCGGAGGGAGGCTATCATCACAGCGGCGGCAAAACCGGGTGTCACACCGAGCACTTGGGCTACATACTTGCAGACATGCAATGGCTGCAAAGAGCATATCCGGACGCAACATGGTAGCAACGGCGCAAATTCCTGCCCTTGAAGATATCTGGGCGTGGCTCGACAATGTGCCGGACCCGGAAATTCCGGTCATCTCTGTTGTCGATCTGGGCATTGTGCGCGATGTGGCTTGGGAAGATGACACGCTGGTGGTGAC
>JBPCVY010000227.1:0-8474 GCA_051010055.1 Hyphomicrobiales bacterium | reverse complement strand
CGGCGAGCTGGCGGGCATCCTCATTATTCATGACCCCATCAAGGGTTCAGCGCGGCAGGCCCTGGCAGACCTTCGCGCAGCCGGCCTTAAGGTCATTATGGCCACGGGCGATGAGGAAGGCACAGCGAGGTCTGTTGCCGAAGAGCTTGGGATTGACGAGGTTCATGCCGGCGTTTTGCCTGAAGACAAGGCCGGACTGGTGCGCAAGCTTCAGGAAGGCGGCGCCAAGGTTGCGATGGCCGGTGACGGCATCAACGATGCGCCAGCCCTTGCCCGGGCAGATGTTGGCATTGCCATGGGAACGGGCGCAGACGTTGCCATAGAAAGCGCCGGTATAACCCTTGTGAAGGGCGATCTTGATGCCATCGTGCGCGCCCGCAAGCTTTCGGCGGCGACTATGGCAAATATCAGACAGAACCTGTTCTTTGCCTTTTGCTATAACGCCATTGGCGTACCATTGGCAGCTGGCGTTCTTTATCCGGCATTTGGCATTTTGCTGTCGCCCATGTTTGCGGCTGCGGCAATGAGCCTTTCCTCGGTTTCTGTCATAACCAATGCCTTGCGCCTTAGAAGCATCAAGCTTTAAATGCCTGTCGAAAGAGCAATCGGAGATTTCACAAGATGACCGCATGTATTGTTGGCTGGGCGCACGTCCCGTTCGGTAAGATTGAAGGCGCCGATATTGAAAGTTTGTTTGCCTCGGTTGTGGGCGATGCCATTGCCGATGCCGGTGTTGAAACAAGCGACATTGATTCCGTCCATGTGGGCGTTTTCAACAAAGGCTTTCAAAAACAGGACTTTGTTGCCTCCCTCGTGTTGCAGGCTGAGGAAGGATTGCGATTCAAGCCAGCCACGCGGGTTGAAAACGCTTGTGCCACCGGTTCTGCAGCGGTGCATTCCGCCCTTGACAGGGTTGCCGCCAAAAAGAGCCGAATTGCCCTTGTGGTGGGCGCGGAAAAAATGACCGCCAGCGCCCCTGCCGATATTGCCGATAATCTCCTTTCCTGCTGCTACCGGAAGGAAGAAGATGCAGTTGAAGGCGGTTTTGCCGGAATTTTCGCCCAGATCGCCCAGAACTACTTCCAAAAATATGGCGATTGCTCTGAAGCTCTCGCGCGCATTGCCGCGAAAAACCACAAGAACGGAGTCGGCAACCCTTATGCGCAAATGCGTAAGGATTTGGGTTTTGAATTCTGCAACGAAATTTCCGACAAAAACCCCTATGTTGCCGGCCCGCTGCGGCGCACGGACTGTTCGCTGGTGTCTGACGGCGCTGCCGCGCTTGTTATCGCAGACACCGAGACAGCACTCGCACTGAACAAGGCTATTGCCTTCCGCGCTGCCGTGCAGGTGAACGATTTCCTGTCAATTTCCAAGCGCGATATCATCAAATTTGATGGCTGCCGGGAGGCCTGGGGTCGGGCGCTGGAACAGTCCCGCACCAGCCTTGATGATTTGAGCCTCGTGGAAACCCATGACTGCTTCACCATCGCAGAACTCATTGAATACGAGGCCATGGGGCTTGTGGGCGAAGGCGAGGGGCGCCGCGCCATTGAAGAAGGCTGGACGGAAAAGGACGGGCGGCTGCCGGTTAATCCTTCAGGCGGCCTGAAAGCAAAGGGCCACCCGATTGGCGCAACCGGTGTTTCCATGCACGCGCTGGCCTCCATGCAGCTTATGGGAGATGCAGGCGACATGCAGATTAAAGACGCAAAGCTTGCCGGCATTTTCAACATGGGCGGGGCTGCGGTTGCGAATTTCGTGAGCGTTCTTGAGCGTTTGCGCTAGAACTGGCGCAAAAGCGTCCGTCCCTTCGGGTTTCCGATTGGCGGGCGCCCAGAGCCGAACCGAATTTCAGCGATACCGGCATCAACTGAAACCCGTTTCAACTCTGGTTCACCACGCCAATCGCGAAACAGAATTGCTTCAATATGACCGGAAAGTGCTCTAACCCATGCCACTGCCACCAACGTCCAACCTTGGATACGCGCTGTCGCTGACGGCGCAACGCTTGCCTGAGCATATCGGGCTTGCGTGGGGCGAGCGTTCCTGGACTTGGGCTGAAATCAATTCCCGGGTGAACGCTGCTGTCTCAAGCCTTCGCAAAAAGGGTGTCGGCAAGGGCGATAGGGTTTTGGTGCACTCGCGCAATTCGAATGTCATGTTCGAAACCATGTGGGTGGCGTTTAAGCTGGGCGCTGCCTGGGTGCCGACGAATTTCCGCCTCAGCCCCGGAGAAGTTGCGTACTTAAGTGAGGCAAGCCGCGCTAAGGTTATGATTTATGGGGCGGAGTTTGATGATTATCCGCCAGCAGCGCGCGAGGCCGACCCTCACCTTGCCCATGTTTTTTCAGATGCTGAATATGAAGGCCTTGTCGATACTGACGCTTCCCTTGTTCCAGCCGCCAGCGGGCGCATGGAAGAAGATGTGGCCTATGATGACCCGTTATGGTTTTTCTTCACGTCCGGCACCACGGGAAGGCCAAAGGGCGCGCTATTGACCCATGGGCAGATGGCCTATTGCATCACCAACCAGATTGCCGATTTGATGCCGGGCCTTAATGAGAGCGATGCTTCTCTTGCGCTTGCCCCGCTTAGCCATGGGGCGGGCCTGCACGCCATTCCGCAAGTTGTGCGCGGGGCGAAAACCATTATCCCCGAGGCCCGGGGAATGGATGTAGAAGAACTGTTCCGCCTCAGCGAAAAGCACCGCATCACCAACATGTTCACCGTGCCCACCATTGTTAAGGCAATGACAGAGCATCCCGCGGTTGATGAATATGACCATTCCTCGCTGAAACAGGTGATTTATGCAGGTGCGCCCATGTACCGGGCCGACCAGGTGCATGCCCTCAACAAGCTCGGTCCCTGTCTTGTCCAATATTTCGGCCTTGGCGAGGTGACAGGAAACATTTCTTATCTTCCTGCCGATATGCATTCAACGGACGATGCAGTGCATCCAATCGGAAGTTGCGGTTTTGCGCGAACTGGAATGGAAATCGCCATTTTGGATGAAGACTGCAACCAACTGGCGCCTGGCGAAAAGGGCGAGATTTGTGTACGTGGGCCCGGTGTTTTCGATGGCTACTTTGAAAATGATGAAGCCAACGAAAAGGTGTTCCGGGGCGGCTGGCTGCACACCGGCGATCTTGGCACCATGGACGAGCGCGGGCTTCTCTACATTACCGGCCGCGCATCGGACATGTTCATCTCTGGTGGCTCGAACATCTATCCAAAGGAAATTGAAGAGATTTTTCTCACCCATCCGGAAATTGCCGAGGTCTGCGTGTTGGGCGTTGAAGATGACAAGTGGGGCGAGATTGGCGTTGCCGTTGTGGTGCGCGCGCCGGAAAGCGCTCTTGATGGCGAACAGGCTCTCAAGTTTGCCTATGGCAAGCTTGCCAAATATAAATGGCCGCGGCGGTTTGTGTTTTGGGACGATATTCCGAAGTCAGGCTATGGCAAGGTGCCTAAAAAGCTGGTGCGCGAGGAATTGCGCAAGCGCGAGGGATTTTAGTCCCTCATTTCTTGGCGGCGAACTTTGCCACAGCGTCGATAACCGCATCATCCATTAAAATTTCACGGTGCCCGAGCCCGGTGGTGATGAGGGCTTTTATGTTCTTTCCGCTAGCTACATTTGCAACGCTTGTCTCAAGCGGGATTTCGAAATCATCCTCATCGTGTATTGCCAGGACTTTGCCTGTGCACCGCTCAAGCAGAAGGTTTGCGTCCAGAACGTTCAGTTCAGCGCCCAGCCTTTCGCCTGCAAGCGATATGAGTTTTTCTTCTGCCGGCGCTGATAAATCCAGCAATCTTGCTATGCGCCGGAACACGCCTTCAATGGAGGCCGGAGCTGAAATCAGGGCAAGTTTTTTGGCCGCCACATTATCATGCAATGGCGCACCACCTGCTGCTGCATGCAATACCGCAAGGGCCCCGAACGAGTGCCCTATCAAAATATCTGCCCGCCCCAGCGCCCGCGCCGTGGCGATAACCAGCTCGGCAGCGTTTGCGGGGTCTGTGTGGGTTGATGCAGAACCGCCGTGACCAGGTAAATCCACCGCAGCTACCTGAAAGCCTGCCTGGCGCAAGGGCTCAACAAACTGCGCCATGAAAAGACCCTGGCCGCCCCAGCCATGGGCAAGAATGGCCACGGGCGCATTTGCCCCGGTTTCGGAAGCAGGCGGCCAGTAGTAAACTTGCATGGTGCCGCCAGGTGTAACAACGTTGAGCTTTTCTGCCGATTGCTTGAGCGGTTCGGCCCGCTGCAAAAGTGTGCGCTCGGCGTGCGTGCGCATGGCCAGCATGGCCGGGTGGGTGAGGAGAAAATGGGCCATCCGCGCCGCCGTGCCCGGCGAAAGCAGGCTGGTTCCGGCGAACAGTTTTTGAACGGCTAGGAGGATGTAGGCCTGCATTGGGCGGTATCCGGCTCACCATGGGGTTGATGCCGAATAGCCGCCCGGGCAGAACTGTTCAAGTCCTAGTCTTGAACTTTCTTAACCAGCGCTTCCACCAACTGGCCGATGAACTTGCGGCCCGCATCGTCTGTGAATTTGCCATCATCGTCAAATTTCGACATGGCAAAGCCAACGAAAACCTCCGGCTTCAGAACCAAATCTGCGTTAAGCGCGCCTAAAACCTTGCGTAATTCATACTGCATGCGGCCTGTGCCCATGGGCCCTGCAGAGGCCCCCATAATCGCTATGGGCTTGCCCGCCAAGGGTTGATTTTCAACCCGGCTCAGCCAATCAAGCGCGTTCTTGAAGCCGCCGGGCAGGGAAAAATTATATTCGGGCACGGAAAGCAGCAGGCCATCGGCTGCCCTGATCTGCTCGGCCAACGCAACCACCTGGCCAGGAATGCCGTTTTCGCTCTCATCATCGCCGTTGTAGACGGGAAAATCGGCCCATTCGGAAACGGTTATGTTCACGCCATCTGGTGATTCTTCGGCGGCTGTACGCAAAAGACCTCGGTTTGTGGAGGCACGGCGCAAACTTCCGCTCAATGCGAGTATGTTCATTTTTGTTCCTTTCAATAGATTATACGGCCCGGGACCCGGGCTGGTTCAGGCAATGTCGAACAGCAGAAATTCTGAATTGTCATTGGCCGTTACGGAGAGCAGTTTTTCATCAGCAACGGCCAGGCCGTCTCTTTCCAACATATTGATATTGTTTAGAGTAATGGCTCCTTTCGCCAACTGGAGCCAGTATTTGCGGTTGGCATTGCCAGTAAAGGCGAGTTCTTTGTCCCGTTCAAGCTTTGCCGCAAAGAGCTCAACGTTCTGGTGGATCTTGAGTGCACCTTTCCGGGCATCCCTTGATGCAAGAAGCACGAGCTCGTTTGCATGAGCGTCCAGGTCAAAATCATTTTCTTCTTAGCCCGGCTCAAGGCCTGACCTTTCTGGCAGCACCCAGATTTGCAAAAAATGCACCGGGTTTGAGTCAGAATTATTGAATTCAGAGTGGCTTATTCCCGTTCCCGCGCTCATGCGCTGGACGCGGCCAGGTTTGATGACCGAAACGCTGCCTGTTGAATCCTTGTGGGCGAGTTCACCGTCCAGTACGTAGGAGATAATTTCCATATTCTCGTGCGGGTGGGTGCCGAAGCCTGCCCCCGGCGCAACCTTGTCTTCGTTGATAACCCGCAGCGCGCCGAAGCCCATATGAGCCGGGTCATAATAGTGGCCGAAGGAAAAGCTGTGGGCGGAATCAAGCCAGCCGAGTTGGCCTTTCCCCGTTCGTCTGATTGTCTCAGTGTCAACATTGCAAGGTCCCTCGCGTGTCGGAGTTTCTGTTGAGTGGAATCTATGTGTTGAAGAAAAATATACAATATGAACTTCAGTCAACATATTGTTGCGAAAATCACAACAATATGGAAGAATTTGCCGGAAATGGACAAGTTTCAGGCCATACGGGCGTTTGTCACGGTTGCAGAAGAAGGGGGCTTTGCTGCGGCAGCGCGTGTGCTCGGCGGAACCCGATCCGGCCTCAGCCGTCTCATTTCCGGTCTGGAGCAGGAATTGGGCGCCCAGCTTCTGAACCGGACGACCCGCAAGGTCGCACTGACCGAAAGCGGTGTGACATATCTGGAACAGGCCCGCTCCGTACTTGCCGACCTTGATGAAGCAGACCGGATGGTGGCCGAAATGCGGGCCGAGCCGGCGGGCACCTTGCGTATCAACGCGCCAATGACGTTCGGCACAATGTATCTTGCCGATGCGGTGGCGGTTTTCATGAAGGCCCACCCGCAGCTCAAGGTTCAGCTCGTTCTGAACGACCGGTTTGTCGACCCGATGGAGGAGGGGTTCGATTTAACGGTGCGCATTGCCGATTTGCCCGATTCAACCCTTATTGCCAGACGCATTGCGCCGATAAACCTGATGATGGTGGCATCGCCAGATTATTTTGCAGAAAATCCACCGCCCAGGGTGCCAGCGGACCTGGATCAGCACAAAGTGCTCCATTATGGCCGGATGGAAGGGGCGGTTATCTGGAAGCTGCGTGGCAGCGGAGGCGAAGAACCGGTGCGGGTCGACGAAATCTTGTGCTCCAACAACGGCGAGGTGCTAAAGGCCGCCGCGTTGCGCGGTCTCGGTGTTGCGCGCCTGCCGGAGTTCGTCGTTTCACGGGAAGTGAGTGACGAGCAGCTGGTGCCGGTGCTGGAGGGGTTCGAACCGCAACCGGCCGCCCTTTTCTGCGTCTACCCACCAAACAGGTTTCTGCCCGCCAAGGTGCGCCGGTTCATCGACTTCATGGCTGATACATTTTCCGCCAACCAGCCATGGAACCGATAGAGTTCAAGCAGACTTGGCAATCGTCTTGAGCGCCGACAGCGCTTTGTCTCTTGCGACGAAATGATCGACGATGGGATGGGGGTAAGTCTCTCCGAGGATAACCCCGCTCTGGCGCAATATTTCAGGTGGCGCTTGCCATGGTTTGTGGAGAAAATCCAGCGGCACACCGGAAAGCTCGGGCACGAACTTGCGCACAAAGGTTCCATCAGGGTCGAACTTTTCACCCTGAAGGATGGGATTGAAAATCCGGAAGAACGGTGCGGCATCTGTTCCGCACCCAGCGACCCACTGCCAGCTTGCAGAGTTTGAGGCTAGGTCGGCGTCAACCAATGTGTCGTGAAACCACGCTGAGCCCCTGCGCCAGTCGATGAGCAAATTCTTTATCAGGAAAGAGGCTGCAATCATGCGCACCCGGTTATGCATCCAGCCTGTCCGCCATAACTGGCGCATGCCCGCATCAACAATCGGATAACCGGTTTGCCCCCTGGTCCAAGTTTTAAAGGCGGCATCATCGACGGCCCAGGGAAAGGCTGCAAACTCTCCTCTGAGGGGGTTTTCAGGCAAATCAGGCCAATGAAACAAAAGGTGTTGGGCGAACTCCCGCCAAAGAAGCTCTTTCAGGAACTTGTCGCCCGAAACATCAAGAGCGCCTTCACCCTCGCCCAAGGCATGCGCGGTGGCGTGCCAGCATTGGGCAGGGCTAATCTCGCCAAAGTGCAAATGAGGCGAAAGCCGTGATGTCCCCTCAATGCCGGGGAAATCCCTGTCTGCGCCATAGCGGCCTAAGGCATTTTCTAGAAAGCCTGTAAGCTGCGCCCGCGCGCCGTCTTCTCCCGGTTGCCAGGTGCCTCCGAATTCTTCCGCCCAATTGGGATTTTCAGGCAGCAGGCCCCATGATGTGATGTCTTCAGATGCAACAGCACCGGCAAATGGTTCCAACCTATCTGGCGCAGGCAGTGGCCTTTTGGGTTCAGGCGCACTGAAGCACCGCTTGGAGAACGGGGTATAGACTTTATAAGGCGTGCCGACAGGCGACAGCACAGCCTCCGGCTCAAACAGGAGCTGTCCGGGATAGCGGTGGCACTCAATGGCGGTTTGCTGACATATGCGATGAACCCGTTCCTCAAGATCCATCGCCCAGGGTTCAATTTGGCGGGTGAAATATACCCCGCCCGCTCCGGTTTCGGAAATGAGCTGCTTTAAAACCTCATCTGCCGACCCCAAACGCAGAACCAGCGGCATGCCAAGCCCATTCAGTTTCTCACAGAGGTTCTCAAGGCTTTTGTGCAGCCACCACCGTTGCGCGCCGCCCATCTTGTGATGACCTGGCGAATTATCATCCAGTATGTAGACGCAAACGAGATTGCCGCCCGCACGGGCCGCGGCGCTGAACGCGAGATTGTCCGCGAGTCGCAAATCCTGACGGAACCAGAAGATGTTCGTTTGAGTATCGATTTGAAGGTGTCCTTCTGAATGTCAAAGTCTTTACGCAGAAAACCGAGAGAGCAGATCAAAGAAATTCCGCCCTTTCAAGGAACAGCGTTGCGGAATGGTCTGTTGAATTATATTCTTGAGGGAATATCGAAGTTTTGTTAGTGCGCAATACTTGCTGAAACGAATTTATTTCTGAATTTCTTGGCGGAATGTGATCCGCCGTGTGGAAGTAAACGTTTCGACCTCA
>JBPCVY010000226.1:0-4431 GCA_051010055.1 Hyphomicrobiales bacterium | reverse complement strand
CTCACGAACTCTCCGGCGGCCAGCGCCAACGAGTCATGGTTGCCATGGCGTTAGCGAATGATCCCGATATTCTGATTGCCGATGAGCCGACAACCGCCCTTGATGTCACCGTGCAGGCGCAGATTTTGGAACTTTTGAAAGAATTGCAGGTGCGCCTTGGCATGGCGATCATCTTCATTACTCACGACCTCACGATCGTGCGCCGCTTTGCCGACCGGGTTTATGTGATGCGCCTGGGCGAGGTGGTGGAAGAAGGGAAAGTCTCGCAAATCTTCTCAAAACCCAAGAACGAATACACCAGGACGCTTCTGGCATCAGAGCCGGAAGGCACAAAGGAACCGGTTCCGGAAACGGCGCAGGTTCTTTTGCAGGGCGAGCATATCAACGTCACCTTTCACAAGCCGCGTTCGTTTTTGAGCGGCAGGGAATTTTTCCTGAAAGCCGTCGACGACGTTTCCCTTTCCCTGAAAGAAGGCCAGACAATTGGTGTGGTTGGCGAATCCGGTTCCGGCAAGTCAACACTTGGCAGGGCGTTGCTTGGGCTTTTACCGGCAGAAGGCCATGTTGATTTTCAGGGAACCGACCTAGGCGCTGTTGTCTGGAAGAACCAGCGTTCGCTGAGGCGCGAATTGCAGCTGGTGTTCCAGGACCCGTTCGGTTCGCTCTCACCGCGCATGACCGTTGGTCAAATCGTCACCGAGGGCCTGTTGGTGCATGAACCGCAATTGGGGGCCTCTGAAAGGGACCGCCGTGCCGCCGCTGCGCTTGACGAGGTGCAAATGGATGCGGGCACGCGCAACCGGTACCCGCATGAGTTTTCCGGCGGCCAAAGACAGCGCATTGCTATTGCCCGCACGATGATACTCAAACCGAAAGTGGTTGTGCTTGACGAGCCGACATCTGCGCTCGACCGTTCAGTTCAAAAGGAAATCATCGAGTTATTGCGCACCCTGCAGGCCGATCACGCCCTTTCCTATATTTTCATCAGCCACGATTTGTCGGTGGTGCGCGCCATGGCCGATGAAGTGCTGGTGATGAAGGACGGCAAGATGGTCGAGAGCGGGCCGACCGCTGAAATTTTTGATGACCCCCAACAGGAGTACACCCGCACTCTAATGGCCGCTGCTTACGCAAACGATAGTTTTTCCAAGCTGGAAAGTGGACCGCTGCGTTAATTTCTGGTCTAATTTCAGTTCGTTCTGGGTTCGCAATCTGAGGTGATCGCGATATGAAACTAACCCTACCTTTATGGCAACGATTGCTCATCACTGTTGCGGTGATGTTTTGCGCCAGCTTTCTGGCAGGCTGGATTTGGGCAAGATTGTTCTCGTTCCCATTGCCCGAGTTTGCAGCCGGTGTAATTGGCGGCCTTTCCGCATTGCCGGTCTGGGAGTTCCTAAAGCGTATTCGGCCAGATCCGGCCGCCTAGAACGGACATTCAAGCTTTCACATCCAGCCGCCTCACGTCAGCGCGCGAGCCCTCGAACGCACGCGGAAACCTCTCCCTCACCAGGGGGTCGTGTCCGGGGATGACATTTGCACCTGCCCGGGCCTCGGTACTCAAAAAATCAAAACCGGCAAGCATTTCTTCCACATCAACGACGATGGGAAACGGTTTTCCGGTTTCGAAATTCTCATAGTAATGGGATGCATCAGAGGCCAGCAATACCGGTCCATTTGCAGTTTCCACACGCACGCATTGCAGCCCCCGGCTGTGACCGCCCACCTGGTGAACAGTTATTCCGGGTGCAATTTCAGATGCGCCTGAGTGGAAAATTACCTTGCCGGAATAAAGCCGCCTGATGGCTTCGCAAACATGGCCAGCTGTAAAGGGCATACGCAAAGTGTCGTGGCACATGCAACGGCCCGTCGCATATTCCATTTCAGCATCCTGCATGTGCAATGTTGCCTCGGGAAACTGGTCAAGCCCGCCAGCATGGTCATAGTGCAGATGGGTGACAATCACCGTATCGATTGTATCCGGCACAATGCCGATATCGGCCAGCGCTTCAGCAGGTTCGATCAATATGGGCCGCTCGCGGGCCTGCCCTTCTTTGGCGTCATAGCCGGTGTCCACTAGAATTGTGCGCTGGCCATTGCGCACAACCCAAACGAAATAATCCATCGGATGGGTGGAGGCATGGTCATCTGCCATGATGAAACTGTCCGCGCGGGTGCGATCATTCCTCTCAGCATATTTTACCGCATAAACTTCATAGTGATTGTCAGAGCTCATCGTTCGGCGCCTCCCCGGACCGGCAAATTGCGATTTATTCATGCTGCACGAATTAGAGCCCGGCCTGCAAGCATCTGTCAGTTCACTGTTTAAGATGATCCATCACAGCGGTGGCCAAACTGAGTGCATCGCGCAGTCTTGCAATATCTACTGGAGCTGCCTGTGAAGACATGATCGCGACCACGATATCGTTTGTCTGATCGATGAATACATATTGCCCGTGAATGCCGAGACCGAAGACAATGCGTGTATCTCCCCGCAGCACGTACCACTTGCTGCGGTAGTGCAAGGGCATGCCCGTAAAATCTTCTGAAAAATCTCCCCGCTGCCAGGCATCAACGCTGCCATTTTCGATGATATCGTCAATCCAGCTTTGAGGGATGATCTGCCGCCCATCCCGGTTTCCGCCAAGGGAAATGAGTTGGCCAAGACGGGCAAGATCACGCGCAGCCACGCAAATGCCACCGGCAACCCTTGGCGCGCCAAGCCGGTCAACGGTGATATAGGCCGGAAATTCTGCCCCCAGCGGCTTCCACAGAACGTCTGACATGTAGTCCGCAAACCGGCGGCCCACCGCCCGTTCCACAACCCAGCCTAAAAGGTCAGAGCAAGGGGAAACATAGTGAAAGCGGCCATCATAGCCGTCTTCACGCTCGGTCAACGTGGTGAAGAAGGTTCTTAAGTCAGAAACCTCATCACCTGACTCGACGGGGTTCCAGTTTGTGGCCTTGCGGTAATCGATGATGGGGCCGGACTGTGCGAGGTAATCTTCATCGAATTTCACCCCAACCTGCATATCCAGTAGGTCTCGGACAGTGCTTCGGGCAAATGCTGTGCCGGTGATCTCAGGTACGTGTTTTTCAACCGGGTCTTCTTCTTGAAGGGCCTTATCACCGATCGCGATGCCCGCAACCAAGGCCAGTACGGATTTGGAGACAGACATCAGAATATGCGGGACCGATGCGGCCATGCCGTCCGGATAGGCTTCGTGCACAAGCTTACCCTTGTGCAGCACGACAAGGGCGTCAGTGTTGTCGCTCCCAAAGTACTGCTCAAGGGAGATTTGGGGCCCAGCCTGGCTCGCAAAGCGAACGGGGCTTAGGTCTTTAAGCGCTTCATCGAGATGCCAAACGCCGTCCGGCTCATTGGCGATATCTGCGGACGGTACGATTTCGCGCACGTGATGAAACGCCCAGCGGCAGAACGGCCCTGTTCTCCAGTTGGCAAGCGTTACCTGCCCTTCCGGTGGTGATGGAAACCCTTTCATGAGCAATTGCACTCTCACACCTTTCAATCAAAGCCCGAAAACTGGGCAACGCTGGCAAGCTCTTCACGCGCGCTTACAAGTGTATTCTCCACAGCATCGGTATCGGCATAGCCCAAACTCATACCGGTTATGAGTACTTGGTCATCAGGAATGTTAAGGTGGCGGATTATGGGTTCCTGATAGGCAATCCAGGCAGCTTGCGGGCAGGTATCAAGGCCAAACCCCTTGGCGGCCAGCATTATTGTCTGCACATACATGCCCGCATCAGACCAGCTGCCGCGCCCTAAATAGGAATCAACAGTGATGAATAGACCCACGGGCGCATCAAAGAACAAAAAGTTACGGGCAGCCTGGCGCATGCGGCCTTCGCGGTCCTCGCGGGTGATGCCGAGCAAACCGTAAAGCGTCCAGCCAATTTCGCGGCGGCGTTCATTATGGATGTCCTTCCACTTGGCCGGATAATAGTCATATTCATGGTAGGTGCGGCCGCGCCCTGCCCGCGCCAGTTCAAGAACATCATCGGTAATCGCCTGCTTCACATCACCAGCGCACACATACACATGCCAGGGCTGGGTGTTCGTTCCGCTCGGCGATCGCTGGGCGGCTTGCAGAATTTCCTCCACCGTCTCCTTCGATACAGGATCAGGTTTGAACGCCCGAATGGACTTGCGCGATTTTATAGCTTCCAGAACGTCCATAAACTCTCCTCTTCCATTACCCCACTACACAGCCCAGCCATGGAGGTAATTTCTTTCACGAACGGTCAAAGCTATTGCTTTTTTGCGACTTTGAAAACGGGGTTTCGAACATGAATGCAAAATGAATACGCCATTCAGACCGGGTTCAATGGGGGTCGGCTAAAACCTCATTCATCGTCACCGGCAAAACAAAAACCACAACACACGAAACCAAACGAACCAGACCTCAG
>JBPCVY010000225.1:0-11681 GCA_051010055.1 Hyphomicrobiales bacterium | reverse complement strand
CTGAGGTCTGGTTCGTTTGGTTTCGTGTGTTGTGGTTTTTGTTTTGCCGGTGACGATGAATGAGGTTTTAGCCGACCCCCATTGAACCCGGTCTGAATGGCGTATTCATTTTGCATTCATGTTCGAATGGCGCAATTTTCTGGAAATGTGGCCAGCGGGTCGAAACAAAATGGCGAATAAGTAAATTGGCTGCTTGAAATTCTGAAATAGGCCGCTATAAGTGCGCCCCATTGAGGTTATTCCCCGGTAGCTCAGTTGGTAGAGCAAGCGGCTGTTAACCGCTGGGTCGCTGGTTCGAGTCCGGCCCGGGGAGCCAATACTTCAAAATCAAAACTTCATATTCAAAACAATGGGCGGTCAAATTTGGCTGCCTTTGTTTTTTTTGCGCCCCTGCCCTTTCCGCCTGATCCGCGCCATGGCATTTTGCAACATAACTCTAGGTCATGGGCTGGCGGACAACGGTGAACTTTGCAGCACTACCAGTCGGTATCAACCTGGCAGCATTCTGCCTTGCCGCCACACTTGTGTGGTTTTCGGGCACCCGACTTGCTGTCTATGCGGACGAGGTTTCAGAGCGGCTCAATCTGGCCAAGGCATTTATTGGGCTGATTTTTCTGGCAACGGCAACTGAACTGCCAGAACTTGTTACCACCATATCAGCTGCACATGCGGGCAACGCCCAGCTTGTTCTTGGCAACATGTTTGGCGGCGTCACAATGCAGACAACTATCCTCGCCGTTGCAGATATATTCGTCGTCCGCCACGCGCTTACTTCCTGGCCACGAAAACCAACACACGCCTTGGAAGCGGTGATGCTGGTGATATTGCTCGGCATTTTGCTCATCATCACGTTTTTGGGAGACGTGGCGATTATTTTCGGCATAGGGGTGGGCGCTCTATGTCTTTCAATTGCCTATCCCCTGGTTATCGCCTTGCTCAGGCAATATGACGAACGCACCTCCTGGGCGCCGGTTGATATTCCAGAAGAACCAGCGAAAAACGGAACCAGGCCCTTTGGCAGAGACCGTTTGGACGATGTCTCCACGCGCGGTTTGTTCACGCGCTCGGGCGTTTGTGTCATTCTGATTTTGATTGCCGGCTACACCCTTGCCCAGTCCGCCGATGCCATTGCACACCAAACCGGCCTTTCAGCGTCGTTTGTAGGTGTCACGCTTCTTGCCGCTTCCACCTCATTGCCTGAACTCAGCACCACGCTGGCGGCCGCCCGCATTGGCGCCTACACCATGGCGATTTCGAATATATTCGGCAGCAACCTGATAATGCTGGCGCTCATCTTCCCGGCGGACATTTTTTACCGGGCTGGCCCAATTCTTTCTCAAGCTGACGATGCCGCGAAGTTTTCCCTCGCCACCGGTATTGTTGTCACCGCTATATATATTGCAGGCATACTCATACGCCGAACGCCGAAACTGTTCGGTGCAGGGCTCGATTCTATTTTTGTGCTCCTCATTTATATTGCATCGCTGTTCACTCTCTATGTTTTGCAATAGCGCCAGCAGCCGTATTTTCTCCCGCGATTAGTGATTGCAAGGTTCCCGTTTGACCGCTACCAAATTCACACCAAATATTTTTATTGGAAACGCCATATGCACCAGCTTATTGGATCACCAAGGACACGCGCCATTCGCGTCATTTGGATGCTTGAAGAACTCGGCGTGGAGTACGAATCAACCCTGCCGGTCCTCATTCCGGTGACGTGAGTGCGGTAAACCCCTCCGGCAAGGTTCCCATTTTGAAGATCAAAGGCGCTGTAATTATCGATTCGGTGGCGATTTGTCAGTTCCTTACCGACCGCCATAGCAACTTCACATATAAGGCAGGCACCATTGAACGTGCACTGCAGGACAGCTGGACAAATTTTGCAATCGATGAAGTTGATGCGCCGCTGCGGGTGAACGCCAAGAACGATTTCATATTCCCTGAAGAGCTCAGAAGTGAAACCGCGCAAAGAGCATGTAAGTACGATTTTGACCGGGCAATGGACGTCTTCTCCACACGCCTTGGAGACCATATGTATGTAATGGGCGATGAGTTCACAGTGTCCGATCTTCTGCTTGGCCATTGCGCCGGATGGGCCGTGAACGGTGCAGGCTGGGAAATTCCCGAAGGAAAGGTGTCAGACTATTTCCAGCGGGTACGCGCGCGCCCCGCCTGCCTGAAAGCCCTTGAGATAAGAGAACGTGCAACCTGAACGCTGATCCGCGAAGAAAGACCTGGCGAAGAAAACGTGATCTCCGCTGTGGTCGAAGCAGCCTTCGGTCAGTCAGATGAGGCCGTGCTTGTAGTAGCTCTGAGGCGTTCAGATGACGCGATACTTTCCCTGGTTGCGGTTAAAGGTGGTGAGATTGCCGGACACATTTGTTTTCAAGGCTAAAGGCCCCTGAGGCGTACCTAGCCCTGGCGCCGGTTGCAGTTGCGCCTGATTGCCAGAAGCAAGGCATCGGTTCGTCACTCATATTGGAAGGCCTTGAGTGCGCTGGCCGGGAGGGCTGGAAGGCTTTCTTCGTATTGGTGAGCCGGACTATAACACGAGGTTCGGATTTAGCCTGGAACTGGCTCAGAAGTCCACTACGCCCTATCCCAAGGAATATTTCATGGCAGCGGAGTTGCAGCCTGGAGCGCTTGATGAATGCGGAACATCGGTACGGTACGCCGCACCGTTTGATGCGTTTGATGCAACTTAATCCAATCATCAAACCCGCCAATCATTTACGTGAACAAAACACAAAATGCTGCTTGTGTGGCTACGAACTAAACCCGCGCGTTTTTTTGATGCTAAATATTTTGACGCCATGACGGCAAATTTTTTGTCGAAATCGTTGGCGAATTTGGGTGGCAGATGGCCGCTAATTGCGTTTAGTTCGGCCATATTGGAAGTGTGAGGCGCAGGAACGAACTTGCGCACATAAAAACAAATTTTTTGAAAGGGCATTTTCATAGTATGAGCAATGAAATTGACAATCTGAAAAAGTTGACTGCAAGCCGGTCCATCACCCGGCGCGAGTTTGTATCCGGTGCAATCGCACTTGGTGTAACCGCCACTGTTGCCAGCAACATGTTTACCTCCGCGCAAGCCGCGACCCCTTAAAAAGGTGGTCACTTTATTCTCGGCCTAGGTTCCAGTTCAACGACTGAATCTCTTGACCCGGCAACTTTGACTGACAATTCAGGCATCATTTCAGCTTTTGGCCGTCACAACTATCTGACGGAAGTCGATTCAAACGGTAAAGCCAACCCGGAACTTGCAGAAAGCATTGAAGCATCACCTGATGCTGCCACATGGACCGTCAAGCTCCGCAAAGGTATTGAATTCCACAATGGCAAAACCTTGGATGCTGACGATGTTGTTGCTTCTTTCGACAATCACCGCAGTGAAGAATCCAAGCTTGGCGCAAAAGGCATTCTGAAACCAATCACGGACATCAAGGCAGACGGAAAAGACACCGTTGTCTTTACCCTAGATGGCGGCAATGCCGACTTCCCGTGCATCTTGTCTGACTACCACCTGCCGATCCTGCCTTCGAAAGACGGCAAGGTCGCAAACGCCACTGACGGCGTGGGCTGTGGTGCATACAAGCTGAAAAACTTCGAGCCAGGCGTTGCCTTGGAACTTGAACGCAACCCGAACTACTGGAAGGAAGACCGCGGCCACTTTGACAGTGTCAAGGTCATCGCCATTAAAGACGTTGTTGCACGCACAAGCGCACTGACTTCTGGCGAAATCCATGCAATGAGCCGTTGTGACCTGAAAACGGTTCACCTGCTCAAGCGCGATGCATCTCTTGATGTCAAGCAGACCACGGGTACGCAGCACTACACGATCCCATTGATCACAACCGGTGCGCCATACGATGACAACAATGTTCGCATGGCTCTGAAGCACGCCATTGACCGTGAAGCGCTCGTGAAGACCATTCTGCGCGGTTACGGTGAAGTGGCAAATGACCACCCGATTTCACCGGCTAACCCGTACTTCAACAAAGATCTCGAGCAACGCGCTTACGATCCGGACAAAACCAAGTTTTACCTTAAAGAAGCTGGCCTCAATTCACTGAAAGTCGACCTGTCTGCTTTAGATGCAGCATTCGGCAGTGCGGTTGACGCGGCTGTTCTCTATAAAGAGCATGCTGCAAAAGCTGGCATCGACATCAACGTGGTCCGTGAATCAAGCGATGACTACTGGTCGAATGTATGGATGAAGAAGCCTTGGTCCATGTGCTACTGAGGTGGCCGTCCGACGGAAGTTTGGATGTTCTCAACCGCATACGCAAAAGGCGCCAGCTGGAACGACACGTTCTGGGACAACGATCGCTTCAACGAACTGCTTCTTGCAGCACGTCCGGAGCTGGATTCAAACAAGCGCCGCGAAATGTACTACGAGATGCAGCAGATCGTGAGCATGGACGGTGGTGTTGTGGTGCCGATGTACCCTTCGCACGTCTTTGCCGCGAACAAATCCGTCAGCCACGGCGACCTTGCGTCCAACTGGGACATGGACGGTTGCCGCCTGCTCGAACGCTGGTGGTTCATCTCCTAATCACTTCTATTTTTGGGGGAGAGGCCTTTTTGGTCTCGAAGCCAGGTCCCACATCTGTGGGGCCCAGTTTTTTATTGCCTGCAAGAAGGTAACGCTTAGTCCCGCGGCGGGATATCGCCTTTTTCCCAACCAGCCTTTGTTTCATCCACATAGCTGGCGAAACCGCCCTTTTCTATTGCCGCTCGCGCGCCCGCCATAACCTCTTGATAGTAAGAGACATTGATGAGTGACAACAGCATGGGGCCGAGATACTCGCCGCATTTGAACAGATGATGCAGATAGGCCCGCGAATAATCGCGCGCTGCAGCACAGCTGGATGCTTCATCCAGCGGGCGCGGATCATTGGCATGGCGGGCATTACGCAAATTCAGTTTCCCAAACCGGGTGAATGCCTGGCCATGGCGGCCCGATCTGGTCGGCATCACACAGTCAAACATGTCGATGCCGCGGGCTATAGATTCCAGCAAATCATCCGGCGTGCCGACGCCCATTAGGTACCGAGGCTTTTCGCGCGGCATGACCGGCAATGTGAAATCAAGCGTATCCAACATTGCCTTTTGCCCCTCACCAACAGCCAGGCCGCCTATGGAGTACCCCGGAAAGTCCATTCCAATAAGCTGGCGAGCCGATTCATGGCGCAATTCTTCATAGACGGAACCCTGGACAATCCCAAACAATGCCTGGTGGGTGTTTGCCCCAAACGCTTTCTTCGAGCGCTCTGCCCAGCGTAAAGAGAGTTCCATTGATGTTTTGGCTTCATCAAATGTGGCCGGATAAGGCGTGCATTCATCAAGCTGCATCTGAATATCGGAACCCAGCAGCCCCTGAATTTCAATCGAGCGCTCAGGGGTGAGCATATGGCGCGAGCCATCAATGTGGGAGGCAAAGGCAACACCCTCTTCGTTCATTTTCCGGAGCTCCGTTAGCGACATAACCTGAAAGCCGCCGGAATCCGTAAGTATTGGATGGGGCCAGCGCATAAACTTGTGCAATCCGCCAAGCGCTGCAACCTCTTCTGCTCCCGGCCGCAACATCAAATGATAGGTGTTTCCAAGAACGATATCGGCACCAGCTTCGCGCACTTGTTCAGGATACAGCGCCTTGACGGTGCCAGCTGTTCCTACTGGCATGAAGGAAGGTGTGCGGATTTCACCGCGCGGTGTGAAAATGGCGCCCCAGCGTGCATTGCCATCTTCGGCAAGCAAGGTGAAAGAAAAGTCCTTTTTCATGATCATCCTTCGATGGGCTTTGGAAAGAGCAGGCACGCATCTCCGTACGAATAAAATCGAAAGCCGTTTTCGATTGCATAAGAATAGGCGCTCTTCATCTGCTCCAAGCCACTAAAGGCTGAAACCAGCATGAACAGAGTTGAGCGCGGCAAATGAAAATTTGTTAGCAGCAGATCTACCGCGCGAAACCGGTAGCCTGGGGTGATAAATATCTCGGTGAAGGCAGCGAACGGGTGAACAATGCCCTCTTCATCCACAGCGCTTTCTAGCAACCTCAGCGATGTCGTTCCGGCGGCGATAATCTTACCGCCTCTAGCCCTTGCCTCATTAATCTTGTGCGCCGCATCTTCGGTTATCTCGCCCCACTCTCCATGCATTTTGTGATTACTGGTGTCGTCAACCTTAACCGGTAAGAAAGTCCCTGCACCAACATGCAATGTGACGAAGATGAGCTCGATGCCGTTATCGTTGAGCTTTTTCAAAAGCTCGTCGGTGAAGTGCAAGCCCGCTGTTGGCGCAGCCACGGCTCCTTCCTGGCTGTTGTAGACTGTTTGATAATCGTCACGGTCAGCCCGGTCAGGTGCCCGCTTGGACGCGATATAGGGGGGCAACGGCATGGTGCCATGTGTGGCGATTGCCTGATCAAGCACTGCACCAGCAAGATCGAACGTGAGCTCGGTTTCACCGCCTTCGTAGTTGGCCGAAACAGTGGCCGCCAATTCACTGCCTTCGCATGCTGAGATGGCATCGCCAAATGCAATCCTGTCGCCTTCATTCACTTTGCGCGCCGGTTTCAAAAACGCCTTCCAGGTTTCATCGCCCGTGCGCTGATGCAATGTTGCCTCAATACCGGGTGTGGTGTCTCCCCGGCCCACTCTCTTACCTTTCAGACGCGCCGGTACTACCCGCGTATTGTTCAGCACCAACACATCGCCCCAATTCAGATAATCAGGTAACTCACTTATTGCGTGATTGCCGTTAAGTTCATCTTGCTTGACAACAAGAAGCCTGGCGCTGTCGCGGGGGCTTGCCGGCCGGAGCGCTATACACTCCTGGGGCAGATCAAAATCAAACTCATCAACTCGCAACGCCGTGGCCCTTGGTTTTGTTGGAATTAGCTGGGCCACACTATGCATCATCAACGCGCCCGGCAACGCGGCATTTGCGTCTAAGGCGCGCTTTCAGCAGGAAAATCCGCCACCATTTGTAGAAGGTTTAGCCAACCGAACTTTTCAAAGTAAGAGAATTGATGCTCTGGAGGTTAAACGATTTGAACCGGCGTTACGGAATGAAATGCTCGATTTGCTGGGATTGAGATTGAGCGAAAACTAAAACTGCAAGTGCCGCGAACCAGATGAACTCGAATAATCTCTTTTGTGCGGTTGCACCCATTTTCAGCCTCCCAAGACATGTTTTTTGTCATCTTATGGGCGGCAATCTAAAGATAATATTGGCCGATGTTTTGGAGACAATCAGATTTCAACGAGGCACTCTTTGGGCAATTTTAAGGCAGCGCTTATGTCCGCTAATGAACAGCAACGCATGTGCAGGCCGCACGGCTGCTCACTTCTTGAGAAACGCTGCCAATGGCGATGGCTTCAATTTGCCTTAAACCGCGCATGCCCATCACAATCGTGTCCACGTTCTCAGCGTCCGCCGCATCAACAATGGCGTTGGCCGGTTTCCCGTCAACCATTTCCATCATCTCTACCTCAACACTTTCTTCAGCGGCATGAGAACGGGCCTCATCGAGTAGCTGCTTTCCGATTGCCTTCAGCAGTTCTTTTGGCGCTGGTTGAACCGGAATGTAAGTCAATTCATAAGGGTTCTCCGTCGCGCTGCCGGCAGGCCGGGCTTCGCACTCCCGCAAAGCACTGAGCAGCACCTTATCTGCGGAGATAGCTGGAATTTTTACAAGATCACTGGCTTCCTTGTCACGAAGCAGAACGTGCAGAAGCTTAATCTTTGATCTATGCAGCTTTGCCAAATCAATTGCCAGATCCAAGGCTTTGGTTGCTGCTGGTGATCCGTCTGTTGGAACAAGTATTACCATCATATTGCCGCCTGCCCGGTTTTCGTGATTTTTAATGAGTTTGCCTTACCAGATTATGCGAAAAGAATCGGCTACTGGTTGACGTATATCAAAACAGACTGCTTAGAATAATTGGATTGGTATAGGTATGAAGAACAACGGACAATGGGCAGGCAGTTATGGCGAAATCTCCAGAAGAGTTTCTAAGCGCTGGCGAGACCCGGCGGTACGCATCAGATGGTGTTGTGTTTTTAGAAGGTGTGTTTTCAGATTGGGTTGACCTGCTGCGCGCTGGCATTGAAAAACTCATGGCCGATCCCAGCCCACGTGAACGTTCCTATACGCCTGATGACGGGACCGCACGGTTTTTCCAGGATCTCGTGAACTGGCAGCGCATTCCTGAGTTCAATGATTTCGTTTTCAATTCTCCAGCCGCAGAAATCGCTGCAGGGTTGATGGGATCAGATACTGCCCGTTTCTTTCACGATCATGTTTTGGTCAAGGAACCAGGCACCTCAATTGTAACTCCCTGGCACCAGGACCAGCCTTACTACTGCACGGCAGGTGAGAAATCGGCAAGTTTCTGGATACCGCTCGATGAGGTGCCACAGGAAACTGCCTTGCAGTGCGTAGCCGGGTCTCACCTTTGGGGGAAAATCCATAGGCCAAAACGGTTCGATGGCAGCGATCTTTATGAAAGCGACACCTCCGAAGAAATGCCCGATATCGATGCCAACAAAGAAGACTACAACATTGTGAGCTGGGCCATGAAACCTGGAGATGCGGTTGTGTTCGATTTTCGCATTGTCCATGGTGCAGCTGCAAATACCGGTCAGTTGCAAAGAAGACGTGCTTTTTCTGCCAGGTGGGTGGGAGATGATGCGGTGTTTGTGGACCGGAAAGGCAGAGGCTCACCACCTTTCAATCACCTCACCCTCAAAACGGGCGAACCTCTAGACGGACCCGACTTTCCACTTGTGTACAATAGTTAGATCCGCACGCCGCAAAAAACGTCGAAGCGACGCTCCCTAACTCGGGCGGTGACTTTCCGCAGCCATTTTCTTCAGTTTAACCCGGTCCACCTTACCCGTTGCGTTAAACGGCATTTCGCCAAGAAATTCAATCTCAGCGGGAGCCTTGTATCCAATGCGCTTCCGGGCGAATTCGATGAGTTCGCCACGTGATGGCTGCCGCTCGCCTTCCTGCAACACGACGTATGCGCGGACATTTTCGCCATGCAGCAAATCGTGTACCCCAACCACTCCGGCGCTTGCCACCGAATGGTGCTCAAGCAGCGCATCTTCAACTTCCTGGGGGCAAATGTTGGAGCCGTCATGGACGATTATTTGCTTCTTGCGACCCCGGAACCACAGGTAGCCATCTTTATCGGCTTTCATCAGGTCGCCAGAATCAAGCCAACCATCTTCAATGAGTTCGGAAGTCGCTTCCGTATTTTCCCAATAGCCGGTTGTTGCACTTTTGGTTTTCATCCATAAACGGCCATCGCTTCCCACCGGCACTTCACTTCCTTCATCATCGCGCACGCTGAATTCAAACCCGGGCAATGGTTTGCCTATGGACCCCGTCTTGATAAGCCCGGAAGGCGGGTTGAGCGCGGCAAGGCCCACTTCAGTCATGCCATAGCCTTCATCGATAACAACGCCTGTCAGTTCGGTGAACTCTTTTTCAAGTTCCGCCGGCACTTTATCGCTACCGGAACGGCACATTCTCAAGGAACTGAAATCCTCCTTAACCGCTCCATAATCGCGTACCAGATGCAGCAATGGCGCAGGCAACATGCACAACACCGTTGGTTTGTGGGTGCGCAAAAGGGGCAGCACTTCCTCCCCATCAAAGGCCCGGGCTATGAGCACCCTGGCGCCTGTTCCAAGTGCGGCAAGAGAAAACAAAAATCCGCCAAGATGGGATATGGAAGAGCCAGGCAAGACGATGTCTTTGGCGGTGAACTCGAACCCGGCTGCGGAACTCGCGAGCATCCAGCCCAAGGTTTCTGCAGAATGCGTGGCCCCTTTGGGAAGCCCGGTGCTGCCTGACGTAAAGAATATCACCGCAGGTCTGTGCGCATCGGGTTCTGGTAAAGGATCAGCTTGGTTGCCGGCTGTGAGGAAATCTTCAAACCGCAGCAACGCGGTCCCCTCTGCGCCATAGACAATTTTTCCAAGCGGCAAATTTTGCACTAGGCTGGAGGCTTCAACTTCGCCCATGCGCTCTTCGTGAAACAACAGCGCCGATGCTTTGCTTACCGTCAAGGCATGGTCGATTTCAGGCGGCATGTAGCGGTAGTTGAGCGGCACCGCCACCAGTCCCGCGCGCATGCACCCAAGATAATGAGCCAGCAAATCCGCCCTGTTCGGCATAAGCGAGGCCACGCGGTCACCAGGACGAAGGCCGAAAGCCAAAAGGCCGCGGGCTATTGCATCAATTTCCTGGTCTAATTCAATCCAGCTGAGCTGTTTCTCAAGGGATGCGAGCGCAACAGCGTCAGGGTTTTTGGTCAATCCGTTTTCAAGTAGACGATAAACGTTCATTGGTTCTTCAAGTCGTGGTCCGGAAATTGGCATGATATCAGTCCATGAAGCGGTGTGATGCGCCCAACACTGGCATGTAAACGTTCTGCCTGACTATAGGGGGTGGTTTACCAGGCGAATTACTTGTCCCGTTTTCACCCGGCGGGATGCTGGTCATTCAACCACGGCGCTTTTGCTTTTTTTACTCAAGCTTTTAAAGACAAACATATTTCAAGTTGTTATGTACGCTTTATGGGTGCTCAATTCGCGCCGATGAGAAATATTCCGCAACTTGGGAAGGAAAACCGCTTATGTCAGACACGGAATTGGCCTCATTGAAAGGTTCGCTCGAAGTTCTGGAGATTCTGCGTGAAGAGTTTGAGCAATGGGCAGACGAGGCCCAGAATGCTAACAAAAAGGAAGCACTCGAGAATGTATTGCGGCATGTTGAATCCATGGAATCAGAATTTAAACGCCGGGTAAAGGCTCACACATAATTCGATGACGGGATGCCTGCGCAGTTATTCGACCGCCTTTCGCACCCGCTCGCTTGTCGATTCGATGATCTTCTCATACTTGGCAAACTCAGCAGGTGTCAGAATTTGCTTCATTTGTGCTTTCTCCCACCGGCCGATGGCTTCCAGTTCCGATGACGCCTCCATCAGTTTCGCAAGGTGCTGCTCACCCTTTGGGTTGATTTTGTATTTGTCAAATACCGCCTGCATCCGCCCATCGCTTTGCGCCATGATTTCATCAACCTTCTTTCTGGTGGCGCCTGTGACGCCAAGAAGATTCTGCGCATTGGAATCATAGATGGAACCGCGCACGGAAGGCTCTCCCGCATCTGCGGAAAGCGAAAACGCCAAACCAGCAAACACAACTGTAATAACAATCCACGCCTTCGGATAGAGTTTTTCCATCTTTGCCACCGTATCTGATTGTTCTCCGTGTTAGTTTTTCTACGCTTTTGTGAGTAAGTTATCGAACGAGTTTAGTTGTTGCGCATATGCTGACACCAGTTTCCTTCAGACGGCAAACGACTTTAATGTGAACATAAATGAGCGCTGGAGTTGATAATCAAACCAGAAAAGACGGTGCTGACAAACGGGACCGTGGCCTTGAGCTAGCGCTCGACCGCACAATCTTGGCGAACGAGCGCACCTATGCTGCATGGCTGCGCACTGGCCTTTGTGCGCTGGCTGCGGGGTTGGCCATTGAAAAGTTCATGATTGACGTCCTGCCCTTTTGGGGCATCCGAATGATTTCGGTAGTGCTTATCGTCTTCAGCGCGGTTGCATTCCTGCTTTCAGCTTGGCGTCACGCACATCTGAAGG
>JBPCVY010000224.1:0-5412 GCA_051010055.1 Hyphomicrobiales bacterium | reverse complement strand
AAAGACTCGGCCTATCGCAAACCATTCGTATGTTGGCTGGTTCGGGATGTCACTGTGGATCCTGAATTTAGGCTCATGCGCGCTACCCTTGTTGTCTCCTGCCCAAAATTCAAACGTAATCGAGCCTAGTGATGGTGGGAATGTGAGTATTTTCCTTCGGCTATACTCGTCAATTATGCTTGCTTCGGCGCTGAAAACCGGGACGACCGTGTCCCTGAGGCTCCTTGCAACAACCCGAATTTGCACGCGATCGTTGAAAAAATTGGTGCGTTGCCAAGGCCACCATCTTTTTTGTTCCAATGCATTACTACATCTCCTTGGTGATTTTTTCGGCAGTTGCTAATTTAAAGATGTAATTTTTATGGGGGATAAATTTGAAGCGATCTTTTTTTATATTGATACCGGTCCTTGCCTTTGTACTTCTCTTCGAACCCGCCTTTGCCACTAAAAAATGCGCACTTGCCTTCTTCCGCAGTGATCGCGGCAAGACAGCAATTTTGCATTTGCAACGTGTCGTCCTCGCTTCAGCTGCTTCGCTTTTGAGTAAAAATGCAGTTTGTGTGAATGAAGTTGATTGGCAAAATCTCGGCGAATCGCTTCGATCGGTCGATCTCAAAAATGAACGAAAACGCGAGCGAGAGTTCCGCAGTCTCTTCACCGCCGCAACTTACCTGGTTGCTTCGGGTAACGTTCAGCGCGCAAGGAATGTTCTCAATATCCTGGCTCAGCGCACAACGCAGCAGTTGACTTCCAATGTGGATGAAATGCGCAACGATGCAGTTTTTGATCTACTCACTGTATGTACAGCGATGCTTAAAACCGGCAATCGAGAAATTGCAAAAAAGTGCGGCGATGTGTCATTCGCCGCGGCTTGGTCATTGGCGAAAGAGGAGGCCGTGAAGAACCCGGGCGCCAGCGCGTCTCTTCCAGCTGCCTCTCAATTTGTAGAGTTTTTTCGCAGTGCCGGCGAAACCAGTGAAGTAGAACTGATGCTCACCAATCTTGAGAGATTGAAGCGATCCGCGACGGCAATTTCCGATGAGGATAGAGTTTGGAATAATGCGGATTTAGCTATATTCGCTATTCAAGCAGGCCTGACTGAAAAAGCCTGGGGATATTTAGAAAATGCGCAAGAAATACTGCAGGCAAAAGAAAGCGATAACTTTTGCCACTTGAATATTCTGATTTTAGCCAAAATTGCGGCTTCCGCTGGAATAGGCAAAACCGGTGGCCGTTATCTGAATGATTTCCACAAGTGCGCGCTGGAAACTGATGACTTGTGCCTGAACGCGATCTGGAAAGTCGGGCTTGCATCAGATGGCGGCGAAGTTCGCATTTTTGATTTCTTGGGGACGCTTTTATGGTTTCATACTTCGAAAGAGGATCGGGAATCTGCACTGCTGGTTCAGGAATTTGCCACAATCAAACTCAATCGTGTTTCCGAAGCCAAGGATCGGCTTGCGCTTTTGATGGTGGTTATCGCGCCGCCAGGGGTCCGTGAAGACAAAGCATTGCATAATGGATTGGCTTCAAAGATCATTAGCAAGACCATACTCAGTGATTTGAGCGAGTTTTCAGGTGTGCGTTTCCAAGCTCTTTCGCTGGTACAATTCCTTCTCGCAAGTGGCGAAAAAACAAGCGCATTAGCAGCTGTCACATTGATGAGGCAACTGTTCGGCGCGGCCTCAGATGCAAACGCCAAAGATTCCAACGTGTTAGAATTAGCGCGCGCTATAGGGATAGCCGCCAATAGCCCTGCGCTACAGATTGGTGACATTTTGTTCGCAAAACTGCACACACTGATTGGTCTAAACCTGACCGTCGATCATGAAGAATTTGCAGTATTTACACTCATAGAAGCCATGTTGAATGCCGGGCACTCTGAAAGAGCTTCGTTTTTGGCAAAGAAGGCAATTGAAAAAACTTCTGCCGGACGCTTTGACACCTTGGCCGGGTTGCTGATTGCTAGCGCATTCGCACACGAAAGAAGAGGATTGCCAATGATTGGCGAAACAGGGATCTTATCTGGCCTCACAAGCGCTTTTTCTTTGCCCGTCGGCGCGCGGGGACCGACTATTCAATAGTGTTTCTTGAACATAGGGACCGCTGACAACGTCTTGGACCGGGCTCCGAATTGGTCTCAACGCCAGGTAACTCAATTTTTGCAATAAAAGTCCCCGCAAGAAGCCATTCTTTAGGTCAACATGTTAAGGTAACCGTCTGGTAGGGCGGGGAGGATGTTTGACTAAAGGAATTTCGAATTGCGGAAGTTTTTGACGGTTTGTTTTTTATCCCTGATTTTCTTCTATGGGCCGGCTGCCGCATCTGACAAACCAGGTGCGGCTTTCACGCTCTATAAAGTAGGCAAGGCCCATACCATCTACACATCCGACATCGAGAATGTGCAGGTTACCTAGGATGGCATGGAAAAAGTTCCGGCTCTGGTGGCCCGCTTTTCCCTGGCGTGTGCTGAGAAACTTAACCAGTTCCTCGCGGCCCTTCTTGGTGAGAAAACCATGGCGGCATTTATGGGAAAGGTTTGGCTGTCCGGTCTCAAGGTTCATGACGCAGGCACAATGAGAACGATTAATATCTCCGGGCGGACCGGCGTTGAATATGAATGGTTTGTGGAACGCATCGAAGCTGCCCGCAGGGCTGAAAACCCCGGCACGCAAGCCGCCATCGAATTTTATGAAGAAATTTCCTTCTTACCGGTGAGTGCTGACGAACTCACATCCGCCGGGATAAGCGATGGCGTAATAAAAATCCGCCTCAGCCCGGCAGTTTCAGGAAAGCTGAAGCAGGCAGGATTGGCAGGAAGCACAACTGGCTGGCGTGTCTCAGTTGCCGGCGAACTGGTGAAAGATTGACGTTTCATGATGGATGGCGAAGGCGCAGAACTCATCCTTGAGGGAACAGACGCGGCTTTGATGGAAAAGCTTCGGGCAAACCAGCCATAGAACGGGTCCCCTCCATGGTTCGAGACGGCGCTCCGCGCCTCCTCACCATGAGGTTGGAGAGGCGCGGCACCATCAATCCTCATCCCGAGGAGGTGGTGCAGCCACCGTCTCGATGGATGAACACAAGTGCGGTGTTTGTTTATCTCGCTCGCGGCAGTTCGCGCTAGCGCGCTCGGTCTACAGTCGATCAGCTTAACCGCGCTCTCCTTGTTCGCGCGGGCTGATCTTGTCCGCGGGGGCGGCCTTGTTTCTTTTCCCACTTCATCCCTCGACAGGCTCGGGATGAGGATTGAGGGTTCGGCTCCCTCAGTCCTCATGGTGAGGAGCGATGCGCAGGCATCGCGTCTCGAACATAGTGGTTGGTAAGAGTTAAACAAAAATATTTAAATTATATATATGAATATAAATCACAAAAATGATCGTCCACTCTCAGAGCTTGGCCCTTAAACCAAGCGGGTTCTGCCGGTGTTTACCGCACCGAACAGAACCCTAACCAACCAACCTACACAGGAGGCCGGAATGGCTGAAGAAACTGATACCACAATTACATCAAAACACGAGTCCTCTCCCTCAGACATCAACAGGGAAGAGGAAAACCGCAAGCTTTGTTTCGTGGTGCAGGAGATGAACGCAAACATGCGTCACATCGAGGCCCACGTGATAACGCTCACCCATTTAACGCGGACTATGTTGAAGTCCCAGCGCCGGGCCACTGAATTGCTCGAGCGGGATGTTCATTCCATGCTGAGCCTCTTCCAGCGCGGCCGGCGGGAGGAGCAAAAGCACCTTCCGGCCGGGCTGATGCCTGGCAAAGGTTAGCCCCCGTACCACCACTCACAGCGCCCGTCATTCCCGGGCGTTTTTTTGTGTTGTGAGTTTGCGCCCGCCGACTCTCATCCCGAGATTGACGAGGGATGAAGGCAAGCGCGGTGGTTGTTTCTTTTCCCTCTTCATCCCTCGTCAAACTCGGGATGAGGTAGGGGGAACAGCCCGCACCTGAGCGGCGGGGCATCTAATAAAGCACTTTTGCGACGGCCGTGTTGTCGACGACGCTTTTGACGCCTTCGGTGCTTTCTGCAGCAGCCCTCAGCGCGTTTGCCTGCAGTTCAGAGCTTACTGTGCCCCACAGATAAACCGTGCCGTCTTTCACAACGAGGTTCAGGTGGCTGGTTTCCGGCCAGGCTTCTTTCTTCAAAACATCCATAATCCGGGCGCGGATTTCCTTATCCTTCAGCGTTGGCGCGGCGTCTTCGTCAGGCCGGTGCAGCGTTAGCGCCTGAAGCAGGTTGGCGCGGCTCACGATGCCTGAAAGCTTGCCATCCTTGACCACGGGAAGCCGCTTGATACGGCACCGTTCAAGCTGCTCGGCAATCTCCCACAGGGGCGTGTCTTCATCGGCCACCAACACATCCTGGGTCATGATATCGCGCGCATGCATTCCGTGAGACTTGATGAATTCCTCTGCCGCCAACGCCTTGCCGGCAAGTGCAGCCAGCCACCATGAGCGGCGCTTACCGGAGCCCAGCTCGGTGCGGCGGATAAGGTCGCCCTCGCTAACAATCCCTAATATGGCGCTGTCCTCGTTTACAATGGGCACCGCCGAAATGTGGTGTTCCAGCAGTTTTTCTGCAATTTCCAGAACCGTTGCATCTGGTGTTGCCGTCACCACCGGAGCGGTCATCACGTCGCGTGCATGCATATAAAGCTCCTATAGCAAACAGAGCAGGGCGCAACCGGCGGAGGCTTTGCGCTGCTGGGTGCAGGAAACCTGCAAACCACAATCGGGGCATTGATGTCGATCAATGTTCGAATTGGGCTGGGCAAACAAAAAACGCGCCGCAAAAGCAGCGCGTTTTATATGTACCTGGAAAACCCTCGTTTGGATCAGTGACTAGACCCTAGCGGAACAGTTCATCAAAGAAGTTGCTGTTCCGGCTTGCGGTGCGGGTGCGGCGCTTTTGCTTATAGCTGGCATAACGGCGCTTCTTCCGCTGGCTTGCGGTACGGCGCTTTTTCTTCTTGCGTGCCGCGCGTGGATTGGCGTCTGCCCAGCGCAACGCCTTGCCATATTTGCGGTCCGCAGATTTATAAGGATATGAGCCGTAAAGAGTTATGCGCGAATTGCTCATGCCGTGTTTGCGCACCAAAGAGAACAGCTTCTTGGCATTTGACGGATGCAACCTGATGCAGCCGTGAGAGGCAGGCCTGCCAAGCCGTGAAATAGAGCCTGTGCCGTGCACCGCGTAGCCGCCCTTGAAGAAAATCGCATGGGGCATTGGCGCGTTTTGGTACTTGCGCGAGCGCCACATTGTGTGCATGCGCTTGGGCGAGTAGGTGCCGCTTGGCGTGTGATAACTGTAGGCCCCGGTTGATACCTTCCAGGTATACATGTGCCGCCCGTTCACGGAGACCCGCATGGTCTGGGTTTTTTTATCTATTTTCGCATGGACAG